>NZ_CWGJ01000001.1 GCF_900000175.1 Estrella lausannensis
GCTGTGCCGCTGAAGTTCGCTGAAGGAGAAAAAGTGAGTCCGTTCAGGGCAGCGTTGATATTGGCAGCCGTTCCCGTAAAGACCATATTTGAGCTGTTGGTACCGCTACCTGCAGTGAACGTCAAACCGTTCGTTTGACTTAACGACATAGTGCCATTGGCTGATGTCAAAGTAACCTGAAGGGTGCTTGAGCTTGCGTCTACATCACCTACAGAGATCTGATTGCCATTGGCGGCCGAGAAAGTCAGTAGAGAGTCTTCATTGACGGAAGCTGTCGCAGGAACCTGGTTGACGGGAGCGTCGTTGAAGGCTGAGACAGTGAAAGTCACAGTTGCCGTGTCAGTACCTCCGCTTTTGTTTTGTACTGTAAATGAAAAGCCATCCTGACCGCTAAAATTGGCATTCGGTGTGTATTTGAATGAACCATCGGCATTGACATACTCCAAGTTACCATGGGCAGGAGATGTATAGCTTAAGACTTTTGCTCCGCCATTGGGATCGACGATGTTAGTCAAAAGCCCTGTTTGAGCGGGAACAATCAGTGAATTGTCTTCCGATAGAGAATACGATTGATCTTTAGCATCGACACTTGCTGTCGTATCAAGACCCCATAACTCTTGCCCCGTGGAACCATCATCGGCACTGAAATAGAGTTTGGTTCCGGAAACAGTTAAATTAGTGGGTGCTGATCCTGTCGTGTCTGCACGAATATCTTTAACCAGAACCGTTCCCGAGCTTGTACCGTCTGTCACCCACACTTCCGTGCCTTTATCGGTTGTGGTGGCTGTAAAATAGATCTTCCCGTTGAAAGCTGTCAGCTGCTGAGGTGATGACCCTGAGCTTCCAGTTTCAATCTCAGCAATTTGCTCTGTTCCCGCTGTCGTGCCATCGCTTTTCCACAGTTCGACATTACCTGTCGAGGAAGCGGCCGCAAAATAGAGCGTGTTGTTTAAAACAGTCAAACCAGAAGGAGAGGAAGAACCTGTTCCGGAAGAAATATCTTTCACAATGACAGTCCCTGCGGCCGTTCCGTCGCTCTTCCAGAGCTCGCTTCCCTGAGTCGATGTGGTGGCGGCAAAGTAGAGGTTGCCATTCATCACAACGGGTTTCGTCATCGAAGAGCCGTCTTTTCCGGAAAAGATATCTTTGACAAGAGTCGTCCCGACAGCCGTTCCGTCACTCTTCCAGAGCTCAGGGCCGCTTGAGCCATCATCGGCGGTAAAGTAAAGAGTACCATTCAGATTGATCAGGTTGGTTGGATCAGATGAAACGCCACCGTTGCGGATCTCCTTTACCAGTTTAGTTCCCCCTGCTGTACCATCAGTCACCCACAGCTCAGTACCGGAAGCGCCTGTCGTCGCGGCAAAGAAAACCTTCCCCCCCGCTTCAGTAAACTGCGTGGGGTTGCTGGAAGGCGATCCGTTGCGCACATCAGCAATCATATATGTACCGGAGGAAGTGCCATCGCTGCGCCACACTTCCGTTCCATTCGAGGGATCGGAGGCGCTGAAGTACAAAATGCCGCTAATGTTTGTTAAGCCGGTGGGGTTAGAGCTCCCGTTAGTTGTATAGATATTTTTAACAAGAGTAGTCCCTGCAGCTGTTCCGTCGCTCTTCCAGAGCTCAACGCCATTTGATCCATCATCCGCTGTAAAGAATAACGTTCCGTTGACATTAGTGAGGTTTCCGGGAGATGATGATAGAGTTCCTGGGTTAATATCTTTCACCAAGACAGTTCCTGCCGCACTTCCATCACTTTTCCAAAGCTCCAGACCATTGGTGGAAGTGGTCGCCGTAAAGTAAAGCGTTCCATTCACGTCGACAAAATTGGCAGGAGAGGAGGCACCCGATGCGTTAATATCGGCAATTTGATAGGCGGTATTATCCAGAACCTGATTCCAAGCGCTCAAGCGCTCCGTATTGAAATAGGTCTTTGCAACATCGACCCCACCCTTTTCAAGAACCCAGTCTCCACCGGCGGCTTCGCTCCCTGTCAAGTTATTGGATGCCGCCACTTTGATGTCGGAGCCATCGTCATCGTGGTCCACCACCTGATCGATCTGTGCGATCAGTTGCAAGCCCTTGTCGGTTGAAACTAAGTTGCAGGCCAAGATGTCGACACGGCCATCATCCTTGACCATGTTCCCAACTTCATTCCAAAACTTCTGCAACCCGGTATCATTTTCAATGGTTTCAGCCGAAACCACCTTGCCTTGCGTCAGGTGGAAACCATCCGCTTCGCCAAATCCGGCAAAGGCAATGCTGTCGGCCTGCTCGCCATCCAACGTTTGTGCAATTTTTGCAGTTAACATCTCGGTAGTGGTCGTCGAAGCGTCATAATAAACGATCTTGACCCCGTTAAGTGCCGCTTGCGATAGTGTTGTGGCATCTCGAATTTCTGACGAAACAACAAGCACCCTAATTCCGTCTGCTTGGTTTTGAATAGGATCTATGGTCTGCGCGAGCGACAAACCGTCTGTTTCATGGTCGCTTTCATCTTGACCAGCCTGCTGTTTGTGACTTCCAATGTTAGAATCTTTTGCCGCTTGATTACTATCGGTTTGCTTGGCATCCGATGATTTTTCACTGCTTTGATGCTGGGCGCTGGCAGGGTCATTTGAACCGGTGGAGCTGCTGCTTTCTACTTGCTGAACAAAATCAACCATAGCGGCGGCATCGAATAAAATCCTCTCATCCAATGGGATAATTCTAAACTGCTTCATGGGTTCGTTCTTTGGCTCGTCTTTCATAAAAATAGCTCACAGCTAGCTGGTGAATGAAAACGGGAAAACAAAAGACTCATACGCGAGACTGCTCTAAAACTGATACTTTATGATTTTCCCGCTGAATTAGCTCACAGGCAATTTCAGCAGCAAAGTGCATATTGGAGTTTTAGTATAGGCTCTAAGTCCTCTCTCTCCCCTCTTTTCACGGTAAACCATCCTGATTAAATTTGAAAATTTAACTTTACAGGCGGTTAACAAAGGGATCTCGTCAATAAATCGACATGTATCTCCACAAACCCAACACCAACTCATCTGACAAATATAGAAAGACTTAGAAACTAACCACAATTCTCAAACTGTGATTGAAACCGTGAGAAATCGGCCTAAATTCAAAAACTGAACACTGACCGTAAAAAGGCCCAGGGACGGCGTGCAAGCCAATAGAAAACAGAAACGCGAGGCCCATAAAGAGTTGCGCTCCCCTTAAGCCCGAGCTGTTCATGTTCAGGAGATTTTACCCACTCAGCTTCAGCAACGAAGCTGGGAATGGAATGATCATCCAGCACGGACTCGGATGAAAGAAAGGAAAGTTGGGCCCTGTATGTCTTTTCAGGGGATATGTTGAGGAGAATTTTGATATCTTTTTCGGGATCAATAAAAACATTGTCCCCTTCCGGAATCCAAATTTTGACCATCGATTTTTTAGGATCGGTGATCGTCAATACCTTCTCCCCTATTTTGACAGGGTTGCCGCGCCATTTATCGGGGTCGTCAATCTGGACGATGCCATCCTCGGGAGCCCTAACATCCAACTCTTGGACTCTGTGTTCCGCCAAGTCCAAATAACTCTGAGCCTTATTAAGCCGATGCTTAAGAACCGCAAGCTGCTCTTGCTGCTCTTGGTCTTCAAGGCCAAGAATGTAGGACCTTTCCAGCTGAGCCTTTAGGACACGCACCTCTTCTTCCGCGGCCTTAAGCTCTTGTAAAGTCTCTTTACTGTCGTAGCTAAAAAGAATATCTCCTTTCCTGACTACTTTTCCGGGATCAGCCGTCACATTTTCGATGATGCCATCCAACGGAGCCGCAATCACATAAGGATCTTTGGCAATCACTTCACAAGGTGCAGAAATGGGTAAGTCGATAGGAATGATAAATACGATCAAAGCAGCAGCAGTGACAATCACGGCTGTTTTTCTTGTCAGAAGAGCTTTCCAGTGAAATTGTGAATTAAAGCGATCCCATGCCGTGGCATAGTTCTTCATCAAAAATCCAATGATGACCTGCTCATCTTCCAGCCACTCTTGCTTTCTCCAGCGCTCTAAGAGAAGCCCTAAATTAGCCTCGCCCTGAATCGGGATCGGAAGCCACAACAAACTAGGCCGCTCGGGAGACGGCTCCCCCTTTACCATCCCAAATACTTTGGTCTCTTTTTTATTATCGAATGTCGACAGCTCATTTTTAAGATATTGAAACTGTTCAGCATCGGGATTGAATTGGGAAGTGCCTGAAACACCTACAAGCTCGGCATCTCCATCAATTTTCCAAAGTGTCGCCCGCTGATATTGAATAATGCGGATTGTCTCATTTAGAATCAGGAAAATTAGCTGTTGCCTCGTCTTGGAAGTGTTTGCCGAGTAAGAAAGCCTGTTGATTGTCGCAAGCAGATGGACAGCTTTCCAGCTGGCGGCATCTTGTGATTTTCCTTCTTCGGGCATAGTACTCCAACGAACCGTTTTCGAGTTTTTACCGAACGCATCTCAAAATTTATTTTTCAACTCAGGGAAAAACAAATTTTGAGACGCCTTCGGTATACCACTAAAGAGCGGAGAATTCAAATGGATACCGAGGCGAACTTAAAAATTTGAAACAATGAGGGCGCTTCGGTGAAAAGGTCTTGATCGCATGATTTTTATACAAAACATTTTACGAGATCTCACAAGAAGGGGTTCAATCTTCATCATGCCCCATGCGCATCTCAATGTTTGTCCATTTACGCATTAAGTCGCGCCACTTCGCTGCCTCCTCATATTCCATCGCCTGTGCAGCTTTTTTCATTTTCGATTCATATTCTTTAACTCGTTCGCGTACACTGTCAGCATCTAACGAAACAGAAGACTCCTCCTCTTCTTTTGCCTTCTTGCGCCCTTTGGGAGACTTCTTACTATCTTCAGTCACAGACTCATACTCTTCCACGAGAGCATTGATGCTTCTGAACACCGTTTTAGGAGTGATCCCATGCTCCTTGTTGTATTTATCTTGTATCTCTCGTCTCGTTTTTGTGATCAGAAGGGCCCTTTTAATGGATGCGGTCTCTTTGTCGGCATACATGACGACCTTTCCCTCGCTATTGCGCGCCGCCCTGCCGCATGTCTGGATGAGAGCCGTCTCGCTTCTTAAAAAGCCCTCCTTATCAGCGTCCAGGATAGCAACAAGCGATACCTCTGGAATATCAAGACCTTCTCTCAGCAGGTTAATACCAACAAGTACATCAAATTTTCCAAGACGAAGCTCATGAATAATTTGCATTCTCTCTAAAGTATCGATATCGGAATGCAGATACTTCGCTTTAATGCCCAGGTCGTTCAGATAACCGGTCAACTCTTCGGCGAGGCGCTTAGTCAACGTTGTCACCAAGACCCGGGCGCCCTTTTCCGTCCTCTCTTTGATCAGCTCAAGACAGTCGTCTACCTGCGATGAAGCGGGTTTAATCTCAACAACAGGATCCAGAAGTCCTGTGGGACGGATAATCTGCTCGACAACGACGCCATTTGATTCGCGAATTTCCCATGGGGAGGGGGTTGCGGAAACATAAATTACCTGGTTAAAGCGGTCGTAGCTCTCTTCAAACTTCAATGGACGGTTATCATAGGCCGAAGGAAGACGGAACCCGAAGTCGACAAGGGCCTTTTTCCGCGCCTTATCGCCATTGTACATTGCGTGCAGCTGGGGTATGGTCTGATGAGATTCATCGACAAAGAGAAGATAGTCTTTAGGAAAGTAATCAATCAGGCAGCTGGGAGGATCCCCGGGATTTCTTCTTGCGAAATGGCGGGAGTAATTTTCGATTCCCTTGCAAAATCCCACTTCTTTGATCATCTCCAGGTCGTAGCGTGTCCGCTCAAGTATGCGCTGCGCTTCAATGTAACGCTTTTCGCTCTCAAAAAAAGCAACCCTCTCTTCCAGTTCTTTTTTAATCGCTTCGATCGCAGTCAGTCTCACCTCCTCGGGAGTGACGTGGTGGGAACCGGGATAGATTGTGATGGATTCAAGGGCAGCTCCCTTTCGACCCGTCAAAGGGTCAAGTCCGACAATTTTATCGATTTCATCCCCGAAAAACTCGACCCTAAAGGCTTTGTCTTCTTCGTAGGCAGGAAAGATGTCGAGCACATCACCGCGCACACGAAATGTTCCACGGGAAAAGTCGAAGTCATTGCGCTTATACTGCATCTCGACCAGATGCAAGAGAACGTCGTCTCTTCTTCTCTCTTCCCCTTTTGTGATCCTAAGATTCATCCCCCGGTAATACTCCGGAGAACCCAAGCCATAAATGCAAGAAACCGATGCGATGATAACTACATCATCTCTCTCAAGGAGGGAGCGGGTCGCTGAGAGGCGCATCCTGTCGATCTGATCGTTGATCGCCATGTCCTTTTCGATATAAGTATCGGTCCTGGGGATGTACGCTTCCGGCTGATAGTAGTCGTAATAAGAGACAAAATACTCTACGGCGTTGTTTGGAAAAAAAGCCTTAAATTCCTGATAGAGCTGGGCCGCGAGCGTCTTGTTATGCGCCAACACTAATGCGGGGCGCTTGATCTCGGCGATGATATTGGCCATGGTGAACGTTTTTCCGGATCCAGTCACTCCCAAAAGCACCTGGGAGCGCTTCCCCTCCTTGACTCCTTTGCTGAGCTCCTCGATAGCCCTAGGTTGATCCCCTTTGGGTGAATAGTCGGATTTCAGATGGAACATAAAGCCCTCTCGTCTAAGACAGTTTTAATAGGGAAAGTACACCGAAAGTGTCTCAACACAAGAGATTTTAGCTTTGCGAAACTTTTGCAATCGACAGGACATAAGCCACTTAATGTTCAGCTACTTATAACCTGTTAACCTTAAAACCTTTCTCTTTGCTAAAAAGAAATTTTGAGGCACTTTCGGTATATCTCTTTACCGTCAAAATCAGGATGAATATCCTGCGAATGTGGCTTAAAAACAAGGAGGCTGCCGCAATGTTTTTTTATAAGCGCTTCATTCCCGGTCTTGCCATTTTAAGCTATATGATCGGAGATGAGAAGTCAAAAGAGTGTGCTGTCATCGACCCTGTGCGGGACGTCGAAGAATATCTCAATGTTGCCAAAGCCAACGGCTACACCATCAAATATATACTTGAAACACACGTGCATGCCGATTTCGTCTCAGGATCAAAAGATCTCAAGGACAAACTGCATGGAAAGCCCCTGATTTACTGTTCGGCCCTGGGTGGCAAAGAGTGGCTTCCCTCCTATTGCGACCACGCCGTGGAAGACGGCGATACTATTGTCTTTGGCAACCTGCAGCTGACAGCCATGCACACCCCGGGACATACGCCCGAGCATATTGTCTGGCTGGCCTACGACCTTGCCCGCTCCAAAGAGACGCCCTGGTTTGTCTTCACAGGAGACCTTCTCTTTGTAGGAGATGTGGGCCGTCCGGATCTGCTCGGAAAGGAAAAACTTGAGAAGCTGGAAGACGACCTCTACTTATCGCTCTTTGACAAATTGAAGCCTTTGCCCGATTTTGTGGAAATTTTTCCAGGGCACGGCCAAGGATCTCTTTGTGGTAAATCGCTCGGATCCCGGGACAGTTCCACTTTAGGATTTGAAAGACAGTTTAATCCCGCCCTTCGTTTCCAAGAAAAAAAGGCCTGGACCCTGAAGCTGATGGAAAACATGCCCAAAGCTCCCTCCTATTTTTCCAGAATGAAAAAAGCTAATGTCAAAGGAAGTAAACCTTTAAGTGATGTTTTACAGGGGCTGAAGCTGATCAAAAAAGAAGCGGATGAGATCGTGTGGATCGATACAAGACCATCCACGCTGTTTTTAAAGGATCATCAGCCCGGAACCCTCTGGCTGCCACGAAACCCCAAATTTGCCCCTTGGGCCTCGTATATTTTACCCTATGACAAACCGCTGGGAATCATCGCGACAACAGCGGAAGAGGCCAGGCAGGCAGCAGTTGAGTTGGCAAGAGTTGGCCTCGACACTATTGTCGGATACACCCTTGATCCGGTCAATGGCGGCTTGAGTGAAATTGAATATATTGCGCCCCCCACCCTCAAAACGGCCCTTAAACAAGGGGAAGAAGTGTCTGTTATCGATGTGCGCGAACCCTCAGAATGGGCTCAAGGGCACATTGAAGGCGCTGTACCTGTCCCTTTAGCGGAACTTAGCAGTAAAAATTTTTCCTCGGAAGGCAATTCCAAACTGGTTTTTGTCTGTGCATCAGGGACGCGGGCACTCATTGCCGCCTCTTATTTTGATGCCCAAGGATTAAAAAACGTGCGTGTGCTCGAGGGTGGCATGAGCGCCTGGAATTAAGAGTTTCATCAATAACCCCGCCGGGGTCAGCTCCGCTACCGCCTAAAATTGACGATGGGAACAGGAATCTTGCTGAGCCGCCTCTCTTCAGCGTGATCATAATCTTTATAAGCTGTCGTATTCCAGTTTCCGTCGTAGACACGATTCAAATAATCAATCCACTGGTCCGGGGCGGGGATACTCCCCTCTCCGAAGGGAAGCCGCTTTAGATGCTTCACATCTTCTGCGTAAAACCACTCATTTTTAAAGCCTTCCTTTAAACGATCGACAGCATAGACCACCCGATTTCCCTCAATCTTCATCAAAAAAAGATCGACCCACGGAAACTTCCATTTGTATGACTCACCGGGATGCTCAGGGTCTGGAATGACTTTACCGTCCATATAATAGATTTTTACGCCACCGCCGAATTCGGTGATGTCATACCCTTGCTGATTTAATGTCTCCCGCAAATCGTACACCCTGGGTAGGTCTTCCTCCATAATGCCAATATCGAGGTCATCATCCCACGGAATGACACCCCCGTGGCGGACAGCGCCAAGCAAAGTTCCGGCGATCGCAAAATAGGGAATCGCTTTTTGCTGAAAAAGACCATCGACGTACTGATGCAATGTGTAAATACGCCCGATCTCCTCCCTGGGAGTGCGCAGTAGATCTTCACTTGTTAATTTAGGATATGAAGTTTGCGTTTTGAGTATAAACGCTGCAATGAAACAACCGAAGGCAGCGACAAAAAGAAAAATAGAGCGGCGGGACATAAAAACCTTTAAAATTTAAATATTTCTTACGACTTTGGTTTAAATCTTAATTTTTTCTTCATACAAATATCATATAATATTTTTAAAACAAATGATTTTTTAGACATAGCTGTATTTCGGTACCGAGAAGGCGGATAGGGGGAATGCAGCGCAAAATTTGGCACTGCAACTCTGAGAAAGCCGCAGGATTGAAAGATCACAACTAGAGAATGCTATCTCTTTGCCAAGAACCAAATTTTGAGACACTTTGAGTCTAACCGCTCAGACCAGATGAGGATTCTTGCCTTGAAGAGTTTTAGTGTGATAAAATAACCCGGTACTCTGATTTTTAATATAAAAAACATAGGTCTTTTACTGCATGTCCTGGCTTTCGCTCATTCCACCGCTCGCTGTTTTTATTGTCGGCATCTGGACAAAAAAGATCCGTCTTGCCCTTTTTTTGGGAGTTTTTCTGGCTGCTACCATCGCCTCTGATTTCTCGCTGATCAAAGGACTGGGGCTGGCATTAACGCGAATCTTTGACAATGCCCAGCTAGCTTCTGTCGCCTCACTTTCTTCATTTTTCAAGGCAAGCAACCTGCTGATCATGCTTTTTGTCTTGGCACTGGGGATACTAATTGAAATGATCCGCTCCTCCAGGGCTGCAAATGCCTTTGTCCACTTCACAGAATCGAGAATCAAAGACCAGAAAGCCGCCGAGACAAGCTCACTGATTCTCTCCCATATTCTCTGCATCGACGACTACTTGAGCAGTTTAACCGTTGGCTCTGTCGTACGACCGATCACCGACAGATTCCGCATATCGCGTATCAAGCTGGCCTTTCTGACAGACTCCATGGCAGCGCCCATTACGATGCTGACACCTGTCTCAAGCTGGGCTGCGGCCATCATCGGCTTTTTGAACGATAACGGCGTCAGCAATGTCCTCACCGAAAATACGCTCGTTCTGGCAAGCCCTTATTCCCTTTACCTGAAAATTCTACCCTACATTTTCTACTCGGCAACTCTGATCGCCACGGTGTGGATCATCGTCCGCTTCCGCATCAGCTTCGGCCTGATCGAAAGACACGACCACATCGCCAAAACAACCGGAAACCTGCTGGGCGGCAAAACTA
The DNA here is from genome assembly GCF_900000175.1 of Estrella lausannensis. NCBI lineage: Bacteria > Pseudomonadati > Chlamydiota > Chlamydiia > Parachlamydiales > Candidatus Criblamydiaceae > Estrella > Estrella lausannensis. The sequence continues at coordinate 10,176 of NZ_CWGJ01000001.1, forward strand.
TTGACTTTGCCAACCACCAAGAAAAATCCAGCGGATCGAGAGAAGCGACGGTTACCGATTTCTTTCTTCCTATCGGCTCCCTGCTCGCCTTCACCCTCACTTTTCTTCTCTATTTCGGCGGGTTTTGGCTATTTGGAGGCGATAGCGGCTTTTTTGCCTCCATGCGGCAAGCCCCCATTTCCTTGGTGCTGTTCCTCGCGGGACTAAGTTCCATCCTCGCTTCTTCAGCCTACTATGTGGCAACCCATAAGTTTTTCATCGGTGAACTGCTGCATGTTTTCAAAAACGGCATCAAACTCATGTTCCCGGTCACTATTATCCTGGTCTTAGCATGGACCATGGGAGGACTCCTCCGTCAGGATCTTCAAACCGGCCAGTGGATCGCTTCGCTCATCGCCGATGCAGTTCCTCTGCAATGGCTCCCCCTGATTCTCTTCTGGAACGCAGCGTTGATCTCCTTGTCCCTTGGCAGCTCGTGGGCAACCTCCGCGATTCTTTTTCCGATCGCCATTCCGATGGTGATGTCGATGAAGCACTTAGACGGGGCTATCACCCTCGAACAGCTTCCCATCTTGCTTCCGGTATTCGGAGCCATCTTATCCGGAGCTGTCTGCGGTGATCACATATCCCTTATTTCCGACACCACGATCATGGCCACATCGTCTTCTGGATGCGACTTGGTCGATCACGTTAAATCACAGGCAGCTTACGCCGCTCCTGTCATCTTCGGCAGCTCAGTTGGCTACGCGACGGCGGGATACTACATCGACGATATCGCTTCTTGGCCCTACTTGGCCTTAGCTGCGGGATTGTCGCTTGCCTCCAGCACAGCGATGCTTATAACCATGAGAGCCCTCTGGAAACGCGATCCTGGATTCGACCAAAAGACGGAAGAACCCGCGGCAGTAAGAGACTGCCCACAAACTGAAATCGTATGATTCGTTTGCCCTAAAAACGGTCGAGATCCAATTTAAAAAATTCCCGTTCTTTAAGTTGACTCCAAAGCCAAATGCCGTTTACTTAAAATCTCCGGGGTTGATATTTATCAATAAATTTTCTCCGGGAATTCCATGCTTCTATCTGCCCGATGGCCGGCCATCTTCAAGCAATATTTTCGCACCCGCGGTTTTCTTACGAAAACCTCCATACTCTGTTTATTGTTTCAAACTCTGCATGCTTACGAACCCTACCATGCGAAGGTCGCGGCAAACAGCACAGTCGTCAACATATCTGCGCCCAATTTAGTCGATCTGAACAGGGAGCTGAAAGCAGCTTCTCTAGCCGAAATCATCCCGGGATACACACCCACTACTGCCATTGCATTTGGAATTGACTTAAGGGGGCTAAAAGCCATCACATTTTTCCCCGCCAACTCCACAACCCTTTTTGTGGAAATCCCGGATGCTGCAATCACAGAGACATTTACAGGGGCTACACGGGACGAGAGCCTGACGCTTTTCAAAGAATTCATAAAAGAAGGGGCCTCTCTTGAAAAACTCCTAAGGGCATACTGCAGACACTCTCCTATCGATCCGATCGCAGGCAACCCGACAAGTTTGATGTCCTTGATGGCAGAATCAGATTACCTTCTGGGGCAGCTCTCTCCTTTCAACGGCTGCGACTGCCGCTTTAACACCCAGCCGGTCAGGCATCAATTTCAGGCTGGACTGGATCTGTCGCGGGCAACAGTAAAAAAATTCGACAGCACCCAGCTTACCTTCCCTCTTCGTTATTCATACAGCCCCTGCAACACTTGGGCCTTCATTGTTGATGCTCCTTTGCAATACATCCGCAATGGAGGAGCCTCCTCCCTTGTTGGATCCTTGGGGATAGGCTGGCGCCTTCCCCTCACTTCAAACTGGTCGCTCACGTCAATTGCGAGAGTAGGCAGCGGGGGCTCTCTTGATCTTTGCACATCGGGCAGCTTTGTATCGGTAGGGGCAGTCAGCTCCTCCCACTACAAAATCAGCCATTTCGTGCTCTCCATAAATAACTACGCAGGCTATGTTTCTTCAGCCAACCTGTGGCTCACAGGTGTCAACTTCAACTACCACCTGCACAATGTTGCAATCAAAAATGGCATTTCCATTTTTTCCTGCAACGGACTGATGCTGTGCGACAGAGCTTTCCACATCGGAGCTGAGATCAAAGACACCTATTTCGCGGGAAGCAAGCTATTTATCCGGCACTACGATGAATTTGCCTTAAATGTCACCACCACACACATTAACAGATGCCTGGCCTTTGACTGCCTGACAACGCAGCTGGCCTACCAGTTTGGCGAAAAAGGTTTCAAAGGATACCGCCTTAACTTCATATACCAGTTTTAAGGCAGGCTCTTGCAGATAAGCCCTGAATCGGTCGAGAGAATAGCGGTCAAAAGACAAAGGGTGTGTGTTTTTTCCGAATGGCGATGAGGTTGCGGCTCATCTGCTCGTGGACTAGTCCATTGGAAGCTAAAATTCGTCCAGACTCCATCTCGAGATCGCTATTTTCATACGAGGTGACCATCCCACCCGCTTCCTTGACAAGCAAGATTCCCGCAGCAATGTCCCAAATCTTCAAGCCCCTTTCCCAAAAGCCGTCGTAGCGTCCTGAGGCCAAAAAAGCGAGATCCAAAGCCGCCGAACCCATTCTCCGAACACCTTGGGTAATCGATGTCATGTAGCAAAATTCCAGGTAGTTGTTGTCGGGAGTGTCTCGTCGATCATAGGCGAATCCAGTCGCTAAAAGACTTTTATCCAGCGTGGCCACTTTGGACACACCGATACGTGATCCGTTGAGATATGCTCCCTCTCCTTGGATTGCTTTGAACATTTCATCCATGAAGGGATTGTAGACGATCCCAACAACGGGCTGCCCTTTAAAGAGAAGAGCGATAGATACGGCCACAAGGGGCATTTTATGGGTATAGTTGGTCGTTCCATCCAGAGGATCGACAGCCCATAAAAAATCGCCTTGGTCATGTCCACTTAAACCCGACTCCTCAGAAACAATCCGGTGGTGAGGGAAAGCGTTCCGAATTTCACTTAATACGACCGCTTCAGAATCGTGATCCGCCTCCGTCACGAGGTCCCCGCTGGAACTTTTCTCCCGGACATTGACCAGATTTCCCCACCACTTTTTAAGGACCGCCCCCCCCTTGAGTGCAGCCGTCTCGGCAACCTCGTAAAATTTCTGATAATCTTTTTGCATGAGATAAAACTTATTTGTTGCCTTGTTTGCGCAGGGTACCCGCCAAAAACACACCCTTTCGAGATCTGAAGTTTTTCAGCAAAGCTCACTGCCCTTGATTTATACCGAAATGAATTCAAAATTTGGAGAGCCTTGTCGAACTTTTCTCCTTATCTCAGTTCAAATAAAATTTAACAAGCTCAAAATAAATAATTTGAGTATTTCAAAGAGCCTCGATAATGTGCGGAAAATCCAAACACGTTATATATCGGTATGAAGATTTTTTTTCTTCATTGAAAGCCTCAGAGGCCGTACTAAAACTGAAATCTATACAAAAGGGAAGCTATGACTACAGTCAATTTCAAAGGACAACCTGTTAAAACAATCGGTAAGCTTCCTGAAGTGGGTTCTAAAGCGCCGGACTTCACTCTAGTCGCTCAAGACTTGTCTGAAATAAACCTGGGAAGCTTCGGTAGTAAGAAAAAGATCATCAACATCGTTCCCAGCTTAGACACGGGAGTTTGTGCGACATCAGCCAAAAAATTCCAGGAGGCCGTCCGAAGAGAACCTGACGCAGTGCTGATCTCTGTTTCCATGGATCTTCCCTTTGCCCAATCCCGCTTTTGCAAAAGCGAGTCGGTCGATCAAAAACAGGTTCTTTCCTGCTTCAGAAGCACTTTCCCTAAAGATTATGGCGTTCAACTTATCGAAGGACCCCTTAAAGGGCTCTGCAGCCGGGCTGTTGTCGTTTTGGATCATGACAACAAAGTGATCTATGTCCAGCAAGTTCCTGAAATCACTCAAGAACCGGACTACGATAGTGTCATGAAAAGCATCACGAAATAAAATCCTCTAAGGGACAACCATAGTCAAATGTCAATTCACTTCCTTTGGGAATATCTTCTTTTGCCCTAATTAGCACGTGAAAGAGATGGTGGTTGATGCTGACAACTGATTCGCAGTTGGGGGTCTGGCTATGGTTGATGAAACTGATCTCGTTGGTAAACCCTTCAGCATCGATCGTATACGAGCCAAAAAGCAGACGATATAACGGGTAGCGAAAACTGTAGCGGTTAGGCAGAAAAAAGAGGGGAAAACAGCGTCTGACAAGGCCCGTGTACTCTCCTACCATCTCTCCTTTCGGGATCTCTTCCTCCGCAAAAAGTCCAAAGCCCATCCGATCGCCGATCCAGCGTATGGAGACTTGCTTAACCCCTCCCGTATCTATTTGATTGCGGAACACAACACCCAGCCACTCCGCCCTCTTGCTGATCGCTCCTTTATCGAAAGCCTCTTTACAAAGCTCCCTGACAAGCCGATACACCTTTTTGGAAGGAAACGCAAGATGGTGGGCATAGGTCACGCCCATCAGCTTCTCAAAAGCTTCAACTGAGTAGGGCTGCGGGGCAAGATCCTCTTTAAACTGGATGAAGACCTGGTGACCAGATGCATCTCGGTCATACGGAAGCGGCTCAAAGTAGAGGCGTTCACCGGGGTGTCTGCTCCCAATGGCACCGCAAAAAGAGTGAAAGACCTCTTTCAGCCGGTTTAAAAGGTCACTCATTATCTTCTTTATTCAAAGAAACATCTTTAGCAGGGCTCTCTTCAATAAACTCGACGGCACCTGAAGTGGTCTTGCCTTCGGCCTTCTGTTCTTCTAAATAATCTTCGTAATATTCATGCTTGGGAGGAGGCAATTTTTTATTCTCTTCCCTAATCACTTCGCACTTATAGCAAACCCCTGTGAGAGGTGCAGAAACGGCAAAAACTGCCAGCATACTGAAAAGAAATTTTGTCATCACAAACCTTGCTTTCGAAAAACTCTCCGGTGAGAGGAGCCCCATACGAAGGGTACCTGTGTCGACCGGCAGCACTTATACCGAAAGTCTCTCCAAATCCAAAATTTTGAGAGACTTTCGGTATAAACCCTGATGTTATCCCATTTCAGGTATTTCGATAAACAGAGGGTTCGAAAGGTGATTTCCTGCTACCTCCGTGTCCGGATTCCGGCGAGAAACGTATGAACCAATAAAATATTTTCGTCTTGAATCCGGGGTTTTCTAATCGTTTTTGACTGTGGCTTAACCTTTAACATCTTCCGCCATTCATCCCCTTTGCCAAACCCGCATATAGAATTTATTTTGAAAATTCGCTTTTTTAAACGCTATGCGTTATAAATAAATATATACAGTGCTTAGGTCCACCTACCGTAGCGTGCGTTTCAGCCTTCATTGAATAAATGATCCTAAATAAATTACGAGACTGTCCACAAACTGACATCGTCTGATTTGTTTGCCGAATTTGGTTATGAGCTTCGGAAAAAATTTCACCACATTGGATTAATAAGCTGAATTTTTTTTCGAAGCTCATGACCCTATGGAACAGCAAAGCATACTGAATATCAAAAGCTATCTCTATAGAGGACAGGCCTTAGAAATAACCGGATAAAGAACAGATTTTCATCCCATTAACCGGAAAAGAGACACATGATTACTCAGGCTATTCTAAAGGCTCTCAGGAAAAAGATCGGATGCGCTTCGATCGGCGATCCTGTCGTCTTCGGAAAAAACGTTCTGAATCAGTGCTTTCAATACGAAACCGATAAAGGGCGCTTTTTTGTTAAAGTCTCCTCTTCCGGCGATATCGATGCGATAGCTGCGGAAGCTAAGGCTTTGGAGATGATTGACGAGAGCGGTACGTTAAGATCCCCCCGTCCGCAGTATTTCGGCTATTACGAAAACCAGGTGTTCCTCATCATGGAATATCTTGAACTGTTACCGCACACCCCTGAATCGATTGAGCTCCTGGGAAGAAATTTAGCTCTCATGCATCAGCAAAAAACGCATGAGGTTTTTGGCTTTCCCCTGGATAACTTACTGGGTGCCACTGTCCAACCGAACAGCTTCAACAACTCCTGGACTGCATTTTTCGTTGAGAAAAGGCTCCGCTATCAACTGAAGATCAACGAAGATAAATATGGCGATAAAGAATTGCGGTCCCTGGGTGAAAAAGCGGTAGAAAGCGTAGAGACCATTCTTTCAAAGATCGAGGCCACCGCCTGCTTGCTTCATGGAGATTTGTGGAGCGGCAATACTGCGAGAGATACGGAAGGGATGCCGGTCGTTTTCGACCCTGCTTCTTACTATGGCCACAGCGAGGCGGATCTCTCGATCACTACCATGTTTGGTGGATTCCCTCCTCGTTTTTACGAAGCCTACCACGAGATCATCCCGAAAGAGTCCGGGTTTGAGGAGAGGCAAAGGATCTACCGCCTCTACCACACCCTAAACCACTACTACCAATTCGGTGACTCATACCGCGGTGAGTGTATCAATTTAATCAAAGCAATCCACGCATAAGAGGCTGCCCTGAAACGAAATAGCGTAGTCAGGGCTCATTTCCTCAGCTACGATCACTCGATTCCGACAAGTTCGATCTCGAAGTGAAGCCTTTCTCCTGCCAGGGGATGATTGGCATCCAAGGTGACAGTGTTCTGAGCGATCCGGATAATCTCGGCCTGCGTTAGGGCCATCGATCTTTTTTGTCTGATTTGAAGTTTGATACCTACTTCCAGCTTGAGATCGGTCGGGAAGTTTTCTTTTGGTATCTCGACGATCAGCTCATCGCGCTTTTCGCCATATGCTTCGTTTGCCTCCAAGGAGACTTTCTTCTTTTCATTGAGCTGCATCCCTGCAACGCAATCTTCAAATTTTTTGAGCACTACCCCTTGGCCGACGACAAAACTTAAAGGCTCCCTACCTTCGGTAGAGTCAAAGATATCGCCACTGTCCAATGTGCCAACGTAATTGACGAATACTTTATCGCCTTTGTGAACTTTGTTCTTCATAATAAAAAGCCTAGGGTTGTCGTCATTAAAAAAATTTCACGCTTGGTCTCCGCCCGGGCAACTTGGTTTCCGTCGCTCTTCAAGCAAAAGAGACTCCACAAAGCAAAAATGTCCCAAGCAGGGTCAATTATAGTGTATAGTTTCCAAGCCAGCCGGGTATTTATTCAAGAACTTTGAGGGATCCTCCGAGAAAAATACAGCGGGAAATGCTGTTTCGAAAACACTCGCCCACCCCCTCCGAATGGATAGCGCCGGGCATCAGCCCATACCTTCCAACACCCCAGTTTTGTGTCCAAAGAGACTAGAAATTTGAAACAATTCCGGTACGACAAGCGATGCTCAGGATTTTTCATCCCCTCAAAAGAGCAAAGACAACAGAAAATCACATTAAAATTATCAAACAACACAAAACCCATTTTTTATTAATAATTCCTTAACACAACTATGTTTTAATAGATCATTCAACATTTAGCACAGAAGCAAGGTAGTTCATATGCCTGAAATCAATAACATCAAATCAGCAGGTCAACCCGCTCCGTTATCGGCCCCGGTACCCCCTGAATGTCTGAAAAACGAATTAGAGTTTGTTCTGGATTACATTCCTGATGAAGAAACCTATCTGATCACGTCCGAAGGAGGAGGAGGCCACAAGAGTGCAGCCGATGCCATCCAATACAAACTATTGGACCAGGCGGGCAACAAAAGCGGCGCCGTCCATCGTGTCGATGTGCTAAAAAACAGTATTCTCCCGAACTTCATCGCCGACAAAGCAACCGGCGTGTGGGACCAGGCAAAAAAAGAGGGCAATGTCGAAAAACAGATCAGCCTGGTGAAAGGCAAGTTCTTAGGAATCGTGACGTGGCGCAGGCTCGCCGATATCCTCTTCTTTCTCCCGATCTTTTTAAAAACATTTTTCACTCTTTGGGGTAATAGAAAAATCACCCGCATTGTCGATACCCAGGCTATGGGGACAACCGCGATTGTTGCGGCAGCCCGTTTGGCAAATTTCCTGTTTCAAAGACATATCGAAGTCCTGAAAATGATGACGGACATGCCGACAGAGGAGGCAATTCACTTTGCTGCTTCTGCCAAAAGCCTGAGCAGTGCGGACAAAAAAATCTACCGCATCCTCTCGACGGCTCCCTTTCCCCAATACAAAGACGAAACAGAGTCGAACTACATTGACCGAATGGATGCCTGGTGGAAAGAGCACTTCAATCTCTCCTTGAAAGAAGGTCAGGTGCGATATACCGATTTCCCGCTCAGGCCGGCCTTTATCAGGGCGAAAGAGGGAACGTTGAGTGGCGATATCGGAATCAAGCTCAACAACGCGGACGAGAAAAAATTGCTTGTTGACGCAGGAATTATTGACGAAGACACTGTCAGCAAGCGCGGAGGTAAAGCATTCGATGCTGCCAACGGCACAATCGTTAAAACAGAATATGATTACTCGCCGGTTGACGTCGGATCCGAAGATATGGTGGGACTGATCACTATCGGCAGCATGGCCAACGCCGGGGCCACGAAAGCCTATATCGAAGATGTGATCGATCTTGCCAACCTCCACAACGATTTAGCTTCGAGAGACGAGAGCGGAGAGGGACATGAGATGAAACAGTTCCATCTGTTTGTGGCCTGCGGTCGCCATGAAGCGGGCAAGCCCTCGCTCTTCAGCGACGTCGCGGCAATGATCGGGAAGTATAAGCAGGAGGGGAGAGTTCCGCAAAACCTTCACATCGTTCCCATGGGCTTCCAGAGTGATGAAGAGATGGCCCCCATCATGCACCGCGCCAATTTCGGAATTTATGGAGCCGGCGGCCTGACAACGATGGAAACACTCGCCGCCAGCGATCCTGAAAGAGCCCATGTCTTCATCCATTCCGATGCCAAAGAGGCAAAGGCAGATATGAGTGATGCACAAATCCAAGAAGAGCTTCTGAAAGGATATGTTCTCTGGGAACGCGGAAACGCCGAATTCCAGCTCAAGAACGACGGCTACAAAGCTCAGCTTGTCGCGCCCCAGGAAATATTCAGAAAGCGTCTGACCGAAATATTAGAGCTTGAAGCCGGAATGGAAGAGATCTACTCCTCGGTAACGCACGAGCATGCCGTAGGTGAAAGCAAGAACGCTACCGCAGAAGGAAGCGCTTCCTTTGGCAATCCCTTGGTTTTAGACGCACGGCCCTTTACACAGATAGCGGCATCAACCGCAGGCGTTGTGCTAAGCTAATCCCCTCAATCAAATAACGTCTTTGAAGCATATAAACGCTTCTAAGAGACCGTTAAAGGATTGGCCTCCTGTTGATTTTGGGGTTCTTAATGAGAAAGAAGGTGCTCGAGATTTCTAACTTAAAAAACGTCCACAAAGCTTTCAGTGTATCCTCGCGAGCTTACGGATTTTTTAAAGATTAATCTTCAGGCAGCTGATTGAGCGTACGCCATCCGTAAAATAGGAGGGCTGCACTCAGGATGATGTAACCCGGCCAAAACTCCGAGCTCCATTTCAGGGTGAAATAGCCGCTCTGATCGGAAAAAAGCAGCAGCAATAGACCGAAGAGCAAAAAAACAGCCCCTGATAGCAGGGAAAGAAGAGGCGTCAAAACTTCTTTTGTTGAAATTGATTTAAGGGGAATTTTTTTATCCTCTGGCTGCGTTTGAACCGGAGGATCTTTTTCTTTTGGCTGATAGGGTGGAGTAGGAGCTTTTTTATCTTTCGGATGCTTATCCCTTTCGGCTGTGTAGGGCGGTACTATCGGATCACCTTTTCCCGGCTGCAAAGGCTGAGGACTTAAGTAGACGCCGCAAAAAGGACAGTTTTCAACATCCGTCGCCACTCTTCCTTCACAGCTCCAGCAGAGCTTGGTTTTTGCGGTCTTAGTGTTCATCGGCTACCTCAAATACACAGTAAAATATGCTCATCCCTTCAAAAAGTATGCAGCCTTAAAAAAATAGCGGATATGAGGCCCAAAAATTGTAAAGAAGCTTCCAGCACCACCTCGATCCTATCCGCATATTTTTGAAATATCGGCATTTCCCTTTTACATATCGTACATTCTCTTGTTTTTATTCAAGAATTTATCAGTTTAAGAAACCAAAAGAGTTTTTAACACAATACGACCAATTATCAAAAGATAACTAAAAATCGACATACGGGGAGAGAAAAACGCACCCATTGCCGAGATGGAAAGCTCTTATGATTTGTCATATACGACTTCAAAGACGCAAATTTTCGATAAAAGACTTTAAGGAGACAGCGATCGAATGGTCGCAGAAAAAATCGTGTTCAGACCAAAAACTTTAGCCAAAAGAGGATTGTGCTCCTTTTCAAAAAGGGAGGCGGGATAGCTTTTTGTCTGAATCCCGACAAAAAAAGAATTAACCGGTTAACCGGCAGTGTTTAAGTTGACAGAGTCTCTACCGTGACCGATACTGAAATAAAACTCCTTCCCTTCTGCCACAGCAGGATTGGATGCTAAGACTTGAACGCTCTTCGCCCGTTTGTCCCTGCAATATACGCTCGGGTCCAAAATGAGATCCAGCAGCATAAATCGCCACGCCTACGCGATGAAGGGCATATAAGCCGACTTCACCATCACAAGAAACACCTTCCATTACGTTTAACAGCAGTTTGTTGAAACCCCTTTGAGGGAAAGCCGCTACCGATCTCATTGAGGGGTCAAGACGCCCTCTGTTATAGCGGACAAAGGGATTCGTACCCCTCAAATCCAATTTGAGAATAAACTAAAAAAGCATTGTGGCATTAGAGAATGTCCACATGCCAAATTTTGAGATACTTTGGGTAAATATTCAAATACACCATCGATCAACATCTACTTAAAATCGAATTGAATAAATTACAGACTCCGTCTAAAAAAACAGAGCGTAGTACGGAACCGATCGACAGGCTCCCCAATTTATTCCGTTTCTGCTACCCTTTTCCTGTAGGGACCGTGAACTGTCTCGTAGAGCCTGTCTTAAAGCTCTAATCACTATGTAACGAATGCATTCAAAACTTGTCTTTTGACAAAGTGAAAGCTCCCTAAGATTGAATGTTTTTAAGTCGCCTAATATTAGAAATATGAGAAGACTTAAAAACATTCAATCCCGAGGCTGTCTCAAAGTCAAATTTTGAGGCACTTTCGGTATAAATAAGCTCTTTCAAACCGCTAAAGAGGGTAATAAAATGACCACTCCCCATCAAGATGACAATCCTACCCGGTTCGACATCGCAGTCATAGGGGGAGGCCCTGGAGGTTACCCTGCGGCAATCAAAGCAGCACAGGCAGGAAAAAAGGTAGCCCTGATCGAGGCGAAAGACCTGGGAGGAACCTGCCTAAACAGAGGCTGCATTCCATCCAAAGCGCTCATCTCCAACGCCAGTTTATGGAAGAAAATACAGCACGCCACTGATTTTGGCATCGAAATCAAAGGAGCCTCTTTCAACTACGCCAAAATGAAAGAACGAAAAGACGGTGTGGTGGAAAAAGTCAGGAAGAGCTTGGAAGGCCTGATTCAATCCAATAAAATCCAACTTTTCAGGGGCTTCGGCAAGTTTATTTCCTCTAACGAAATTAAAATCACGGGACAAGACAATACCGTAATCCAAGCAGACAAGACCATCATCGCGACCGGATCTGAGCCCAGGAATATGCCACAGTTCCCTTTCGACTATGATAGGATCCATGATTCGACCTCGCTCCTGGAAATCACCGATCTTCCTTCTAAAATCGTGATTATCGGCGGAGGCGTTATCGGCTGCGAGTTTGCCTCGCTTTTCAACGCGTTTGGAGTCGAAGTTGTCATCTATGAAATGTTACCGAGAATCATTCCCATGGAGTGTCCAAGCGTATCCCATGCTTTGACGCAAACCTTCAAGAAGAAAGGGATCCTCATCCACACCGAAGCTCTGGTGGAATCGGTCGTCAATAAAGGCTCTCATGTCGAACTTAAGGTCTCGCAAGGAGAAACTGTTAAAGCGGATATCGCTCTGGTATCGGTTGGACGCTCCTTGAACACCAAAGGTATTGGCCTTGAAGCGGCGGGAGTCGTCGTCGCGCAAAACGGACTGATTGAAGTAAACGAGAAAATGGAAACGACAACCCCGGGAATCTATGCCGTAGGGGATATCGCTTCCAAATGGTGGCTTGCACACGTAGCCTCCCACCAAGGCCTCGTCGCAGCTGAAAACGCATGCGGCAAAGAAGCATTCATGCACTATAATGCCGTTCCCTCCGTCATTTTCACCGATCCTGAGATAGGAACGGTAGGAATGTCCTTAGAGCAGGCACTCGAGAGTGGTTACAAAGCGACGCTTGGTGCATTTCCTTTTCAGGCTTTGGGGAAAGCGCAGGCCTCGTTGGAAACAGAAGGTTTTGCACAAGTTGTTGTCGACAGAGAAACTCACCAAATTTTGGGCGCGCAGGTCGTCGGACACGATGCCTCCACCTTAGTTGCAGAGATGGGTATCGCCATAGCCAATGAGATGACGCTGGAATGTGTAACCCACACCATCCACGCTCACCCGACGGTCGCTGAAGTATGGTTGGAAGCGGCGCTAATGGCCAATGAAACCCCTCTGCACCTTCCTCCGAAGCAAAAATCCCGGTTGAAACCGGCCAATGTATAGATCGGGGATTTTAAGCGATGGATAACAAACTTACATTCCTCGGTCAGCGAAAGCAAAATAAGTTGAATATTCTGCCGGAAAATCCTGAGCGTCCCGTCGAAGATAAACCCCTGGGACGTTTTCCTTCCTGGCTCCACAGAAAGCTGCCCAGGGGAGGAGATCTTTTTAAAACAGGATCCCTTCTAGAAAAAAGCCGCCTGAGTACTGTTTGCGAAGAGGCAAAGTGCCCCAACCTGTTTGAGTGCTGGTCAAAAAAGACGGCGACTTTCCTGATCATGGGCAAAGAGTGCACCAGGGCCTGCGGCTTTTGCGACATCGACTTCTCTAAAACTCCGAAATCCCTCGAAGCTGATGAACCGGATCGTATTGTAGAGTCGGTGAAAGCCCTGTCTTTAAAACACGTTGTCATCACTATGGTTGCAAGAGACGACTTAAGTGATCAGGGGGCTTCACATATTGTAAAGGTTGTCGAAGCTTTAAGAAAGGATGCTCCTGAGTGTACAATCGAGCTTCTCACTTCCGATTTCAACGGCGATATGGCAGCACTTGAGACCACCCTTAATGCGGGACCCGACATTTTTAACCACAATATCGAGACGGTAAGACGTCTAAGCCCAAGAGTCCGACACAGAGCCACTTACGAAAGGACTTTACTTGTGCTATCCCACGCCAAAAAAGCCGCCGCAAGGCTCGGCAAGCAGATTTTCATCAAATCAGGGATCATGGTCGGCCTTGGCGAAGACGATCATGAAGTCCTGGAGACCCTTAAAGATCTTAAGGAAGCTGAAGTAGATATCGTCACTATCGGCCAATACCTGCAAGCTTCGCAAAAAAAACTGCTGGTCAAACGTTTTGTAACACCAGAGCAATTCAAAGAGTATGAGTCGACAGGACTTAAAATGGGGATTCCCTATATCTTCTCCGGTCCTTTCGTTCGCTCAAGCTATAACGCTGAATCGGTCATGAAGGCCGTCAAAGACAATACCCGGAAAGGCAATGAAGGAAGATAACGCATTAAGAGCTCTTTCTGAGCTATCTGAAACTGATATCGATATAATAAGGCACCGAGAAGCCCATTTTTCAGGCAGCTTTTCACTGATGATTGAATATTACGCGACCGAAGGAAGGGGACGCGATCCCGATTTCTCGATCAGCCGCCTGCATGAGCTTAAGATGATCGAGGAGAAGTCCGGTCAGAACCTTGCCTCGCTAACGCTCGCTGATGACCAGAAGGAAGAAATTGAAAAATCAAGGGCTCTCTATCAGAGATTGAAAGAGATATACTCCAAAGGGAAAAAAAGCCGTCCCGAGGAAATTCTCATCGCCGATCTGATTCTCTCTGAAGAAGAGTACCCCGAGAAAGAGATCGAGAAAATCTGTCTGCTGGGAAAAAGAGCAATCCCCTTCCTGATTGCTTTAATGCGCAACGAGGAATTAAGAAACCCTCTCTTCCCCGGATTTGGTAAAGCCCCCTCGCTGGCAATCGATTGCCTGCGGGAGATCAAAGATGAGTCGGCCATTATCGCTCTTTTTGAAGAGATCGGCCACGAAGAGGTCGTCGATGAAGAGGGGGCCCTTCTTGCCCTCAGAGAGATCGGACGCCCCGCGGAGCTGTTTCTCTTAAAGGTGCTCTCGTCCCGTCCGATCACCTCGGATAACGAGCGAGCTGCAGTCGCACTCATCCATTTCAAAGATCATCAGGAAGTGTCGAAAGCAGCCATCGACTTACTTGAAAGCCAAGACTTTAGAAACACGATTCCCCTCTCTTGCTATCTGGCATTGATTGCAGAAGGAACTCATGATGAAACCTTGAGAGAACGCTTTCGAAAAATGGCCTTGGAAAAGGGAACCCCCAAGGTTTTGCAAGAGGATATGCTGATGGTTACCAGATCGTGGGATAAAAAAAAGAAGGCACGTTAAACGCCTTAACTTTTAATAATTTAAATAAAACATCAGTAGAAAGCTGGCGTTAAAAACAGCGGGTGCGTTATTCCCCTGTTACACCGGGCAATAACTCAAAATTGGGGCACTCTCAAAGCCGAAATTTTGAAATACTTTCGACGTAACAGACTCTAAGAGCCTGTTATAAAAATGAAATCGTATTAGGTTGATTTACTAATCGATGAAACGCCCTGAAGGGCTCATCGGTTTTCAGAGCAAAGAGCAGAAGGTGCATGCCGAAAAGAACTGAAAAATAGATAGTTCTTTCCGCTTTCTCATATTCAAGCCATTTGCTAGGATGCAGTTTATGGTTAAAAAAAACATTTATGTTTTTCTTTAAAAAAAGGCGATTGATTATGCTTGACTCTCCCAGTACAGCAACACTTACTCACAGCAGACTTGATAGCTATTGGCTTCTGATTCAGCGAGTAGCCTCGAGAAAAGCCAAACTCAATCGATTTTTTCAGCTTTTCTTTCTTCTGCTTATTCCACTCCTGACAGGCTGCGAAGGCAGAAAAACCATCGTCAACGGCCTGGATGAGAAAGAGGCGAACGAAATTGTCGTTTACCTTGCTTCCAGAGGTTTTGACGCGCAGAAAGTTAAGGCCGAAGCAGCGGGTACGGGGCAGGGTCCTCAGCTATTTGACATCAACGTCAAGGAAACGGAAGCCACCCAAACCATGGCTATCCTCAATCAGGCCGGTCTTCCACGAAGAAGAGGGCAAAACCTTCTTGGAATTTTCCAAAATACAGGACTTGTGCCAACCGA
Source organism: Estrella lausannensis (assembly GCF_900000175.1). NCBI lineage: Bacteria > Pseudomonadati > Chlamydiota > Chlamydiia > Parachlamydiales > Candidatus Criblamydiaceae > Estrella > Estrella lausannensis. Next base: position 25,533 of record NZ_CWGJ01000001.1, read on the forward strand.
GATGACGGAAAAGATCCGCTATCAGGCCGGACTCGCAGAGCAAATAGCGAGCACCATCCGAAAATTCGATGGTGTGCTTGATGCTGAAGTACAGATTTCATTCCCAGAGGAAGATCCGCTCAACCCGGGCAAAACCAAAGGGGACATCACCGCGTCGGTTTACGTCAAGCACTCCGGAGCACTAGACGATCCCAATGCCCATGCACAGACTAAAATCAAAAGACTGGTAGCATCCAGCATCACTGGACTTAAGTACGACAACGTCACCTTGGTCTTTGACAAAGCCCGTATGAACGATATCCAAGGGCAGCTTTCATCCTCTAGCGAAGATCAAAAGCAATATGTTATCGTCTGGAGCATCGTAATTGGAAAAGAGTCGGTTACCAAGTTCCGAGTCATCTTCTTCACGTTCTCTGTCTTGCTGCTGCTCATTTTACTGCTGATGGTCTGGATTATCTGGAAGACCTACCCACTCTTGCAGGCTCATGGCGGACTGAAAGAACTTATACATCTAAAGCCGATTAAGACCGATAAGAAGAAAGAAGACAAACCCAAAGACGACGCCGCGGGCAAAAAGAACCCAGAGGCCAAAAAAGAGGGTGAGGCTAACGCCGAAGCCGACTTTGAAGGCGAGATCGAGTTTGAGGAAGAAGGCAAAAAATAGCGGGGGCGGGCCTCACTTGCCCGCTCACTTGATGCCCTACAGCTCTTATCGGGATAGAAGACTGGCCTGGAATATTGATCATGATAGATTGAATAAGACAACACTTTAGAGCAATCGTCTATGCAGCAGAAGAGCAATTTCGTTTTCAGGATACTTGCCAATCGGTTTCACACAAAAGATTTTGAGAAGTTTTCTCAGTCTCTTTCGGAAACCGATCGTTCGGCTATCACATCCGTAGACATCGCGAGCACAAACACCGAAGCTTTGGTCCGTGATGATTTCAAGGATCTGCTGGAACTGCACTATTCATGGCTTTTACCCCATGTAAAAAGCTTACCTCCCGAGTTGATTCCTACCTATCTCTCGTCGCTCGATCCCAGTCAAAAAAAAGGGCTCAGCGAAATCTTAGGGGTAAAACCAAACCCGAAAAAACCGATTCCACTAGCTCAGGCGTATCTTCACAAAATAATAAGGCAGAAAGCTATCGATAAGTCGATACTACCGCGAGAGTACCTCCCCCCCTCCCAGTTATCGCCCCTGCTCGATCTCAATAAGGCCTTCATCGTGGAAGTCATAGACCTCTTGGGTATTCATGACCTGGCTGAAAAAATCCGTTCAATTGTAGATAAAACAAAGCTAAGGTCCATTTATAAATGTCTGACACCGGTCAAGCAGAAATATCTTGAATTTGTTTTGCGCCAGACAGAAAAAGTGATGCTTTCCGAATTGGATCTTCAGCACTGGGATGGCACACCTGAAAAACTGCTGAACAGCTTGCATAAACGGGGATTAGTCCGCCTGTCGATGGCATTGAGTGAAGAGACGCCTGATTTTATCTGGCACCTGACCCATAAAATCGATACGGGTCGAGCGAATTTCATAGAGAAACAGATGCAAACGCCTCCTTCCCAAGAGGTGACTAAAGTCATAAAGAACCAACTGATCAACATCGTCAATCTCATCAATCACAAGAGGGAACCGTGAGCAGTAAATTTTTCTCCCTGATCAAAGACGGAAAGATACACCTCTCTCCCAAAACCAAAGTCGTTAAAGCCGCAGCCTTTTCTGAATTGCTAAGCTCCATCGAAGTGTTGGAAAAGGTAAAAAATGATGCTCTTGCCTATAGGCAGGAAGTTACAGAGGGTTCAGAGCTGGAGAAAGAGGCAGCCCGCAAAGAAGGTTACGAAGCCGGCTTTAAAGAGTGGGCCGAACATATCGCCAAAATGCAGCAGGAAATCGAATCGATCCGAGGCGAGTACACGAAAGTATTGGCGCCAATAGCCCTGAAAGCTGCCCAGAAAATTGTGGGAAAAGCTATGGAGACTTCCCAGGAAGCCATTTATGACATTGTGACAAATGCTTTGAAGCCCGTGCTTCAGCACAAGAGGATCACTATTTGGTGTAACAAGGAAGACCTGCAAATTTTAGATAAGCATAGGCAGGATTTAAAAGATCTCTTTGAGATGATTGAAGTGTTAAGCATCAAAGAGAGAGACGATATTACCCGAGGCGGGTGCGTTATCGAAACCGAAGGAGGGATCATTAACGCGCAGCTGGAAAATCAATGGGCTGTCTTAGAGAGAGCCTTCCAGTCCTTGTTTAAGGAAGGAAAAGCTGCTCCCCAACACGAACACGAAGCGAAAAGCAAAGGTTGACCCCATGATCAAGCCCTCTTTTCTTTTTAGAAAACTTCTGTTTTTAATCCCGCTGATGCTTCTTTTCATGCCCATGCAAGGGTATTCAGAGACACCTGAAGAGGCAAAGAAAGCGGAGCAAGAGGCGGCAAAGAAGCGGTTTGAAGCGGCTAAGGGAACGAATGTAAACTCTGTTCTGGACGAGCCTTTCGATCAGTTCAAACACCCCACTTTAATCACGCAGGCGGTGGCCCTATCCATATTTGCCCTGCTGCCGTTTATCATCATGATTTTGACATCGTTCATGAAGATCGTGATCGTGCTTTCACTCCTACGAAGTGCCCTCGGGGTGCAGCAGGCGCCCCCTAACCAAATCATCAACGGTGTGGCGTTCATGCTCAGCCTATTCGTCATGTATCCGACAGTGATGCAGATGTGGGATGTCGCGAGAACCGCCATTGAAAGGACTCAAGCGCCTGAATCACTGACAGCCCCAGGATCTTCCACCTACATCATTAAAATTGCCGATGAGACAAAAGAGCCCCTAAGAGATTTTTTAAAGAGGAACTCATCAGTCAAACACCAGCGTCTCTTTTACGGGATGGCCTACCGCACTCTTCCTGAAAATCACCGAAAGGAATTAAAGCCCGATGATTTCATGATTTGTGTACCTTCATTTATCACCAGCCAGTTGAAAGACGCTTTCGAGATCGGGGTTCTAATCTATATTCCTTTCTTCGTGATCGACCTGGTGACTTCCAACATCCTTCTTGCCATGGGTATGATGATGCTCTCACCTGTGACCATCTCCATGCCGCTGAAGCTCTTCCTGCTTGTCATGCTCGACGGCTGGACGCTTTTGGTCGAAGGCCTCGTTAAAACGTTCCGATAGGGAAGAGGGGAATCAGAACATGTTCAAATCACAAGTTATCGAGCTGGCATACAAAGGGCTTCTTCTCATTTTGATTCTCTCTGCCCCGCCCATATTGATCAGCATGATCTTGGGTATCATGGTTGCTATTTTTCAGGCAGCTACCCAGATCCAGGAGCAGACCCTTTCCTTTACCATCAAACTGGTGGCGGTAATTTTAGTCCTGATTGTCATGGGACCTTGGCTCGGTGCCTACATTATGTCTTTCGCAAAAAATATTTTTCTCAATTTCTATCAATGGAGTAATGCGTCAGGTTGAAAATTTTTAAGCAATAGCTCTCTGACTTAGGAAGGTACTCGTGGGCCATGACTACATATCAATATTTTTAAATAGCTCCCTCTACCAGAACCCGGTTGCCGCCCTTTCCCTGCTGTTTCTATTTTTCGGCCGTTTCATGCCCATCATCGCACTTTCACCTTTTTTCGGGTCAAGGGTTCTGCCCCACCCGGTAAAAGTGACATTCGCGCTCTCGATGTTTGTCATCTTCCTACCCAAAATCTTAGAAACCACGACCCGCCCCATCGATTTCAACCTGACCCTTTTGATGTACATGTCGAAAGAGCTCCTAGTCGGCCTTCTGATTGGAAACATCATGAGTATTCCCTTCGTCGTCGTTCAATCGGCAGGCATGCTGATCGACCACCAAAGAGGCGGCTCATCGCTCATGGTCAACGACCCTACCATTCAGAACCAGTCGTCACCCCTTGGTACGCTGTTTAACATGGTGCTGATCTACCTCTTTTTCACAATCGAGGGTCCTTTCATGTTTCTGGAAGTGATCCTGCAGTCTTACGAGTTTTTGCCTATCGACCAGTTCATGAACCCCAATTTTTTTCAAACCGACTCCAGGTCCTGGGCAATGCTTGCCCAACTTCTGAACCAGGTCATGACTCTCTCTATTCAATTTGCGACTCCGGCGCTAATCGCCATCTTGATGACCGACTCATTTCTCGGCATCGCCAACCGTTTAGCTCCCCAAGTTCAAATTACGTTCTTGGGAATGCCGCTCAAATCTCTGCTTGGTCTTTACCTTGTTTGCCAAGGCTGGCTTCTTATGGTCAAGCAGATGCGCGTCACTTCCATCGACTGGATCCAGCATACTGAAGAGATGGTCCGCTACTTCAAATACGTCGGCCAGTAGGAAAGATTTCTCATAAGCCTCAATGGTACTATTTTAAAGACTGTTCACAGATTCGGATACCGAAAAAAGCGCAAGATTTAGCTTTCTCAAAGCCCCACATTTCAAGACACTTTCGACACAAATTTAAATTATTGCCAAATAAAAAAAACTAAATCTCCCCATAATATCTTTTACGTATCAAATAATTAACAACCTATTTAAACTATATATCGTTATTTTAATTAAATTAGAGTTTTTATGGATTCAAGAAGTGTTATTCCTGCACTGGACACCAACACCCCCTACTACGTCCCGGAGGGCGAGTGCCCGATAGCCAAACTCCCAGTTGAACTCCTCTGCAAAATCTTCACTCTCACCGAAGGCTCTCTGCCTATCCCGTTGGTCTCCACCGGCTGGAATAAAATTTCACGAACCACAACCATCTCCTACCCCTGCCTTGAAAAGCGACTCCCCTCTTTGAGTTCATTCTTGATCCAAACCGACGTAAGGGGCGCCTATGATGAAATCACCGCAAGAATACACAGAATTTGGGCACACAGGCAACTGCCAGAGGCAATGACGAGTGTCCAGCCCACCTTTGCCTGTATAGAGGAGTACGCCAAACGCTTTGAAGAGTATAAAAACTTAATGACGCTAGCTCTGGTTGTACGCCGGCATATCAGGCAAACCACAACGCTTGAAGAAAAACTCAAATTGGAAACAGACCCCGTTCTACGGCTGCCGCATATCAAAAAATGGTTTGAGGAAAATCAAGAAGAGCTCGCCCATTTGAAGGATTTAAGCATCGAACTGGGAGATATTACCGAAATTCCAGAGGAGCTAAACTATTTTACAGGCCTTGAAAAGATATCATTTAGGGGCAATCAAATCCGTTCTATCCCAGGCCATTTTGGCCGAAATCTTCCGTTGCTCAGCGCCGTTGATTTAAGACAAAACCAAGTCAGCACGATTTCTGCTGACTTTTGCATCAATAGCACCAACATCCACACACTCCAGTTGGATAATAATAAAATTAGCCAATTACCTGAGAATTTCGGCCTGGGAATGATAAAATTATCCAATCTTGATCTCGGCTCGAACAAGCTCAAAAAAGTGCCTTCAGACTTTGGTAGGCTATTCCCGAACATGTATCGCTTATGCCTCAGCAACAATGAAATCGAAGAACTTAACGACGAATTTGGCAGTCATTGGACTAAACTGAGGTTTTGTGAACTCAAAGACAACAAACTAAGCAGCCTGCCTTCCTCGCTGGCCATTAACTCTACCAGAGTGATGTTACTGAGTGCCGACTGGGAAAAAATCAAGGTGTGCCCCAAGCACCTGGTTAGGTTTTCGTCGCTCCGTAAGTCTCATTAACGACATTCCTCAAACTGGAATTGTAGTTTTTTTTGCCGAATTTGGCTATGCACCGAAAAGTCTCCAATTTCTCACAACTTTCGGCCAAAAGCAAGCAGCCAACAGTCTCTCCGCCAGTGCCAGTTCTAAAAAAAGCGATTTTAAGGTATATACCAAAGACGTCTCAAAATTGGGCTTTCTCAAAGCTAATATCCGACATTTTAAGATGCTTCGGTGTAGCTCTTCCAATAACATAGAATTTTGACTCACCAAAGAGGTTCTTTATGTTTGGGGTCACCCACGTCTTAAGGCGCCTGCCCTCATTTGCCCCTCAACTCAATCTGAAGAGGCCTATTCACACTGTCAAAGCGCCGGGAAAGATAGCGAGCGTGGTCGACACCACCTTCCGCGACGGCATACAGAAGCTGCCCTTTGTCATCCCCTCTCAAAGGAAGATTGAGGTCATCAAGCTTCTTTTAGAAGCGGGATTTTCCGCCGTGGAGATCGGAAGTTTTGTCAAAGGGCTGCCCAACGTCGACAACCCCGAGGAGCTCTACCACGCGCTGGAAAACCCCTCGGCAACACTGGACATTTTAGTTCCCAACGAGAAAGGGTATAACAGAGCGGAAAAGTGCCACTCGCCGATGAGGCCGATGCGCATCTCCTTGTTCACAGCAGCATCAGATACCTTTGCCAAGAAAAACAGCGGACTTTCCTTTAATCGATCAATGGAGCAGTTCGCCTCGATTATCCCCCGGGCAAAAGTCAAAGGCATGAAAGTGCGTGCCTTCCTATCGTGTGCTTTCGGGTGCCCCTTCGAAGGCGACAGGCCCTTAGGGCAATCTCCCCTCTTGACCCGTCGGCTTCTTGACCTTGGATGCGATGAGGTGGTTCCCAGTGATACAATCGGCGTTGGCACCGCCGCAAGGGTGCACGATTACGCAAAAGAGCTTCTAAGGATATCCTTCAATGATACAGATGTGTTTGAAAAAATTGCTCTCCACTTACATGGGGACGATCTGGAGAGGGTTGGGGCCGGGCTTCGATGGGGAATCGTCCGTTATGACGCTTCGTTAGGCAAAGTAGGCGGGTGCCCGGCGACGACAAGAGCTAAGCATAACATCAATACGATAGACCTGCTCTCCTATCTTCACTCAAAAGGGTATAATACGAGGATCGACATGGAAAAGGTCCGGCTGGCTCAGGAGTGTTTTTTGACAATTCTTAAAGATTTGTCACCGCAAACAAAGCTATGAATTCATTTCGCGTCAAATTCCTGACCGGCAGCTTTTAAGATACGCTCTCTAAGCGTTCTCCAAAGACCGGTAGAGGGGAAATCAACGTCGATGAAAGCGGATTTAATTCCCTGCCTGTCCAGCTTGCGCAGTATCTCATAGAGTCGAAAAGCCGCTTTTTCAGGAGAGTGAATGGAGCCGAGAGAAAAAAAGTATTTTCTTTGCGGATATGATCTTTCGTCAAAACCGATGACGGCCTCAACCTCTTCAGAGACAGGGAGGGAGGTCAGAAGGTGGGCTTTAGGGGCATAATGACGCCACTTCTGTCCTGGACAGAGAGGCTTTTCTTTTCCATCTGATCCTTCAGGATAATATCCAAGCAGGGCAGCTATCTCCTCAACTGCAAGCGCTCCCAGGCGGCCAAGTCGCCACATCCCATCTTGCCAGATCAAAATTGTGGACTCCACCCCCCTCTGACATGGCCCACCATCCAAAACCGGCACCAGGCTACCAAAATCTTCTTCAACGGCCCCAGCGGCGGTTGGTGATGGCTTGCCCGACAGGTTTGCCGAAGGCATGACAAGCGGGCCGGATTTTCGAATCAACTCTAAAGCCAAAGGATGGTTTGGCATGCGAAAGCAAGCCGTCGGGAGCCCCGCACGCACAGATTCAGGCACTTTTGAAACATCGACAGGCAGGGCTAATGCCAGAGGCCCCGGCCAGAAGGCACTCGCAAGCGCATAAAAGCCCTCTGGGATCTCTTTTGCCACAGCCTCGACTGTTTCCACGTCTGCGATATGAATGATAAGGGGGTTTGCTCTCGGCCTATTTTTCAAAGCGAAAATTCGATCGACTCCCTGGATGTTGTCCATCAAAGCTGCAAGGCCGTACACCGTCTCTGTGGGAACTGCGACATTTTCCCCTTTAAGCAAAATTTGTGCTGCCTCATCGACACTGACCCGCATGATGTTAGCCCGTTTATGAGAGTTTGCGAATCACATCGGAGAGGGCCTCATAGAACCTTTCGACCTCCTCTTTTGTGTTGTAGAGGCCAAAAGAGGCTCTTGCTGTAGATTCTATGCCAAACCTACGCATGGCAGGCTGGGCGCAGTGATGTCCTGTCCTCAAGGCAAATCCTTTAAGGTCGAGCATCGTGCCAATATCGAGGGGATGGATGCCCTTAACCACAAAACTCAAAATAGCGCCTTTGTGTTTTGCCTGTCCGATGATTTTAAGGCCTTTGATGGAAGAGAGTCTTTCTTCCGCGAGGTGCAAAAGGGACTGCTCGTGATCCCTGATATTTTCAAGGCCTGCTTTCTCCACATAATCGATCGCAGCGCCCATGCCCATCACTTCCGCGATCATCGGTGTACCCGCTTCAAACTTCATGGGAAGGGTGTTGTAGGTTGTCTTCTCGAAACTTACCCTCTCTATCATGTCGCCTCCGCCCTGATAAGGGGGCATTTGATCGAGCAACTCCTCTTTGCCGTAAAGGATGCCTATGCCTGTCGGCCCGTAGAGCTTATGCCCTGAGAAGACGTAAAAATCGGCAGAGAGATCCTGGACATCGACTTTGAGGTGCGGCGCGGCTTGGGCCCCGTCGACTAGAACCTTGGCTCCAACGCCGTGTGCTTCCCTGATGATCTCTTTGACAGGATTTTCAGTACCCAATGCGTTGGACACATGACCGATTGCCACAAGCTTTGTTTTGGAGCTGAGCAGGCTTTTATAAACGTCCAGCTTAAGCTCCCCCGCATCATTGACCGGGATGACTAAGAGCTTCGCCCCCCTCTCTTCACAAAGGATCTGCCAGGGAACGATATTGGAGTGATGCTCTATCTCGGAGACGATAATCTCATCTCCCGCTTTCACAAACGCCTTACCGAAAGAGGAGGCAACTAAGTTGATCGATTCGGTAGTCCCTCGCGTGTAGATGATCTCTTCAGGCTTTTCGGCATTTAAGAAGCGTTGGGCTTTTACTCGAATTTTCTGGTAGAGATCGGTGGAATAAACGGCAAGCTCATAGATCGCTCGGTGAACGGTGCCATAGTGGTTCGTGTAGAACTCCTGCATGGCATCAATTACCTGCTTCGGTTTCTGGGCGGTCGCAGCGGTGTCCAGGTAGACAAGCGGCTTGCCATGCATCGTTTTGCCGAGCATGGGAAAGTCTTCTCTCAACTTCTTGAACGCTTCAACTGCTTCCACCTTAAACCCCTTTAAGAACTTGCTGCTATTGACCGGGTAAGAAAAAGGGCTTTCCCAAGATGCTTTCCCTAAGCTTAGGGATAGACAAAAGATCGACAACCTCTTTGCAGAATGCTGTAGTGAGATACTCTTTGGCTTTATCGAGGGACAAACCTCTTGATCTTAGATAAAAAAGCTGCTCTTCGTCGAGCCTGCCCACCGTAGCTCCGTGCGATGCTTTCACATCGTCAGCATAGATTTTAAGCATCGGTTTGGAGTCTGCCTGGCATCGCTCTGACAAAAGCAAATTGTTATTCAGCTGGAAGGCATCGGTCTTCATCGCTTCCTTATCGACGATGATCTGCCCTTCAAAACTCGATCTTCCAAAGTCTTTGAGAACATTCTTAAACAGCTGGCGTGAGCGGGTATGCTTGCCCTCGTGGATCACCATAATGTGGGTGTGCGACTCCCTTTTGCCGCTCAGCATCGCGAGTCCGTCAAGAGAAGCTTCACTGTTTTCACCCTGCAGCCACACTTTATAATCGGATCGCTCGGTCATGGCGCCCTTGGAGGTGTTGATCATGGTGAAGCTAGCGTCTCTTTTCAGCTTTGCTCTCACGGACTTGAAAAGATAGAGCTGTTCCGGAACTTCATCCGTTGTTTCTTCGCAACGCACGATAGCACCCTTCTCCAAATGAAAATCTGCTGCCGCGTTCACGGTCTGGCCTTTGCCGGCAGAGAAAGAGTGAGTGAACTGCAAGTTGATTTCAGAACCGGCTCCAACGAATACCGAAAGCCTCGGCTGCATAAGCATCGGAACGCTCGCTTCGTCGTAGATAAAGAGGCACTGAATCGGGCCGTCCAGCTTTGTACAAGGGGGAACGTAGATAAACACGCCGTCTTTGGCAACGCTTGTGTTCAAAAGATAAAATGGGTTTGCCTCTTCTTTAATCAAAAAGGACCACTCGTTTGCAAAAAACGAGTTGAAGGTACGGGCGCTCTTCAAAAGGGGCATCGCCATCGTTCCCTTAGGAAGCCTGGCGGTATTTGACAGTTCCTCCCTAAAGTGTCCGTTGACAAAGACAATAGACCTTCCCTCGCATTCACTGAAGACAAGATTGTCTACAGTGCTTTTTGCAACCTCTACAGGAAAGGAAGGCTGCACCTTTCTGGCATAAAGAGGCTTCAGCTTCACATACTTGAAATCTTCATTTTTTCTAGAAGGCAATCCGAGCTCTAGAAACTTGGTAAACGCCTCATCTTTTAGGCGTGAAAGAAAGTCCGAACCGCGTGATTCCTCAAAAATCGCTTCAGTCGCCTGAAGAAATGCATCGTCGACAGCTGTCTCCATTGTCATTCGGCAACCCTTTCTTCTTTATCCATTTCCAGCCAGTCATAACCCTTCTCTTCGAGCTTAAGCGCCAGCTCCGGTCCGCCCGATTCCACGATGCGGCCATCCATCATCACATGGACAAAGTGCGGGCTGATATAATTCAAAAGCCTCTGGTAGTGGGTAATAAGCAAGAGAGCCATATCGGCGCGCAAAAGCTTTTTCACTCCGCAGGCGACCACCCGCATCGCGTCAATGTCAAGACCCGAATCAGTTTCATCTAAAATCGCGAAATCAGGCTGAAGAATTGCCATCTGCAAGATCTCATTACGCTTTTTTTCACCGCCGGAAAAGCCTTCATTCAGGCCCCTTTCAGTGAAATCTTTGCGGATTTCCATCATTTCCATGCGATCTTTGAGGATCACCGAGAACTCTTCTTTGGTAATCTCTTTCAGACCTTTTGCTTTTCTTTTGGCATTGTAGGCTGACTCTAGAAAACGCACGTTGTTAACGCCCGGAATCTCGACAGGATACTGATAGCTGACAAAAAGGCCGGAGTGAGATCTCTCTTCAGGCTCCTCTTCGAGAATATCTTTCCCTTTAAAATGTACGCTTCCGCCAGTGACTTCGTAGGCTGGGTGACCGGCCAGAACTTTAGCAAGAGTTGATTTACCGGCTCCGTTAGGACCCATGATCGCATGGATCTCGCCAGGAAAAATCGTCAAGTTGAACCGGTTTAAGATCTCCTTGCCATCGATGACAGCCGACAAGTCTTTGATTTCTATGAGTGGGGTCTTTTGCATTGCTTAACCTACAGAATTTTCTAGTTTGAGCGCGAGAAGCTTTTGCGCTTCTGCGGCGAACTCCAGCGGGAGTTCCTGGATGACTTCTTTACAAAAACCGTTCACGATCATGTTGATGGCATCTTCTGAAGAGATCCCTCTGGATTTAAGGTAGAAAACCTGCTCTTCATTCATCTTGGAGGTGGATGCCTCATGCTCGACCTCTGCCTGATCGTTTCCGACTTCGATGTATGGGAATGTGTTGGCAGAACACTCGTTACCCACCAGCATCGAATCGCACTGGGTGTAATTTCTCGCTCCCTTGGCGTTAGGCGCTATCTTGACAAGCCCCCGGTAGCTGTTGCTTGAAGAGTCTGCCGATATACCCTTGGAGACGATGGTGGACTTCGTGTTCTTGCCGATATGGATCATCTTGGTTCCGGTATCAGCCTGCATGTGGCCATTGGTCAGTGCGACAGAGTAAAATTCGCCGGTGGAATTGTCACCTTGCAAAATACAGCTGGGATACTTCCAAGTGATCGCCGCTCCCACTTCAACTTGCGTCCAGCATATTTTTGAGGATTCACCCTGGCATTTGCCTCGCTTGGTCACGAAGTTGAAGATACCGCCTTCTCCCGTCTTTGGGTTACCGGAATACCAGTTCTGCACCGTGGCGTATTTAATTTCCGCCCTGTCCAAAGCGATCAACTCGACTACCGCCGCATGCAGCTGGTTACGGTCATAGGAAGGGGCGGTACAGCCTTCAAGATAGCTCACGTAAGAGCCTTCTTCGGCGATCACCAAAGTTCTTTCAAACTGCCCAGTCTCTTTATCGTTGATGCGGAAGTAAGTCGAAAGTTCCATGGGGCAGCGAACGCCTTTTGGAACATAGACAAAGGAACCGTCGCTGAAAACGGCTGAATTCAAGGCAGCAAAGAAGTTGTCGCCGATAGGCACAACGGAGCCTAAATATTTTTCAATCAGCTCAGGATATTTATGAACTGCTTCGGAAATAGAGCAAAGAACGACACCTGCATCGTCCAATTTCTTTTTGAAAGTGGTTCCGATCGAAACGGAGTCAAAAATCATATCGACAGCGACGTTCGAAAGCCTTTTTTGCTCATCCAAAGGTATCCCCAGCCTCTCAAAGGTCTTGAGCACTTCCGGATCGACTTCCTCCAGACCGCTTAATTGAGCCTTCTTTTTGGGGGCGCTGTAGTAACAGATATCTTGATAATTTATCTCGGGGTAGCGCACGTTGGCCCACTTAGGCTCTTCCATCTCCAGCCATCGACGATAGGCTTTCAGCCTGAAGTTCAAGAGGAACTCTGGCTCGTTTTTGATTTTGGAGATGGCGCGAATCGTTTCCTCGCTCAACCCCTTTTTCAACCTTTCGCTTTCGACCTCTGTCGTAAATCCATACTTGTAATCTGTGCTGGCAGAATACGATTCCAAAGACACGTTAAAAAAACCTCCGCAATGGCAGCACCCGGATCAGCAAGTGGTTGATCCTATGCCCATCAGGTAAAATAATTTGTTAATTCAAAAGCAGAAATTCCAGTATTTTCCGAATCTTTTCTGACGAATCGGAATATCGGTACGAGTAGTGGTATTATAAAGAATATCATAACAAAAACAAACAATAAACTGAGAGGGGCCGCCACCCAGCCTTATAAATTTTCATGGGTTGGCCTAGTGCGAAAGACTCTGTTTATAAACGGCATACCGAAAGTGTCTCTAAAAGAGAAAGGCGGAGAAAATCGGTGGCCGGTGGAATTTTCGGTGGTTAAACCCCCTGCGGAGCATCACTTACCGAAAGCGGTTTAAAATTTACTTCAACAAAAGAGAGCTCTCAAGCCTAAGAAATTGCAAGACACCTAATATTAAAGAGATAGTGAAGTAGTCTATCTCAAGCGGGCGATGCCAAATTTTGACAGGCTTTGGGTATAGGGCGGTAAGCTTCAAAAAAAAATTCTGAAATAGGGGGCAAGATGCAGATCTTTTTTGAAACCTATCACTATACCGAAAGTATCTCAAAACTTGGGATTTTGGCTTTGAGAAAGCCTCGGGATTGAATGATCTTAAGCCACCTCATATTTCTAATATTAGGTGGCTTAAGATCATTCAATCCCGAGGCTTTCTCAAAGCCAAAATCCCAAGTTTTGAGATACTTTCGGTATAGACACTTTCGGTATAAATTCGGCAAAGAAATCGTACGATTTCATCTTGTGGGCAGTCTTTTAGGTCAGAAAATAAGTCGCCAGGCTCATATAGACAAACGTGGTCAAAATATCCGCTATCGTCAAGACCAAGGGGCCAGCGGCAATTTCAGGGTTGAGTTTGAGAAACTTCACCCCCACAGGGATCACCACTCCCAGGCAGGCGCTGAATACCATCGACAGGAAAATTGATAACCCGATGGTCAAATAGGGAATCCCTTCGTTGATAATCAATAAGGACACGAGCAACACTATCAGAAACGATGCGGTTCCCAGCAGAGCGGACGTCTTAATTTCCTGAAGAAGCTTGAAAAACACATCCCCAACCGAGATGATCCTCCGATGGGTGAGCCCTAAACTTAGGGTCAAAGCTTGCATCGAAACCGATTCCGACAGAGTGAGAACAAGGGGGATGAACATCGCTAAAACAATGGCGCTCTGCAGGGTGGCTTCGAAGTATTTGGAGATGGCGAGGCAGACAAAGCCGGAGAACAGATTGCTGAAAAGCCATGGCATCCGAATAGCGAACGCGGCAAAGGCATTTTTGTTCTCCGCTCTTTCGATCGATACCCCGATCAGTTGGAAGATATCGTTATAGAGTCTTTTTTTTCTTTTCAAGGGATGCCGCTCGTCCGTGGCAGCTTCGGGACTTGCTTTCATCTCAACGATGCCAAGAAAATTATTGTCGTGATCGATCACAGGGAGTGAGAGAAGTTGATTTTCGTTCATCATACGGATGGCAACGCGGAATGGAGCTTCGGCTGCTACCGTAATGGTCTCGGTATCCATCACACTTTTAAGCGTTTCATGCGCCTTCGCCAGCAAAAGGTTGTGGGAGGAGATCACCCCGGAAAGCTGATTCTTTGGATTGACAACGTAAAACCAGCGCAATTCGACTTTGTCTGTCAAACTCTTAAGGTAGTCGGTCGCCTCGGCGACAGTCCACTCTTCCTTGAGTGACAGGCACTGGCCGGATAGAGAGTTTTTGATCGGTTGATTCAAATCAAACTTTTCAAGCTCTTTGTGGACATTTATCTGCATCAAAACCCCAAATTTCGAGACGCTTTCGGTTCACATCGTCATTTTTTAGAAACTTAGATATTGAGACAATAAATATTTTTAACGATTCGGCATGGATTTTACGATGTTCCTCAAAGCGAAGAACGAGCGATCCATTATCGTCTCAGCCTCCTGATCGAGAACTACCCGCTTCCCAAACTTGATGCCAACGCTCGCTTCCAAGAGCTGAGAGAGATCCTCTTGTTTTACCTGCTGAAAGGCGCTTTCTCTGCACAAAAGCTCTTTTAACTCTTCCACCGTCAGCGAAGCTAAAGGTATCTCAAAACGAAGCTCGAAGCATTCCACCAAAGCCTTTTGGTAAAAGACTAGCGCATCATTTGCAGAAAACTGCCCCGACTTGTGCCGGGCCCGGATAACCTGCATCTGATTTAAAAGCTCTTTCAAAATGGAGCGGGCACTCTTTCCCCTGACCGCCCGTTTTCTTCCCTTAATGGTACGGAAAGCTAAAAACACCATCAGAACAATGAAAAGAGAGCTTCCGATCAGAAAGAGCAAGGCGGGAGCCTTCCTCAGAAAAAAAAGATTCCTCCAAGCTATCCTCTCTCTTTCCAGCAACTCTCTCGAAGTCATCAACTGCTGCCTAACCATCGGGTCAATCTCGACGGGAAGAAGAGGGTTAAAATAGAGGTATGTCGGCTCGGGAGGGGCAAATGCCGGATCGACAGCGGCTGGCACTATCTCCAGGGGTTTTAAGGGGGACAAAAGATGCACAGTTTTGTCTCCCTCCTTGCTATGGAAGGAAGCGGCGCCAAAACTGATAAAGAAACGGCCTGTTCTGCTCGGAGCGATTTGATAGTCTATCCACGCTTCACTTTCGCTAGTCCTGATGACAGTTTCTTTAAGCAGAGAAAAGGGCGGCTGTCCGTAGCCAAAATACTCGATAAGGGCCCGCCTTAAAGCGGGAAGATCTATCGCATAGCCTGAAGGGTAGCCGGCTCTTAGATGAACGGTTATTTCATCGCTTAAAGAAAAAATCTCCCTTTCCAGTTGAACGTCCAACGAAAACCCGGGCTGCCCCTCTTCTTCGGCAATTCCCGGAGAAACCTGGCTCAAAAAAAATGCCAGGAGATAGGCGAAGCGAAAGAGAGCGAGCAACCTACGGATCCAGTCCATTCGCTCCTAACTCCTTACCTTTCTGTAGCCAAAGAACTTCCTTAAGGCGTTAACCGGCGACTCATCCGTTTTAACCGTTAAAAATTGCGCTCCGGCTTTCAAGAAACACTGCTTCCATTCATCCCTATTTTTTTGAAGCGCTTCCGAATAGGGCAATGGATACTCCGGACTTGCAAGATCGACGTAGTCTGTGATCCCGGTCTCGGGGTCTTTGATAAGAGTCAGTCCCAGAGGCGGCACCTGCACTTCCCATGGGTCGACAAGGCAAAGTCCGACCACATCGGCTCTCTTGGATAATGCGGCCAGCTCCTTTCCTCTTAGAGGGGCTAAAAAGTCGGAAATAATAAAAATAATAGCCGCTTTTTTTTGCGTACTAATCAAAAACTTAATCGCTGAAAGCATGTCCGTCTTGCTCTCCTTAGAACTGGAGATCAACACATCCCTTATGACCCGAAGAACATGTCGGAAACCCTTTTTCGGTGAGAGATACCCCTCCACTTTATCCGAGAAGAGCAGAAGACCGACTTTGTCATTGCTGCGCAGGGCAGAGAAGGAGAGAAGCGCGGTGAGGGTGGCCGCAACCTTTTGCTTCGTGCTCTTTCCGCTGCCTCCCAGCATTGAAGTGGATATGTCTTGAGTGACGATGATTGGAAGCTCGCGCTCCTCCCTGAACACTTTGACATAGGGATGGTTTAGCCTGGCGGTCACATTCCAGTCGATACTGCGGATATCATCTCCGGGTACGTAGTCTCGCACCTCTTCGAATTCCATACCGGTTCCCCTGAAGATGGAGCGATAAGCTCCTGCAAGGAGATCTTCGGCAAGGTGTATAGACTGTATCTCTATACGGCGGATTTCTTCTAAGATCTCTTTAGGTATGGTTGCCATATCAGAAACCCGCCTTGCTGCTCACCCTATCCATTGGCATCAGGGCACAGGGATTGCTTTAAAGATTCTATCGATGATGTCCTCAGGGGTCAGATTCTCCGCCTCGGCCTCATAACTTCTCCTAAGACGATGTCTTAAGACGTCAAAGGCCACCTGCTTGATATCATGAGGAGTGACAAACGCTCTTCCGGAAAGAAAAGCATGTGCCTTGGAAGCATTTTTCAGTGCGATGCTGGCCCTTGGTGAAGCGCCGAATGCCAGTAAGCCTTCAATATCGGCTCCAAACTCTTTAGGTCTTCTTGTGGCAAAGATGATGGCAAGGATATAGTCGATGATTTTCTCGTCGATATAGATCCTTTCCACCAGATCTCGCAGCCCAAGAATATCTTCCCCTTTGATCACCTGGCTCACCTTAGGTGTCTCCTTCAGGGAGGCCATGCTGGCGAGGATTCTCTTCTCCTCCTCCATGGAGGGATAGTTGATTTTAACCTTCATCAGGAAACGGTCTGTCTGCGCTTCGGGCAGAGGATAAGTCCCCTCCTGCTCAACCGGGTTTTGTGTCGCGATGACCAGGTAGGGCGATGCGGCTTTAAACGTTTCTCCCCCAATGGTAACTTGCCTCTCTTGCATGACCTCCAAGAGGGCCGACTGCACTTTGGCAGGTGCCCGGTTGATTTCATCGGCCAAAAGTAAATTGGTGAAGATGGGTCCTTTTTTTACGGTGAAAACCGCCTCCTTGGGATTATAGATGACTGTCCCCGTAAGGTCTGCGGGCAAAAGGTCGGGCGTGAACTGAACGCGTTTAAAATCCAGGTCGATCACTTTCGACAGAGTCGTCGCGATCAATGTCTTGGCAAGCCCGGGCACACCCTCCAAAAGGATATGTCCGTTGCAAAGAAGTGCGATAAAGAGACTGTCGATCACCTTACTTTGCCCTACGATGACCTTGGATATCTCCTCTCTGGCGATACGGAGCGTTTCTGACCGCTGTTTGATTTCTTGTCCAAGGCTTTCAAGATCGTTGACTTCAGCGCTGTTCATAAACTTACCGGGAAAGTGACCTGTTGAATCGTGGAAAAGAGTCTTCATACACCATAGCTTGTCGCTATCCAAGTAAAATTTTATTGAATCAGGAGATGCGACGCGAGAGAATTCCAGGGGATAAAGAAGAACTTTCGATATAATTTGAAATGATTTTTAGCTTGTCTTGAGCCGTTTTCAAATCGAGGGCTAACAGACGCATGCTGCTATTGGCTCTCAATTTGAATCGAAAAGCCGCCAAGACAATCGAAAAAATCAACGGGTGTTAAGTTAGAGATCGTCACAAACTCAAACCATACGATTTCAGTTTGTGGACGGTCTCTTAGGCAAACGAATTGTGAAAGTCGTCCCTTTGCCCACTTCGGACTCGACCGAGATTTTTCCGTTGTGCTTGCTGATGATCGTCTCGACAAGCGACAACCCAAGGCCGGCCCCTCCCATTTTCTTGGAGTGCATGCGGTTAACTGTATAAAAACGTTGGAAGATATGTTCGACATCTTCCGGAGGGATGCCGATTCCCTTGTCGGCAATGGTAATCACCACATCTTCGGATCGATCTTCCACGAGCACCGTGATATGCGCAGGGGGATTAGAGTACTTCGCCGCATTCTCAAGCAAATTCCAAAGAGCCAGCTCCATCAACTGCTTGTCTGCCGAAATAGCAATCGAATCTGTTTGCCCCAAGTTGAAGATGACTTCGGCTGTCGGATGTGCATCTTGCAGCATCGATACACACACTTCCAGGATCTCAATGATGTCGCAGGGAACAAGCCGCGATTCTTGAAGATGCTCGATATCGGCGAGCGTCAAGAGATCTTTGATGAGCGTGGTCATCCGCTCGCAGCTTCTCACGATTTTCCCAGTGATCTCTGTAGTGGTCTCTAAGGGCAGTTCCGGGTTGTCATGCAGGGTTTCGGCAAACCCGCGGATCACTGTAATGGGTGTCTTGAGCTCATGGGATGCGTTGGCAATAAAGTCTTTTCGCATCTCAAGAATTTTATGCTGGGACGTGTTATCCTGGATAACTAAAATGGCCCCCGATCGCGCTTTCTTGGGTGCTGCGACAATATCGAGGAAAAGAGTCCTTCCCTCAATTTTAAGCCGCTCGGAAATCTTAAGTACCTCTTCCTTATCCTGACACCTCTTCAGCAACTCCTCCCAAGAAGGTTTTTCCGAAGACGAGAAATTCTTCCCCAAAATAGTGTCTTTATCCTTTTCCAAAAACTTAAGCGCCATCGCGTTTGCAAACTGAACAACCATGGAGTTATCCACCGCGACAACACCTTCAACTAAAGACTCCAAGACGGCTTCTTTTTCATTTCTCTCCATTGTCAGCGAGTTGATGTGACTCTGAATCCTTTGTGAAAGAGAATTCAACGTCATGGCGAGTTTGCCGAAATCGTCTTTGGTATTACTGGAGCGGATGCGGATCTCAGGAATTACGTTCTGAGTTCCTTCCTGATAAGGTTTCACCGCCCGGATGATTTGCTGGATGGGGTTTGTCAGGTGATTGATGATAAACCATGTCATGATGGAAAACAGCAACAACACCAAAGTCGCAAGACCCAAGAAGCCTATCTCAAAGTCCCGGGTCAATGAGATGATGTACCTGTACGGAAAGGCCATCCTGAGCACATATGTTTTGCCATGAAAGTCAAAGGCCTTGGCCATATAGGCAAAATCTTGCTTGAATAACCTTGAGTAGCCTTCATAGTAGCCGACCCCGACTCGGAAGGCTTGAGCAACTTCGGGATGGTCGAGAGTATAATCCTGACTGAAACTGGGACCGAGCAGCTTTTTTGCATGGGAATCGTAGAGAACTTTACGCTCGTCGGTAATGATGCTGACCCTGAAAAAGATCATCCATTTCAGTTCTTTCATGCGCCTGATGAGGGCGTCATCTGTTTTTGCCTCTTTAAGTTTGACGATCATTTCATCGGCACGATCCGACATCGTCTTGGCAACGATCTCATCGACAGTCTTGGTCGCGAACGGAAACAGAAGAACTAGAAAAAGAAGAAAAACACCGATGTAGGAAATGAAGATCTTCTGACGAAAGCTGAACATTAAAACGTCCCTTAAAGGCCAAAAAAAGGAGTAGGCTATAATTTATAAAAAAACGCAACCAAACTCATGCGAATTGGTGCAATACAACAAAAACTTCATTATATAATAAATAACAATAATTCACACTGCATTTACATCTCTTTGAGATCGCGCCAAACGATAAATTACTTCAAATTGAATTAAATCGAAAGTATCTCAAAATTGCAGATCTTGAGACACTTTCGGTATATCTGCCCCTTCAAAAATGGATCAGGAATCCGAATCCGTGTGGATTTCATCTATACCAGGACAGCGTTCGCTCGTCCTTGGCTATCTCTCCTGATTTGATATTTTCGCTTTTGACCTTCCGGGCAAGATAGGGTTCATATGAGAGGAAGACACCAACATTTTTTAAGATGTTTTGTTTTCTTATCCCATCGATAGCAAAGGCGCTCATTCCCCTTTGGCCTTTGCAGGCAGAATTGCCCCCAATCAAAGAGTAAAGGTCCGCCTCTCAGGCAGCTTCCGATTAGAGATCTCATAACAACATCCCGTGGTGAACTCATTACCACGGCAATAGTGGGCCACTATTTCAAATGACAAACCAAGAACTTTTAAGAGCGTTTCCGACCGATCAACTGGTCTAACGAATAGGCCAGCCACCCCAGGGTGATAGGAAGACTTACGACAAAATGATGGAGCGTGTACCAAAATCTGAGAATGCGGCTCTCTTCAACAAGGGAAGTGAAAAGATAGAAGCGCACCGCCAAAAAGAGAAAACCAAGGGAAAAAAGCAAAATAAAAACGACAAAAAATGCCCCGGCATGGGCGGGAAAAATAAAACTCAATACAAACGGGCATATGACACTCAGAACAAAGATCCAGGCAAAACGAAGAGGGCTGAGCAAGAGATCTTTAGGACAAGGACTCGGCTCGGCTTGGTACTTCCCGAAAAGGGGCGCATAGGTGTACCCCTTCGCATAAGCCTCTTGTACACATTGACAGACGGTGTCAATTCGACTGTTTATCAAAGACATGGGAACATCCAAAGAACGCAGCAGCCACCCCTTTTTGTGAAGACGGTAACTGATATCCTCTGTCTCCGAGCCATTTAAACGCTCGTCGAATCCCCCTACATCGTCAAGAGATGACTTGCGTAAAACCATATCCCCGGAAACATAAGGAAGTAGACCTTCAAGCCGTCTTAGCTGAAGATCGACAATGCTGCAGTAGAGTGATCTCGCAGGATTCAGTTCACGCACCGAACCGATCACAATTCCAACGCTCATCTCCTTAAACTCTTCTATAGCCCGCATCCCAAAATCCGGATGGATTATGGATTTCGGACTGATAAAAAACACGAATTCCCCAGAGGCTGCTTTGAGAGCAAGATTCTTACAATGGGCTTGACTGGCGTTTGTGTCTTTTAGGATAAGAGTGCGTACGCCCAATTCCCTGGCGATGGCGATGTTTTGGGAAGATGCCTTCGCATCGATGTAGATTACTTCCAAGACGCCTTCCGACATATGCATGGAGAGACAAGATGAAAGACAGTCCCTTAAAGACTCCTCAGCCTGGTTCCCTATGACCACTATCGAAAGAAGAATCATATATACCGAAAGTGTCTCAAAATTTGTTTTTTGGCAAAAGGCAAGCTCTCAAAGACTGAAAGATTGCAAGTCACTTGTATTGGAGATGAAAGGTAGCATGCAATCTATCCATCCTGAGGGCTTCTCAGAGCCAAAGTCCCAAATTTCCAGACACTATCGGTATGATCTTCTCGTTGCGCCCTGCATGATACCGAGGCGGCTTTAGGAGGACCCTCAAACCGGTTTTATCTAGGGGTCCCCTCTTGTTTTTCGATCATCTTCAGATTTTTTCTTAGAACTTCACTGCCCGGATTATTTTCTAAAAGTTCAAGCGTTAACTTCTTCGACAAGGCGATATTCCCACGCTCAAAGTAACGCCTTGCCAGATACGATTTAGCTTCCATCGATTCACCGGCAATGTCTGCGTAGATTGCATCGGCTAAATCCACTTTTCCCTCTAACAGAGCTGCTTTAGCTAAAAGCTCTTTACCTTTCAGGCTCTGGTCTAAACCTGCGTTGAGCTGTATCTCATTGCGCGCCCTAGCAAAATCTCCCTTCTCAATGTAGGCCAGCGTCCGCAGCCATGCTGCTTGTTGGCTTAAATTGCCTTTTTCATCTTTCACTTCGCTGAGTAGTTTTATGGCCGGCTCAACTTGTCCGTCGCGGATGAGAAGTTCTGCAATCGTGTAATTTAATTCATTAGACTCCCTTTGCCTTTTGGCAAATTCGAGAGCTTTAGCTATGGATCGGTTGGTGCCATAGGCTTTCGTCAAATTCACAAGCACCGAGTCAGGGGCAGCCTCTTTAGCACTTTCGTTGAACATATCCAACGCTGCTTCCGTCCAGCCTGTTTCTAAGAGAGCGGCGACATAGGCCATATGGCTGAGAAGCATATCTTTGTCTTCCTGACGCAGAGTGATGTACGGATCTTCTTCCGATTTCAGTGCATAGGAATTAACTCTGGAGATAAACCCTGGATTGGCTTTGTTTTGCAGAGACTCTCTCAGCTTAATTTCCAGCTTGGAGAGCGGTATGTCTTTGCCTTTTAAGGCAGGGGATCCATAGAGCTGGTAGGTAAGGATGCTTTTTAAGGCTAGCTCCAAGGAGGGATTCCAGGACTGATTGGAAAACGGATTATTTTTGAGAAGCTCAAGAGCTTGTTGTTTTTCATCCTTGCGCAAGTAACTTAAAAGCTGAAGCCAAAAAGCAGATTGCTCAGACAAGCTCAGATTTTCTTGCTTGCTCAGCCTTTCAAACTGAGATTCATCCCAAAACTCCCACGGCCTTAAGTTGGCAAGATACTGCACGTACTGGTTTGAAGCCGGATCTGAAGCTTCGACCTTTTTGACCTCTTTCAAAGGTTTTACAGTTTTACTGAGGAAAAGCGCTTTAGATAAGAGCGCGCTGTCATTTGTTCTGTCAAGATTGGCTTCCAAAACATCCAGAGCTCTGTCAAACCTGCCTTGCCTGATGTAAAAATCCGAGAGCTGTTCTACAGTTTTAGGATCGAGCGGCTTTTGATACCATGCTGAGAAATATTCCGAGAAAGCCTGATCTCCCTTACCGGCCATCTCCAAAATGCGGCCTCTATAGGAAAGAACTTCCGTATTTTGGGGATCCAGTTCCTTGGCTTTTGTCAAATACTCAAAGGCAGTCTTTGGGTTCTCAGCTATCTGCATTAGAGCCAGCCTGAAAAGCCTGGGGACATCCTGTTTGCCCTCAAATTGCCTGGACTTAAGCAGCTCTATGGCCTCCATGCGCTTTCCCTCGAAGAGATAGGCGTCCGCATCAAGAACAAGCCAGCCCGCTTCGTTTTGCTCAGATCCTTTCCATGAATTTCTCAGTTTCCTATAACTTTCGTCTCTTGCAGAGTCGATAAAAGCTTTAGCTAAAAGAAGAGATGCTTCCTCGTTATTTTTGAAAAGACCCGGCGCAAACTGAGATAAAATGACAAGCTGCGACTCGTCTTTTTTCTCGATCGCATGATCTAGAAGAAGAGAGAGCCATTTTTGTCCGAACTCGGTATTCGGATTGAGATATTTTTTATTTTTTTCCGTGTAGAGAAGGAACTTGCCTTCATCCCCTTTTTTGAAAAGCCTCTCTGCCGTTGCGTAAGCTTCCGCTTCATCTTCTGCCGATTTCGAGGGCGCTTCCTTTTGAGGTGGAGTCTCCGGCTCTTCTTTCGTCTTCAGCTCCTCATGGGAGTCTATTCCCGGCTCGGGCTCTGCCTCTTTGTCGCTCTCATCGCTTTCCCCACCAATCGTCTCACCTTGGGATGATTCTTCTTCATTCGATGTTGCTAAAGAAGTTTCCGGAGAATTCCATCTCTTTCTGGGAGCATCCGCCAGGGCGATATCTTCGTTTTTCTCCTCAAGAAGGGCTCCTCTAGGCCAGGATTCGGGCTGAACATCCTTAATGTCGAATGTTTCCAGCTGATTGGGTAAATATCTTGCCGCGACAAAAGCTAAAGCCGCTGATACAACAAGCATAAGGACGAAAGCGATCTTTCGCATGGTCTGCCTTCTTTATCGATTACAAGTGTTTTCTTTGCACAGAACTTAACTGATCATAGGATGAAAAGGTTTTGACTAGCATGAAAGCTGTTTTATCCTCAAGACTTTAATGCTGCTAAAAACCTTTTCAGATTTTGTATCAGACAAGTTGAGCAGCGCTCATTCCCAGAGTCTGGCAGTCCATTCTGCCTTTGTCGATTTAACCGACAAATCGCCATACGCTAGCAATCTCTTACCCTTTCAAAACTTTCTCAAATACATGAGGTTCGTTTGCCGTTTCCCAAAGAGAGAATCCGACATAATCACGATCAGGATCAATTTCTTGCGATCTTACTGAAAGATGATTTAATCGAGGAAGGATTTTTAAAACAATTATTTATTTACGCCGAAAGCGTCTCAAGAGGGGGGCTTTTATACCGAAACAACTTGAAGAATTGGAAATTTGGCCAGGAGGGCCTTAAGAATTTTTGTCCGGAGCGAGCGACCATTGCCGAGAGGCAAGGCGCGAGTGAGAACGAAAATTCTTAAGTATACCGAAATTGTCTCAAAATTTGGGATTTTGAGACACTTTCGGTAGGAAATCAGCTTCTTTCGTAACGCCGGCTTTTGCTGGATGACGCCCGTGGCCTAGGTTCACTCTCGCGCATCGCACGCCCTCTTCCCCTACGCTCCCTCCACTCCCGTTCAATCCGCAGCTCGTCGTAAAATGAAGGGCGATATTCGCGGTCTCTGTCCGCAATTTCATCTTCAGGAATTTCCTCAAGACACCCAACCACTTCCTTAAATGGTGTCAATGTAACCACCTCGGGAAAACAGGGACATGCCTGAACCAGCACTGCGGCCAGTGAAAACAAAAGCGTTCTTTTCATGATTTGTGAACATGTTCCTGAAATGATTTTACAGCTTCATCCACACTTTTATAGATCTCGAAAATCTTATGCATGGAAACCAGCTCGAACATTCCCTTAACTGTAGGCGACATGCAAGCGAGCTTCAAGCTTCCCCCGCGGTGCTGCAAGCTTCTGGATATTCCCAAAATGGATCCCAGGCCGGAGCTGTCGATGAATTTCAGCTTGGAAAGATCGATCACAGCCTTACGACAGTCCTCCTTGGCTATGAGGTCGAGAACTTTTTGCTTGAACTCGGGCGCTTCCTTAGCGTCCAGACTTTCCTTACCTATGAGCACTATGTAAACGCCGTTTTGTTTTACGTAGACCAACTCCAATTTATCCTCCTGAAGGATACGTTTTTAACACCTTCAACCTATTCCACTTCTGCTTGCTGTTTTTGCACTGGTATTCCACCAGGTCGCACACTGTTTTGATGATGTAGAGGCCAAACCCCTGACTTTTCTCCGGAGAGAGTTCAGCGTGAATCAGTCGAGAGGGTTCCAAAGAATCGCCTTTATCAAAAAATTCCATACAGACTCCGCCCTTCTCTTTTCGTATATCTACAAAAATCTTTCCATTTTCCTTGAAGGAGTAGCCATGTTCAACAATGTTGCAAAAAACTTCGTTTGCCACAAGCTCAAGCTTCAGGGCAAATTCTTCATCAGAATAATTCCATTCACGCAATCTCTCTCTAAGGCAGCATCTAAGCCGTCCCAGCTCTTCCAGGCGGCTGCTGAATGAGATTTCTTTGGCTATCTTTCCTTCTTCGATACCCTCATCAATCCTGACAACAATCAAACTTAAGTCGTCATCGTAGTGATCTTTTTGCGCAAAGCTAAGCACAGTATCCTGGATCAGCTCGATCAAATCCTTAGGCTCAAGCCGAGCGGAATTTTCAACGATTTCAAGAAGCCTCGAGCTTCCAAACACCTCCCCTTCAGGAGATCTCGCCTCCGTAACGCCATCAGAGCAAAAAACAAAGAGATCGTTGGGAGCAAACGAGAGCTCGTTGTAGGCGTATTTCTTGGGTGATACAATCCCTATCGGGTAATTTTTACATTCGGCATACTTTGCTCTTTGAAGTGCATGAGAGAAGTGGATAGGTCCTGGCGTACCACAATCGACGAATGAAAAAATCTGGCGGTCCAGGTCGAACCTCCCGTAGATCAGGCAAACAAAATACTCAAGTCGCATCAGCTTGTCGGCGATTTCGTGACTGAGCTTGAAGACAATCTCTTGCGGAGTAAGCCTCATAGGTGCCTTTTCTGAATCCCCATAGAGTGCCGAAACAGGGTTGGCAAACCTTAAAAGCTGGGTTTTGACGGCCGTGCCTACAACTGAAGCGGTAATTCCTTTTCCCATCACATCCCCGACCGCAATGTCAAAGACGCGTCCTCCCTGGTTGAAAAAATCAAAAAAATCGCCGTCGATTCCTTTCGAGGGCACTGTAACCGCCTCAATGCTCATTCCGTTAATTCCCTTCGGCACCGAACCGACTAAAAGGGTTTCGTGAATGATGGAGGCCATCTTGATTTCCTGATGGAGGTTTTTAAGGGACTGCGTTAGAGCATTGTGCTTTTCAAGAAGCAAGGTTTGCAGCGTCTTGTTCTCGTGCACAAGCTTATATTGCCTGACAGCTCCTTTCATCGTTTGTATCAGCAAAGCTTCGTCCCAGGGTTTTTCAATGAACTGATACACTTTTCCTTCATTGACAGCGCGTATGGCCACCCCGGAGTCGGGCGAGGCCGTCATCAAGACACGAACCACGTCAGGCTCTATCTCTGCCACCGTTTTGAGTACTTCAAGACCGGCCATTCCCGGCATCTTCTGATCACAGACAATGGCGGCAACCCTGACACTTTTCATCAAGTGGAGCGCATGGTCGCCATCTTTGGCTACAATGATCTCAAAGCCCGCTTGAGTCAACGATTGCTCAAGCAAGCTTCTGATCAGAGGATCGTCGTCGACAATCAGAATCGTCTCATCCCCTTTTCCTATCGTTCTTCTCTTCTTTTCCGAAAATTGAGGGGAAGAAAGACCGGTATCGTTATCCAGGGAAGAAGATGACATCGGAAATACCTCATTCGATTTTCAGTCACATGTTGTTCCAGAAATTATTTTTTTTAAAGCTAATGAAGAAATATAGCGCAATTGGGGATTTGGTCTTCCCAAAATTACGAGAACTAAAATATTTCAAAACAACTTAATATTAGCCAGATATAGACGCACATAGTCTTTCCGTGGCAAGAGTTTCTCTAAACCTCAGGACCAAATTTTGCGACACTTTCGGTATAAAGTTTTGCCTGTTTCCGCTATATACCAAAAGTGCATCAAAATTTGTTTTAACAAAAAGGATTCCCGAGATTGAATGAGTGCAGTTAACCTAGTATCAAAAGTATGGGTAACTTCTGATTACAGAATCCTGAAAGCCTCCTCTTGGCCCAAAACAAATTTTGCGACACTTCGGCATAAGAGACTGTCCTATAACTGAAATCAACAACTCTCCAAAGGAGATTGCCTTTGAATCCCAAATTCGAGCTGAAACAGGAAAGAAAGCAGTCGCTTACTCAAAAGCAATCCCAGCGGCTCATCATGTCTGCGAAGATGCAGCAAGGAATCTATTTTTTGCAGCTTCCCATCCAGGAGCTTGAAGCGACAATCGAGGAGGAGCTCGAAGAGAATCCTCTTTTGGATATTTTGGAGGAGCGGGAATCGACACCCGAAGAAGATGAGGAGTGGGAGAGGGATCCAAAGGAGAACCTCGAGGAGGAACTTTCGTTTAATGAGGGAGATTTTGAAGCGCTGAGCCGTATGGACGACGATTTCACCGAAAATCTCTACCAAGAAAAAATATCCTCCGAAAATCGAGAAGACGGGGATAAATTAAAAACATTCCTCCTCTCTCTCGTCCAAAAGAGAGATACTCTCTTCGAAAACCTGATGCGCCAGGCGGAGGAGGCTTTTACAACTGAAAGCGAAATGAAGGCCGCCGAATCGGTGATCGGAAGCTTGGATGAAAAAGGATTTCTGACAACGCCTCTTGATGAGATAGCCTTCCTTTCCGGAGAAGCGCCTGAGCTTGTGGAGTACGTGATACGACGCATTCAGGAATTCGACCCTCCCGGGATCGCAGCGACCTCCCTTAGGGAGTCCCTTCTCATTCAGCTGAAACGCAAAGACAAAGAAAACACACTGGCCTTCAGAATCGTCGACGAGTTCTTTGACGAACTGATTCAAAATAAAATCAAGCTGATCGCTGCGAAACTTAAAGAAAGTCCGGAAATGGTTAAACAGGCTGTAAAAGACCATATCGTCCAGCTGGATCTCAATCCCGGATACCTTTTCGCAAACACCGGCCAGAAAATTATCGTTCCCGACCTGTCAATCCAGGAGGAAGACGGAATCCTGCACGTGAAGGCTAATAATGACCGCCTGCCTGAGCTAAAGATCAACAGGCAGTATATCCGTCTCTTGCAGGATGAATCTCTCAATAAGGGAGAAAAAGAGTTTTTAAAAAACAAAATCGAATCAGCGCGCTGGCTGATCAAGAACATCGCTCAGCGCCAGTCGACAATCGAGAAGATCGGCGAGTGGCTGGCCGACAAGCAAAAATCCTTTTTCCTCGACCCCAAAGGTCTTCTGACACCCGCATGCATGCGAGAGCTTGCAGACGACTTAAGCTTGCACGAATCCACCATTGCAAGAGCGATTGCAAACAAATACCTCTCGTGTGACAGAGGGGTGTTTCCGTTAAGAAAGTTTTTTACAGCCTCCTACACGAACGTCTCCGGAGAAGCAGTGTCTGCCAAGACTGTAAAAGATATTCTTAAAGAGATCATCGACGGTGAAGATAAAAAAAGACCTCTCTCAGACCTCACCATCGAAAAAGAGTTGGAGAGAAGAGGAATCCCCTGCGCGCGGCGTACAATCTCCAAGTACAGACTGGAGCTTAATATAGGAAACGTGCATCAAAGGCGGGAGTTTTAACAAACCCTCCCCTCCTAAGAATTTACATTTTAATCAGTTAAATTACCCTTCGCTTCATGGCACTCTGGCATTCTTATCTTGATTTCTGCATGATAAGGGTTCTTGTAGAGATGAGGGTGATGAGAGCTTCCGGATAGGGTAGACGTCCCTTCGCGCTAAACGTAACGTTGATCATTTTTAAATATGACCCTGTCTCCTCAACAACTTTCAGCCAATCTCCAGGAGCTCTACTATGAAGCACACGTCGGCGGTCAACCCGAACTTGTGCCAAGTCTTTTTTCGAATCACGTATACTCCTCAGGAAGCGGTTTTGGAAGATTTTGGAAAGTCATCTACGCCGTCATTGGCTTTTTTTTCGGGCACGGGCTGAAAAACGAACGGCTTAAGACAGTCCTCATGAAAGTGGTTCAATCCTATCAGCAGTTTCAAAAAGAGATCGAACCTGTTTTTAAGCGCTACCAGACCCTGATTGGAGAGCGCTGTGAAGGGTATGAAAGCAGAACAGATCTGTATAAAAATTTGCGCTGGCAAATCCATCACTGGAACGATAGGACGATGCCGTTTGTGAAGCTGATTCTTAAGCGCAAGACCGCAAAAGTTGAACAGTTGATCAGAACTTACTTCTCCGGAGAGAATATTGAGGCTCCCGAAGAGAGCGGCAACCCCTTTATCTTCCCGAGCACAAAAGAGATTGCATCCTATCAGCGATTGATTGATCTGGAAGAGCTTTCCGAAGATTTCTACCCCTATTACCCCCTCGCCAAACTGGCCATGGAAAAGCCACTGACTAAAACGGAAGAGCAAGAATTGGGAGATTGGATCGAGAGGGTGGAAAGCCTGGAGGTCAAACAAAAAAAACTCCGGAGGTCGCTGGAGGCGCTTATTCATAATATCAGCGCCATGAATTCCTCTCCTGTAGCCAAAGAACCTTCTCTCGTGCTGTTGGAGATTGAACTGCTCAAGAGGGGGCTGAACACTCTCACAAAAGAAGACCCCAAACATATCGAATGGCGGAAAACGCTCAAAAAAGGCGATACCGTGCCTATCAACGGCACCCCCTACACGCTCGGGGAGGAAATTCGCTACCTGAAATCCACCCCCAATCAAAACCTGGTGTTTCTTTGCCGTGAAAGAGAGGATGCTGTAGTTGTCATAGGGAAGAATCTTTCGACCCTGGAAATTCGGCGGCAGCTTCAAAGAGATGTCTCGAGCGGTCTGGTGCCTCCCACCTGGATTGAAATAGGAGAAGACGGAAAGGCCGCTTTACAAGAGCGGATGTTAAAGCACATTTCCCAGATCGAGTGGAAGTCATCCCACGAACTTAAGCAAGCTGATAATCCTTTTCTCAGGCCTTTTATCGGTCTCATCCGCTTTATGGTACAGATCGAAAAAACGCCAAAGAACATCCCATTTGAGTATTTGTACTTCAGCCGTGATTGCATTCTAAAATGCATCAAACCGACGCAGCTGGTCCCTTTCGATTACGGTTCTCTGGAGCTGCTTGCGCTTTACGCATCTAAAAAAAACCAGGTCATTTTCAATACCATAGTCACCAAATCCTCCCTTTTTCAGTATGGTCAGCGAAGGTTTTTCGAAGACATTATCAGCACATTTGAACAAGAGGGAAATCTTAGCCCTAAAGCCATCGCCAGCTTATCAACCCATATGATCACAAACTCATCGGTGATAGACCGTGGAGAGGCATTGTCCGAGAGTGTGCGCACTCTCTTCAAGAGGATCGAAAAAAAGATCCACCTCCGCTATCAGGTGGAAGATCCGGATGCGCTAAAAAAGGCGATCCGCAGGCATATCCGTATAAGATACAATGCCGAAAAAGCACGAAGTTTTTTCTTTCCGAAATTTAGTAAAAGAGTCATGAATCAAATTCAAGGTGATTTAAGACTTCAATTGAAAGAGGGTTTCTCTTTTTAATGGAGATTTCCAGATGTCAATGAGATTGATTTTTAAAACTTTGCGGAGCATCCTTGTCATATTTGTTTCTTTGGTAAGTATGTCTATGACCCCTCTATCTTTAAGCAGCGGATGGAACTGTCCGTCGGACCATCTGCCTGTCGGTGTAACTCTGGAATCCTCCGATTTGCCAAAACCTATTTCGGTCATCTCCTGGAATATCCTCAACTCCCTATGGATCCCTTACATAGAACAGGATGCCGAGACAAATGGAATGAAAGAGAGTGCCATACTCAAACTCGACCGAATCATTGAGGGAACCTCCTATACCGAAAGGGAACTCAAGGTCAATGAGCTCATTCAATCCATCCTTTGGGGCCAAATGCAAAGAGGAAGGTCTCCCATCCTTCTACTGCAGGAGGTTTCAACGCCGATGAGAAAGCTGATCGAAAAAGATATTCCCCAGCAGCTTTGCATCTTGGCAACCGATCCGGGATTTAACGACTTGGGGCTTGTGATCTATGACCAAGAGATACTGGTGGTCGAGGAATATGAGGTCATCCACGGCCTCTACTCCAGAGATCGAGACAACTTTGTCCAGGATGTGATTTTTTCCATCCGGGGATCTGAACAGCGTTTAAGAATCATCAATACGCACATACCGGGTGGAGAGGGATCGTGCGGCCCTCAGGAGTTTTCAAGCTACCTCCAGGCAACTTTCAAACCAGGCATGCCCACCCTTGCTGCAGGCGACATGAATGTTGAGTCCCCCGAAGTCGACAGCGCCCTGAAG
Organism: Estrella lausannensis; assembly: GCF_900000175.1. Classification (NCBI taxonomy): domain Bacteria; kingdom Pseudomonadati; phylum Chlamydiota; class Chlamydiia; order Parachlamydiales; family Candidatus Criblamydiaceae; genus Estrella; species Estrella lausannensis. The sequence continues at coordinate 56,840 of NZ_CWGJ01000001.1, forward strand.
GAGGCATTCAATGGAGCATCTCCCTTCGCTCCGGTAGTGCAATCCTACGGGACGTACATTAATTCGAGCAATAAACTGCTTCAATACGACCAAATCCTGTTTTCGCTTCATCAGGTAGATTCCCTGAATGCATTCCCTCTCGATCCTACAGGGATTGAGGGAATTGTGGCGGATTATCTGTCCGGGCTTTAGAGACCGTCCACAAGCTGAAATCGTATGATTTGTTTGCTCCATTGGGTTATAAGCATACTGATTTGAGTTTGTGGACAGTCTCTTAGAGACTGCTACCCTCTACAGGAACCGCACTCTGGGAGTACGCTTAGGATTGGTCTTTGAAACGGAAAAATCAATTTTTCCAGGGGGAATATCGGATCTTAGGCGCGTTTGAAAAGCCTCTTCAAAAGTTTTGGTCGCCTGCTCGGGCTTCACCCGGTCACTCTTGACGTCATTATAAAGCTCCATTCTTAAAGCGGCCGCCTCATCTGCGGTTCCGCTCTCCCCAAAAAGAACGTAAAGCAGAGGCCTTGGCGCCAGATAGAGCCTGATCTTTCCATCACCTCTCAGTGTCAGATAATCGATAATAGAGGGATACTCCTCTTGCAGTTCTGTTTTCTCTCCCCTTGGGGCCATAAACCCCTTGAGCATTTTGTACCAACCCTCGGCAAGGAGCGGGTCTTCAAACTCGATGTTGGCAATTTCTTCAATTTTCTTGGGCGGTTTGCCTCTGTTTTTTATACTGTGCTGGAGGGCTTTAGTAAGCTCTTCGACCAAATCGTTCGCGAAAGAGGGTCTTTTACTCACCATTTGCTGATAGAAAGACTGATCTTCATAGAGAACCGGTATGATCTCTTTGAGAAGCTTCTTGCTGAAATTGCGATTTTCTTCTCCCTCAGGACTCTCGGTCAAAAGGGGTGTCAGCCCAATGAAAGCAAATCCCTCCCCTGAGTTCGCTTTAGTGCCTCCCTGCTTAGAATCCATCGAAGTCTCTTCATAGAGCGCATCGTAAAATCTCTCATCGAAGCGGTTTTTACTCACGTCGGAATAGGACTCCAGTTGATTTCTGAAAAGAACAACCGATTTATAGCTTTCCATCTTCGCGTATGTCATAGCGGCCAGGAGAAGAAGCATGGAAATGACAAAGAAAAGAATCTGCATCTCTTTTACCCTCCCCTGTCGTATACCACAACCTGCCTGGAGTAGGGCAAGGCGTAGGAGAGAGTCTTTTTCTCGGAAACATCCCCCTTTTTGGTCTCTAACTCAATCTTAAGGAGGGCGGGGAGCATTCCGTACTCATTTTTCCACTCCTTTAAAAACCCTCCCTTGACCTCGGGATCTTCGAGTATAACCCCTCGTAAAATACGAGGTTTGTTTTCTTTGAGGGGAGATCGGTCTTTCTCCGGAGGGTTGTAGAAGGAAAAGGAGATATTCTCCACGTTGCTAAGCAACATCTCTCGCTTGATGGGCAAAGCCCCCTGGCCCCATCTTGAAGGTGCCGGCACAGTAGCCAGCATCAACCTTCCTTTCTTGTCCACATAGAGCCTTCCGAGAACAATATTGGAAAATTGCGGTTCGATATCCACCCCTCTGTCATAGCTAAACAATAAGTAAGGGGTGCCGCTTTTGGAAATCTGATCCTGATACCCTGTAAGGAAGTAAAAATCTTTCTCTGCTTCTTTCGGAGATACAGCTCGAGGCACGATCTTCATCAAACGGCTCTGTAGGAGCCTGAGTGAAAAGACTTTTTCCTCCACCTTCTGGATCTCCGCATCCAGGCGAACGGCCTTTTGGTAGAAGTAAAACATGGCTGTCATAATGATCGACGACAGCGACAAGGCGATCAGCACTTCGATCAGAGTGAAAGAAAATTTGCGCTTTCCCGACAGTTTTCCAAGGAAGGTGCTATTGATTCTCATCGGTTGCCTCCTTGTCTTTTCCGCCAAACTCTTCATCCCTGCCGCTTACTTCAGGCACTTTCCTCAGGGCTAAAAAGCTAAAGGTGTAGGTAGCCTCGTTTCTTCGGATTCGCTCTTTATATAGGGGGGAATAAAGAATGTGAAGAGTGCCTTTTACATAGAAGAGTGTTGAAGACTTGGGAGGTTTGGGCTTGTGATTCTCTGTGAAGCGCACAAAGACCTTTTCTATAGCTTCAGGGGTAATTCCTGCTTTGGATATCTTCTCTTTGTTCATCTCAAAAATCCCTTCATCTTCTATCAGACGGAAGGGGACGCGATTTTCGTGAAGTTCTGTCAGAAGATCAACAATCAGATTCTGTGCGGCGAGGTCGACATCAAGCTCCAAAATCAGGGCTCTTTCCTCTTTCAAAATCAGCAGGTGGGGATACACGAGCGGGATCGCTGAAAGGGCGAGGATGCCAAACGCAATCATCACTTCCAGGAGCAAAAAGGGCAAACGCCGAAAGGGTCTTTTATGGAGAATTTTTCTCATCGGGCTTTTTGCTTTCGGATTTTCCTTCTACGGCAGTCCCTCTTTGACTCAACTGAGCGACCTCCTCCTGCATCATCCTTACGACCAATTCCCCCCCTTCGTTGTCTTCCTCAATGATCGAGCGTGCCTCCTCCATCGTCGAAACAGAACGTATGTAGGAAGGGTAGCCGGAGAAGGCAATATAGCGGCTGAGAGCTGAGTCTTCTTTTGAAGACAGCGCCGTCGAGATCCTTAATATACCCTTGGGTAGACTGGAGCCGGATGAGAGAAAATGCAGGGAAAGCTGCCCTTCCTCCCTGTCAGCCATGCCGTCATCGAATTCGACAACATGGATGCTTTTGAGCCGTCTTTTCTTATTTAAGTTACGCATGAAAGAATCCGCTTTTCCGCCCTCGACAGATATCCAATACAAGATACCTTCCTCATCGGCCTGGAATTTAAGAGTCGTGTCCGCGTCGAGTATGAGGAGGAGGTCTTGAGCCATCCTTGCCGCCTTTAGCACCTCTTCGGCTTCCGAGAGAAACAGTTGCTTTTGCCGGGCCGCATGAATGCCAAAAGCGACAAGAGAGCCAACAAACGAAAGGACGGCGATCACTATCAGCATCTCGATCAGCGTGAGACACCGCCTTCCAATTCGTTGACCGTTCCTGAAAATCATGCCTTATTTATTCTTGCTCTTATAAGCATCAAGATTTTTTGATTTCACACGGATGGCTTTGTTGTCATCCAAATCGACTTCCAGATCATCTCCCCAGCCGTCTTTAATCAGCGCTTCAGGATCCTTGACCAAGGAATCTTTCCTGATGATCTCTTTCCAGTCTTTTTCGATGTTGTCCAAAAGTTGCGGCTTTTCAGCAACCTGCAGGTTTAAAATCGTCTCTACCTTGTCGATGGATGTCTCTGTCTTGAAGGCCTTACCCTTTTCGAGTCCCCCCTGATATCTGAAGCCGATGACAGAAACGATGAGGCCGATGATGAAGATAACAACCATCATCTCGACCAAAGTGATGCATCGTTTGGTTTGTTTATATAGTTTCTTTTTAAAAAGTGACGAAGACATCTTCTTTTCTCCTCTAATGAATCAAGACAGATTGGGAATATCCGTAAGGGGCAGTAAAACAGCCAACATGATCAAGGCTACAATCGATCCCATCACAACCAAAATCGCAGGCTGGGAAAGGGCCATGATCCTGTCGATCAATTTTTCGACCTCATCTTCGTAGATATCCGCTATTTTATTAAACATCGTTTCCTGTGCGCCAGCCTCTTCCCCTACCGCCAGCATTTTCGCGACAAGTCCGGGCATCCATTGAATTTTCGCCAGTTCCCGGCTTAAGGAACCTCCCTGGACGATCCTCTCTTCTACCTTAAGCATATCCTCCTCAAGAGGCTTGCTTGCGAGAACCTTGGACGAGATGCGGAGCGACTCGATAATTGTCAGACCTCCCGCCATGAGAGTGGCCATCGTTCTTGAAAACCTGGCCAAAGCGGAATTGATGATCAACTTCCTCACGAGCGGTAAACGGATGGCAAGGCGCTCCATCGCAAGACGGCCCTGCTCTTTTCTAAGCTGCCTCCAGCCAATGAAAATGGCGGCACCGGAAAGAGGCAGATAAACCCACCACCAGTTAGTCAGAAAATGGCTGACTCCAATCACAGCCTCAGTAAACCCATTCATCTCCCTTCCCTCGAAAAGCCCTTCGATGGAGGGAACGACATAGCCAAGCAGCACCCCGATGACAATCAGCGAGAACATGGAGAGGACGACAGGGTAGATCATCGCGGTCATCAGCTGCCGCTGCAGCTTCTCTTTTTTTCCAAGGTAGGAGTTCAGCCGTTTAAAAACCGTCTCCAAAGAACCGGATTGCTCGCCAGCCTTGATCATCGCGACATAAAGGGTGTCGAAGCTTTTCGGATACTCAGACATCGCATCGGAGAGCGGAGTCCCCGACTTAATGCTTTCGCAGAGGGAGAGGAGGACCGGATGGTATTTCTCCCCGCGGGACTGCTCCTCTACGGTGCTTAAGCTATCATAAAGAGGCACTTTTGCGCTGACAAGCTCGCCCATTTCGAGGGTAAAAGTCTTCAGATCCGAAAGGGAGAAGTGGCTTTTGCTTGCTGTCTCTTTCTTCGCTTCCAGCTTAATCAAGACAAGCCCTTGAGCCCGGATTTTTTCGCGAGCCTCTTTTTCGTTCATTCCGTCCTGAACGCCGGATACTTTCTTTCCCTGAGAGTCAAGGGCTTGGTAGGTGAATAAAGGCATATGTTACCCCTCGCCTTCAACGCCACGTGTGGCACGCAACACTTCTGCAATGGTTGTAACACCTTGTCTGACGAGTTCAGCACCGTGCGCGAGGAGAGACACCATGCCGCTTTCCAAAGCCAGCCTTCTCAATTCGATAGCGTCAGGACTTGTCACGATTTGTTTATGAATCACGTTATTGACAACCATCAGTTCATAAATACCGTGCCTTCCCCGGTAGCCCGATCCATAACACCTCTCGCATCCGGCCCCCTCAGAAAAGTGAGCCCTATTCAGCTCGCTCTCTTTTAAACCGATGCTTTTAACCTCGCGAAGCGTAGGTTCGACTCTCCTCTTGCAGTTGTTGCAAATCGTTCTGACAAGTCGCTGAGCGAGTACGCCCGCGATAGACGACGAGAGAAGATAGGGCTCAATTCCCATGTCGACAAGCCTTGTGATGGCCGACGGTGCATCGTTGGTGTGGAGGGTGCTTAAAACAAGGTGACCCGTCAGTGATGCCTGAATGGAGATCTCCGCTGTTTCTGCGTCGCGGATTTCACCTATCATCACGACATCAGGATCCTGTCTCAAAATATGCCTTAAGCCCGAAGCGAAACTAAGTCCGATTTTGTGTCTGACTGCAATCTGTGCTATCCCTTTCAGGTTATACTCAACAGGATCCTCGACGGTCATAATATTGATTTCATCATCGGCCATCTCGCAAATGGCGCTATAGAGGGTCGTCGTTTTACCGCTTCCTGTCGGCCCTGTGACCAAGATGATTCCTTCCGGCAGCGAGATGAGCTTCTGAAACTCTTCGAGCACTTCGGGAAGCATCCCTATTTTGTCCAATCCAAGGACGACGTTTCCCTTATCAAGTATACGCAAGACGATGCGCTCGCCGCCGACTACAGGGACAGTACTCACCCTGAAGTCGATTTCCCTTGGCCCCATCTTTAACTTGATCCTGCCATCCTGGGGAAGGCGGTGCTCGGCGATATCAAGCTTTGCCATGACTTTAATACGGGTTAAAAGAGGAGCCTGAAACTCCTGGGAAGGAGCGTGCCGGCTCTGTAAAACACCGTCAATGCGATACCGCACTTTCAGGCCATCGGCTCCAGGCTCAAAATGAATATCGGAAGCCCCTTGCTGAATCGCCTCCGTCAAAATGAGGTTGAGCAGCTTGATGATAGGAGACTGCCCCAATTTACGGTCCAAAAGATCGTAGGATTCGATCTCTCCTTCCTTGACAAGATCCTCGCTATCGCCCCTAAGATCGGCGATCAGCTGGGAGGCGGCCCCCTTCTCCTGATTATAAAAATGCTGGATGGCGTGGAGTATAATCTCTTTCGGGGCAAAAACCGCCCTTACATCGAGGCCTAAAATAATTCGGATCTCCTCAAGAGGCTCTAAATGCAAAGGGTCATTGATCGCGACGATAACAGTTTCCTCTTCGACGGCAATCGGGAGCACCAAGTTTTTCTTGGCGAAGGCGTAAGAGACCTTTTCGTAATAGGATCTGGGCAGCGCGCTTAAAGGAAGGGTATCTAGCACCTCCATTCCGAATCTTTCGGCAAGGGCCCTTCCGCCGTCGTCGCTAGAAAGCATTCCTCGCTTGACAAGCTCATCTTTTCCTGCCGCTGTCTCGCTGGGTTCTTTAGTGGCCATAATACTCACCGGGCCTGTAATAGAACCGCTCTCTTTCCCTGCCAAAGAGCATAGTCATATACCCCTCCATGAGCCTGTTTTTTTCACACTCCCGCGCAAGAACAAGGCGCTTGAGAAATCCTGGAGTATCACCCGGACGGCGTGTCATCTCTTCGCAGCGGAGGCGTGCAAAATCTTCCTGAGGATCGGAAATAATTTTAGGTGTTAAGAATATAAACATCTCCACAGATGAGTCTTTCAAAACGGTGTTGCTGAAAAGCTTGCCGATACCCGGCAACTCACCGAAAAAGGGAATGCTGTCTTTTTGATCGGATGAGATTTTTCTGCGAAGTCCGCCTAAAATGACAGTCTGCCCATCGGGTATCCTGACAACGTTGTCAATATGCCTTGTGATCACATTCGGACGGGACGGGTCGGATCCGGGCTGTATCGTCTGGAAGAAGATATCGGTTTCCAAAGAAACGTAATCTGCTTCTTCGCCGAATGGGATGCCCTCTTCGTCGTTGCGCATATGGACGGTCGGCGTGACATCAATCGTAATACCGTACTGAGCACGCGTGAAAGCATCCTTCAGAGTCACACCCTTACTAGTCTCCACCTCGAAAATACCCGTGTTGAGCGAGATTTCTTCGTTGATGTTGATCGTCGCCTTGGTCTGGTTCATTGTAACAACGGACGGGCTGGCATTGATTGTGACGTCGTCGCACGACAGCAAAAATTTATAGGCCAGATCGTAAGCGGGCATCCAGGAGTGCTTCATCTGACTTAGGAAAAAGCGGAAAATGCCTTCGTTCGCAGTGCTTGTTTCAATATCGTTGAAACTCACTCCTGCCTTATTGGTTTGGGAGGCATTTGTCCCCATGCGCAAAAGCGTCATTCCAAAGGAGTTCTCCTTCTCCATCCTCTTCTCAAAAAGCAAAACTTCTACCTGAACCATCTTTTTAGGGACATCCAGCTTTCTGATCAGATCTTTCAACTTGGGAACGGCAAGAGCCTCCACGACCATGACAATAGCTCCGGTCTTCGGATCGACAAAAAAGTTCTCTCTGCCCTTATTGGGATCGGGTTTTGGCTCCCTCGGTCTATTCGGCTGCACCGGAGCCGGGTTGACGGCGTAGGTGCCTTCCTCAAAGAACTTCTCATGGTATAGCTGCTCCGGCAGCTTGTCGCGGTCAGGATTATTGATCTCGGTGATGGCGACATTCTGCCTTTGGCTGGCCTTTTGACTTGCGTCTCCACCGGCAGGATCTGTCAGAATGACGTTACTTGAAATCATCTGTAGATAGACTTTCTCTAAAATAGCGGCCAGTTCGCCCGGATCTGTGTGCTTGCAGTGGTAGGTAAAGACTATCTTCTCCAGCGACTCGCCAACCTCTGACTCCACCTGATAGATGATATCTTCGCCTTTTTTGATCTCCTCTTTGGTTCCGATCAAGATGATCGCCCGTGCAAGATGGGAGAGTCCAATCACTTTCAGGCCGGCAGAGTCCTGCCTTTCGGAGCGCCCTCCATCGTTTACGCCTTCTCCCTGGGAAATAGTATCGGGAATCACCGAAAACTGTCCGAAGATCTCCGTCAGAACTTTTGCCATCTCTTGAGGATCGGTTTTTTTCAGCGCGATGACCTTGTACTCCCGCCCTCCTGTCGTCTTCTCGATAAAATCATAGAGCTTGAGCAGCTCCTGAACAGATTGGACAGGACCAGTAATCAAAATGTCGCGTCCGATGGTCTGAAGATCAGTTGTCGATCGGTCGGCGAACTTGTCCAGAAACAGAAAGACCCTTCTCACTTCCAGAGGATTGGGGGTGAGGATATAAAGTATACGGTCGTAGGGAGCCAGCAACTCCAGCGATTCTCTCTTGTTCGTGAGTTCTTTAACCGTGGAAAAATCCTCTTTAGTCAAGTAGAGAGAGCGCAGGTAAGGGTTCAACTCCTTGATCCCGACCCCGTTTTGAGCCAGAATTGTGGTCAGCATCTCTGTCCAGGAAGATCTTGGAATGGCGATGTTGGAATTGACACTGATGGGGATGGAGGCTATATCGGGTGTGATCAGATAAACGTAGTCTGAAGAGCCGTAGTCGATGACAAGATCACCAAGCGTTGTATCAGGCTGGTGCCACAGCGCATAATCTTCCTGCTGATTATGCTCTTCCGCCATCTTGCGCCAGCTCTCCTCTAGAACCTGGATATTGCTCCTGACGAGTCTGATCTCCTCTAAAAGCTGCTTCCACTCAGCGTCGGAAACTCCTTTTTGGTAAAGATCTTCCGCCTCTCCATAGAGCTCGCGTAAAATTTCACGATGCTCTTTCAGTTCATTGTTGACCTGCAAGAGAAACTTCTGCATTTCCGGGCTTAAATCTTTCGACGCACTTCCCTGAGAAAGACTGGCTTTCTTTTCAGCGATCGTCTGCCCCGAAAGGGCATGAAAAGGAACCAATAAAAGGAAAGCAGCGGCAACCGTCTGGCTCGCTAGCTGCCGAATCGGTAAAAGAGAGTGAAGTTCTGTTAGAATTTTTGATTGATTGGTCATGCCGGTGCAGTTGTATCCTCTATCATGATTCACATTCCGGACAAAGGAGAGGGGATCTTAGCATTTCTGCCCTTAAACTGATCTGACAAAGTCTCAATTTAAGGTATCGGACCTTTACTTCCTTCACGCGCGGTGTGGCTGTTTCTCTGTTTGATGATGTTTTCAAGACGGCTGCTTGCAAAGGGTTGTGGGATGGAAGTTGCACTCTTGCCTATGCTCTCTTTGGATCTTTTGAGAGGTTGGTAGACGAGCCCTTCCTTCTGAACCGGCAGCTCGATATCCTGAACAAGCGTTCTCGCAGGGTTATAGAGAAGCCCTTTCATTACCTGCTGGTCATCCCTTCTTTCAATCCCGTCGAACACGAATAGTGTGCCTGTCATTCTTCTTTCGACATATTGGTCTATCTCTTCAGCCGTAGTCAGCTTTTTCCACCCCTCATCTGTCATGATGAGCCAGTCATGGGGGCTCAGGAGCATTTTTTCACTTTCGACTTCGAACACGTACTGGGATTTTGTCCTGGCGCCGATGAATTTAAATTCTTGCTGGATGTCATTGGGCAGCCATGTTTCCATTGACTTGAGTAGGTTGAGAGCGAGCTTTTTCTTTCCTTCAACATCCCAAAGCTCCAAGTTCATGAGCCGCTCATCCACTTTTTTAACTACTAGAATAGGGTATTTCTGCGTCTCTTTGCTTGGTTCGGCATTCTCAAAACGGCCATCTTTCCAAACCAGAATATCCCCGGCATCGACATAAACCGAATAAACTTCTTCTTTTTCTCCAAAATCGATGCGGCTCTTTCCGGCCCTGTCCTTATATTCCTCGCCGCCGTGCCTCTCTAAAAACTTATCCTGACCCATCCAACGAGCACGCTGCCTTGCCAGCAAGGTTCCGTCCACTCTCCATTTTCCAAGCTCCCAGCCGCTCTGCAAAGTCCTCGCGAGCTCTTTTTCCTGCAGCTGAAACTTAGCAAGCTGGCTTGGAGAGGAGACTTCATTTCCCCTTTCATCAATCATGCCGACGTTGATCGTCGCTTCATTATCTTGGGCTCCGGGAATAATCCAGAGAGATGTCTCTTGGTTGCCAGGGCTGAATACATATTTGCCCATTCCCTCGCCGCCACGATATTGCAAGAAAAGTTTTTCTTTAGGTTTTGCCGAAATGATATCTTTGGAACCCTCAAGCGAAAAATGAAGAAGGGGGCTTTCCATTTTAACATCCGGGCGGCCATTTTGCCCAAAATAGGTCAAATGCGATTTAAGATCGGGAAGATGCATCCTGGGAGCTACATAAGTCAGAGCAAACACTCCCTCGCCAAATGCCGCGTAGGCATTTTCATCTTTCTGAAAACTATTCCTGGGAAGCGTCGTCTTTATCTTGGACACCTCAGGCAGCGCCACATCACCTCTGGCCAAGATAAACAATAAAGAGGCCGCAAGGGCAAAAATAATTGCCAGCGCAGCAAAGACCTTAGGAATCTGTTCAAAAAGATCCTGGAAGAGATCCTGACGGATGTGAAATGACCTAAAGCGCGAAACCATAATAAGAAAGTAACATAGGACTGTTTTTAGATTCTATACCGAATAGGCCCGAAAAAAAGAGAGCGCTCCCTTTGCCAAAAACCCAAATTTGGGCCACGTTCGGAATAGGCCATCGGCTTGTCCAATTATTAATTAATTATAAACAAATTAAAATTAAAGAGCAACCAACAGACCAACAGAAGAAAAAAACTGAACTCGTTAAAAAACTCTCCATGCGACTTGGTTGATCTCGATTGGATTTAGATAAACTTTATCATATTCAAATCGAAAAATTGTCGCTCCCCGCCACATCCTTTTTTTATGCCAATTGATGCAAATCGCAAACGGTTAAAATATTTAATTGATCTCTGATCATCTTTTTCTTAGGATGGCAAAAACTGCAACCACCAAAAGAGGTACCTATGGCAGACGAAGGAATGCCGCAAAAAGAAGAGAAACCAGAGCCAAAAGCCAAACCCGAACGTCTGGAGGATGTTTACCAGCTCGCTTCCTCCAACATGAAAGACACTCTTGCCTACATCGCCATGATCGTTGGCATTCTGATGCTTTTCTTCGAACCGTTCTACGGCGGAGCTATCATCGGAGCCATCGCCGGCCTCTATTTTACCAAGGAGATCATCACTCCTTTGAAATCCTTAGAATCCTTTATCGAAAAGCAAGGGATGGTAAGGAGCCTGATTTTGGGCGGTGCTCTGCTTGGCATCTTTATCGAAGCGCCAGCCATTATCATTGGAGCGGCAGTCGCCGTCGGACTCAAGCAAATCATTGTCAATGACAAAGAATCCGACAAAAAAGAGTGATGGAAGAAATCCGGGCCATTCCACTGCTTAGTAAAGCAGAGTGCGAAGAGATCTGGGCAATAGTTAAAAGTTTGAGACCGCTCTGGACGGATAGAGGAGGAGGAGTCGCTCCCTTTTACACGCTCGGAGCGGCTTGCTATCTTGACCACCCGGAAAGAAAAAAATCTCCCTATCGGAATATCGAGGCTGCTATCAACCCTGTATTGAAGCTGCACTTTTCCTCCCTTCTGGACAAGGTTAAAACCGCCTTGGAGGAGACAACGAATAGCAAAGCCTCTTTCGACCACCTCCATGCCCTTCCGGGGTTTCATATCTTTCTTTACCATCCCCTGTTCGTAAAGCCTCAGGCCCACCTGCATTTCGATTTGCAGCAGCTCCAGGTAAAGTGGCCTTTCAAGGAGGTGGACAGAATTCATCCGTTAAGTTTCACCCTCCCCATTACACTACCTCGTTGCGGATCTGGTTTGAACTACTGGGATATCCACTGGCTTGAAAACAAAAATCGGGCCGATACGGAGATAGAAGCCCTCGCTGAGAGGACACCGATGCACTTTTTACCTTACAGTGTCGGAACGATGGTCGTGCACAGCGGACAGTTTCTCCATCAGATTGCCCCGTGCCCGGGAATGACAGAGGAAGACACCAGAGTCACACTTCAGGGACACGCCCTTTATTGCGATGGTGTCTGGCGCCTGTACTGGTAAGAGACTGTACTAAAAAAATCATACAACTTCAGGTTTAAGACTGTCTCAACAGGGGATGCTGCTTGCCTTCCTCTTTATTTATTGCGCCAGAAAGCGGGCACCAAAATCGCCAAAATCGCTAAAAATTCAAGACGGCCCAAGATCATTAGAAATGATGCCAAACCGATAGCCCTATCGGAAAGGGGTGCAAACGACTCGGCAGGTCCGACGATCCTAAAGCCGATCCCGGCATTATTGATCGTTGCTGTCACAATCCCAAGCGCACTCTCCGGGTCAATGCCGTCAAGCACAAGTAGGTAAGTGGAAAGGGCCGTGAAAGCAATGACTATCAGAAAGAAGCAAAGGACCCTGATCACCGCTTCCCACTCGATTTCGCTATTGCCGATGCGGAAACGACGTACCGTTTCCGGCCGAAACAGCGATTCTACTTTGAACTGAGCTACACGGAACAAGATATAGAGGCGCATCGTCTTGATTCCCCCTGCGGTAGATCCTCCCATTCCCCCTAAGAACATGGCAACAAGAATCACGACCTGCGCTGGATACGGCCACAAATCGAAATTGGCTGTTGAAAATCCTGTCGATGACTGTGCTGAGACGACATGAAAGGTCGCCACCCGAACAGCGTCGGTTAAAGACAGAGATTCGCCTGTCCTGCCATCGAGCAAGAAGTTGGGAGTCCCTACAATTTCGACAGAGCAAAGTGCGGACTGAACAAAGATCAACCCCAAAAAAAGAAAAAGCTCCCGGTCATAAAGCTTAAAGAATTTGCCGGTCAGGAGGTAAAAATAGAGTGTGAAGTTAATGCTTCCTAGAAGCATGAAGATAATGCAAACCCAGTCGGTGGCCGGATTGTCATAGAACCCTATACTGGTGTTCTTGATACAGAATCCCCCGGTTGAAACATTGGCGAATGTAATCATGAGGGAATCAAAAAAGGGCATTTCGTCATTGGTCAGCATTAAAAAGAATACTTGAAGCAACGATATGACAAGATAAATCTTCCATAAATTCATTGCCGTCTCCTTGATTCTCGGAGTGATCCCCTCCTTGACAGGACCTGTCACTTCCTGATAAAAAAGCTGCCGGCCGCCCACTCCAAGAGCAGGCAGAACGGCAACAAACAATACGACGATGCCTCCGCCTCCGATCCACTGAGTCAAGGAACGCCAAAAAAGGAGCGTCACTCCCAGCGCCTCAATACCTTCAAACAAAACCTTGCCCGTTGCCTTATCGATGACGGGAGCGACAGTGCCATAAAAGACATATTCGATGTCCTGCGCCCCTTCCACAATTTTTCTGTAGGGAATTTCAGCACCCGTCTCGTCATATTTTTTAGGATAGAGAACCGTCCCGCCCGTTGTGGTGAAACCCGATGTCGCCTCAAAGTAGGCCTGAAAAGGATTGGAAAGGGTCCCGCTGAAAAGGAAGGGTAGCGAGCCGAAAAAGGGAATCAGAAACCAGATAGAGACAACAACGAGCAGAGCCTCCCTTCGGTACATGATCCCATCGGTTTTGCGGCCTAAGAGATAGAGTCCTCCGCCAAACGCCGCTGTGACAAGCCAAGTGATTAAGAAGGCAACGGTTGAATGAGGCTGCGGATGCCCCTCTGCTGCGGCGCCAAACTCGTAGTAGGCTGCCATCACGAGCGGCAGAGTGAAAACCAGGCTGAAGCCTAAGAAAAAAAGTCCTAAGATTTTCGAAATATCACGCCAAAGCATCCGCCACCTAGTTTAAAATATGCCTTGCATTTCGGGCACATGCTTAGGACTTGTGATCACGATAACAGAGTCTCCCGCGGATATAATCCGGCTGCCGTTGGCTATCATCGTCCTGCCCCTGTTCTGTATCATCGCAATCAGAAAATCCGATGGAAAAAGCGGCCCTAGCTCGGAAAGGGGCACTCCGATGACGGGAGAGTCATTGCGCACATTGATCTCGATGATCTCAGCCTGATTATCGTAGAGGGATACCAGCGAGCGCACCGTCCCGGAAAATACACGGGATAAGACTTGGCTCGCGGCGGAAACAATCGGTGAGACCGTATGGTTAATTCCCAGCTGACTGGCTATCGACCGATACCCGCTGTTTGTGAGCAGGGAGACTACCCTTTCCTGACCAAGCTCCTTAACCATCAGCGAAGCCATCATATTGACTTCATCAACGCCGGTGGCTGCCACGAAAAGATCCTTGCTCGCCACTTTCTCCGACTTAAGGAAATTGACATCCGTTCCATCATGATTGATGATCGTCGATTGCGGCAGGACCTCGGCGAGACGGGCACATCTTTCAAAATCTTTTTCGATGATCGTGGTTTCAATGTTTTGCATCTCCAAGAGCTTGGCCAGGTTGAAAGCCGTCAGCGATCCGCCGACGATGAAAGCGGATTTCATCGGTTTGGAAGGAATACCAAAAAAGTGGTGAATCTCCTGAATCGCCTTAAGTTCGCCGATAAAAGTGACTTCGTCGCGCGGTAAGATTCGATCATTTCCGTGTGGGAAAATCACTTTTTTTTTTCCGAGGGAAATCCCTGCGCGTCTCTCATCTGTTTCTCTTTGAATCAGGCCGATAATAATCCCTTCCGGCAGCCGCAGTTCGGCAATCGGTTTGTCTCCCCTTCGCCACTTATCCGGGACAATAATCGTCCTGAGCTGAACTGCTCCGTGGGCAAAATTTTCAACAAAAACCGAGCTTGGGCTCAGCATATATTTCACGATATCATGGGCGACTAAAAGCTCAGGGCCTATGAAGTCATCGACGTCAAAGATCCTTCCGAAGTCAAGGCGTGACCTGTTCAACAGCTTGCTGTCCCGGATACGGGCCATAGTTTTTGGATATCCAAGCTGCTTGGCCATGGAACATGTGACCAGATTCAACTCGTCGTTATCCGTGGCGGCAATGATCAGATCGGGGGATAATTCAAAAAGCGAGTCCAGAAGCTGCCAGTCAGAACCTGAGCCCACGCGGCTCGATACATCGAGGTATTCCGCTGCCGCCTGCAGGCGGAGAGGTTCTTTATCGACAAGAACGACATCATGCTCTTCTTCCGATAAAAGTTTTGCGATGTAGGAGCCAAATGTACCTGCCCCAACGACGATAATCTTCATAAAACCGACTAAAACCCTGCAACGCTCTCCGATGTCTCTGTTATAGTGGGTTCCTCATCTTAAGGCAAGATAGAGAATCTGCAAGGAGCAGGCATAGGCTACTCTTCGGCAAATTTTTTATTTCAAATCCAAAAAGGGTGTGCTATGAGAACAGCAACAAGATTATTGATCCCCCTATTCCCATCAGTGCCAACTAAGGAGGAGAAATAAACATAAGGCAGCGCATTCAAAAAAATATTGAACGGTCTCTAAGACTCAAAATATCTCAATTTCTTTCGCAAAGCATAACTTCCCGAGACTCTAGGAGGACCGTCCACAAGCTGACATCGTACGATTTGAGTTTTGGACAGTCTCTAAAGAGGGCAAGTCACCTCATATTTCTGATATCAGATGACTTGCAATCGTTAAATCGTGAGAGACCCTTATCATTAAAAATAGATTTTGATGCACATTCGGTAAACAGCTGTAATTTATATCTTAATAATTCCTAGGCCGTTGCGAAAATATCCTCAATATTCGTATCCTTAGCTGCTTAATATTTAATAACATTAGAAGATTATTATGGTTCGTTCAGTATTATGGCTATCCCTCCTGCTTTTGCTCAGCCAGACAGGATGGGCGGATGATGCGCCAGCATCTGTATCTCAAGAGTGCGTCACCCCTCCGGGATTTATATCCGGACAGGTCGACTGCATCACGGGGACTTACCACGAAGAGTTCGAAGACCTGCATATGCCGGGTTCCTACCCTTTGTCCATCAAACGCAAGTTTACAGACCTCGGCACCGGAAGGCGCTACGAAAATCCCAACTGGAGATTCAATCATGAAGGTTTTTTCACGGCGCAAGAGGATGAAAGTTCAAAATCGGCCAGCTTTGCCAAGACTGTCTATGAATTTGATCAAAACAACCTCCTCAGCTCAATACGTCTGCTGAGCCCCGATGAAACCCTTTGCGTCCATGAGCTTACGCTTGACCGCTCATCTCGTGGAGAACTTGTCCTCAAAGCCGAAGACGGCAGGCAAGTCCTCTATCGCTACTCCGTCAATGACCCTTCAAGAACCACAGACAATATCCTGATTGACGAGGTTATCCTTCCCGACGGACGTTCTCTAAAGTACGACTACCGCAAGCACCCTCTCGAAAGGAAATATCTCATCTCCAAAATCCTGATGCCGGGAGGGGGGTTCATTGAAACGGACTATTACGACAACAAATACAACAACGTTGGAGGGGAACTTGTCACCATCGAAAACCCTCTCTCCGACTTCCGCATAGGAAAGGTCAAACAGCAAAAAGCTCCTATCGGCCCAGGAGGCGCTTCTCAAATTTTCCAGACATTTTTTTATGAAACAGGGAAAACCATCGTCAAAGATGCTGCCGGTAATGAAAAAATTTACCTGTATAGCCCGAATGGGCTCCCCCTCGCGCTAGAGTGGTGGGAAAGAGGAAAGGAAGGCAAAAAACTGGTCAAAAAGATGGTGCTATACTGGACACCCTCTGAAACTTACCCTCCCAAGCTGAAAAGCTATACGCTCGAAAACGACAGGGGAGAGGTGCAGTTTTGTAAGACATTAAAATACGATCCATTCGGAAACGTTATCCAGGAGACATACTTCGGCAATTTAACGGGTCTCTTTCCCGATGCGCTGACAATAAGCGCCGAAGGAGAACCCTTGGGAACAGACCTTGAGAAGTGCCAAATCACTTACCGTTACACCATCCCTGATGAGAACAATCCCTCCAGACTGGCTGAAAAAATTGACGAAAGAGGCCTCATCACGAGGTATTTTTATCAGGATAATTCAGACAAAATATCACAGCTCATTTTATGCAATAAAGAGCGCAACTTCATTCGCCAATTTTTTCAGTATGATGAAAACGGACTCCTGATCGAGGCTGTAACAGATGACGGTCAAAGCGATGAGAAAGAGGATGTTTCTCAAATTTCCGAGCGAAAAATAACCCGATTCAAAAGAAACAGAGGAAAGGAAGCCTTTGGAGCAATCGTCGAGTCTCTCGAGACCGCATTGGACGTAGGCTGCGGGAGCGAGGTTTTTGTGAAGAAAACTCTCTTTTCCTATGACCACTTCGGTAATCTTGCACGCCAGGAAGTAGTGGATGAGGAAGGAAAGCTGCTGGTTGTGAAAGAGTGGGAATATGATCTCTTGGGTCGCCTGCTCCGCTCCTTCGACTCTAGCTACGGGGACAAAATATACGCTTACAACGATGCGGGGAAAGTAGAAGAGGAGATTGATCTTCCGGCCGAGGGAGATCCAGTCAAAAAGACATTCGTCTACGATAAGGCGGGCCGGTTGATTAAAACGACTGAAGAGCGAGACAGCAAGATTCAGACAGAGTCTTATATCTACAACCCGCTAGGACAAAAAGTGGCTTCCGTTGATGAATATGGAAACGAAACATTTTATGAATACGATGGGATTGGAAACCTCAAAGCCATTTCTTATCCCCTAGTCGCCGCAGATGACGGAAGGCTCCTAAGACCACGCGAGGAATATGAATACGATCTCCTCGGAAACCGTATCAAAACTCGCGATCCCAATGGATACGAAACCCTCACTCAGTACAACATCAGAGGTAAGCCTCTAAAAATAACCTATCCCGATGGATCAAGCGAGGAAATGAGGTACACAAGGGAAGGGTGCCTGAAAGAGAAACGACAAAGAAACGGACTCAAGGTTCTCTATGAATATGATCAGCTAGCCCGAGTCGTCAAAAAGGAGCTTATCTCAGAAGGCGGGGCAACGCTAAGCGAAAGCGCCTACCGCTATTCATCGTTTCATTTAGTCGCAGGGGATGAAAAGGGATCAGAAAGCCACTACACCTACGACCCCCAGGGCCATCTGCAATCGGTTCTCATCTCAGGTCCTAAGGGATCAAAGAAGATAGAATATGAATACGACAGCCATGGAAGAGTCATGGTTAAAAAAGAGTGGGCTGACAATTCCTTCCAGATGGCAACCTACACAGAAAGGGATGAGAGGGGTGAAATCACTTGTGAACGAATCGAGGACTTCACCGGACGGATCTTGAAAAATGATCATTTTAAAATCCCCCACCTAAACGATCCCAAAGAGGCCGCGTCCATCACAGAACAGATCATCCAGACTCAGGGGTGCCGGCAAATATCAAAAATATGTGTAGACAAGAGCGGCAACCTCACAGAAATGGTGCTTGATGCCTTAAGACGGCCAATCAGCAAAACAACAAAAAACAGCTTTGGGGAAACAATCGAAAGAATCGAGTATGCCTATGACCTCTCGGGCAATAAGACGCGCGAGACTCATGACGTACTCTTTCAGGGCACCAAAAGGGAAGAGTTTACCATTCTCTCTCGTTACGGGCCCATGAACAGGATAGAGGAAATCGAAGAGATTTCTGAAAATGGATTCGTCAGGAAGACGGAATATGTCTACAGCCAAAACGGTCGCCTGGAGACGATTTTAAAACCCGATGGGGAGTCTGTTTCAACCTTTTACAATGAATGGGGAAACCCGAGAAGGGTCAAATCATCAGACGGCACAATCGACTACGCCTTCGAGTATGATTTACAGGGTAACATCATCGAGGCGATCGATTTGGTCAAGGGGACGGCGACATTAAGAGAACACGATGACGAAGGGCTTGTGATCCGCGAGGTGCTGGGCAACGGCCTGTCCATGCAGTACGCTTACGACATTAAAGGAAGAAAAACGAAAATCACACTTCCCGACCTGACCGAAATCGCCTATGAATATGACGCCCTTTCCCTGAAAGACGTCAAAAGGATAAACCGGTTTGGAGACGTCCTCTACAGTCACAAATACACCTCGTTTGATGAAAAAGGTCGAATCCTCTGCGAGTGCCTTCCAGCGGATCTGGGGGAGAGGAGGACTGAGTACGACGGCAACGGAAATGCCGCTTCCATCGACACACCGTATTTTTCAGACCAATTTATCGGCTATTCCGAAGAGGGTGGAAAACCAACCAAAAGACGCATTAAAGATGCGGGGGGATTGACGGAGATAGACTACGCTTACGACGTCAAGGGGCAACTAACCCTCGACACCACCTGGAGACGCGATGAGTATGCATACGACACTTTGGGCAACCGAGTCAAAGAGTCGGACGGAGCGTATGGATATTCGGGCGGCAACCTGCTCTCTTTTTCCGGAGGTAAAAGCTTCAATTATGATGCCAACGGCAACATGGTTTCAAGAAAGGATCCTGACGGTTCGGAATACCGGTTCATCTATGACGCGCTGAACAGGCTGACTAAGGTGATTAAAGACGATCACCCCGTTGCAGAATACATCTATGACCCTTTCCACAGAAGAATCGCCAAACTGCTGACCGAAGAAGACGGGCAGCGGCACACGGTGAAATACCTCTGGGAGGGCTCTAACGAGATCGGCTCCGTGTCCGACGAAGGCAAGATCTCTGAGCTACGCATACTGGGCATCGGCAAGGGCGCGGAAATCGGGGCAGCTCTGGCGATCGAGATCCACGGAAAGCCCTACCTTCCCCTCCACGATCTCACGGGATCGCAAAGGTGCCTGGTGTCTTTCAAAGATAAAAAAGTGGTGGAGTACTACCGGTATAACGCTTTTGGAGAAGAAAATGTCTTCTCTGAAAACAAAGAGCCGCTGTCGCCCTGGCGCTTTGCAGGTAAACGCCAAGACAACGAGACCGGATTCATCTATTTTGGAAGAAGGCTTTTAGACCCTTCTGCGGGACGCTGGATTACGCTCGATCCGCTGGGATACCAAGATGGTCCAAACCGCTATCTGTATGTCAAAAACAGCCCTGTCAACAATCAGGATTTGCATGGCCTTTTTGTTCTGGGAGATTTCTTCACATCAGTATGGGAAGGCTTGCAATATCTTTTTGCCTTCAAAAACGAGATCGTGGAAAGAATCCAGACAGAGGCCAATTACCCACGATTGGTCGAGGCCGAAATGACAACCCTGATGGAGGCAACGATCGGCAAAGGGCTGCTTGGGCTGGCGGGATTTTATGGGGAGAAAGGGGAAGAAGGCGTGTATGGCCAGGGGGAGGCAGCCTCCAATGTCCGCATCACTTTGATCAACGGCATCTCCAATATCCGCTCCTACTTGAGCGAATCGATGGAACACATCCTTAGAACTCATGGCGGTGCCAATATCCACTACATTTTCAGACCGACAGAAGGCTGGTGCTGGGATTTGATGAAAGCGTTCCTGACCAAAATGGGATTAGTTTCAACTTATGCGGAGAGGCTGGCCTCCAAATGGAAGAGCCTCATCCGAGAGATGGGAGGAGTGGAAGGCGGCGGCCTCATCATTCACTATTGCCATAGCCTAGGGGGATCCGATACTGCACAGGCGGCTAACCTTTTAACTCCGGAGGAGAGAAAAATGATCAGGGTTTTCTCCTTTGGCTCGGCAACGATGATTCCTGCAACCGCGGGGTTCGAGAGCGCCACAAACTTTGTTAGCCTAAGAGATGGTGTATCTCTTTTTGACCCCCTGGGAATAATGTACGGCATCTTCAACGACAACAGTAATGTCGTATTCGTTGGGACAATCTTCGGCCCTCCGCTCATCGACCACATGCTCGGCTCGGAAACATATTCCGAGATTCTCCGCATGCTGGGCCTGATGTTCATGAAGACATGCGGCAAGGGAGCGTAAAAATGAAAAAGATGAAACTGTTTTCCGCATTTTCTTGAAGGACTCGACAGGGATGGTTTTTAAGAGAAGTCCCCTGTCTTGCCTACCTATGGGCGCCTCTATAGCAAAATCATACGATCTGTTTGCTGAATTGGTTTTTGGGCGAGGAGAGAGGTTTCGGCAGTGAAACATTGCAAGTCGCCTCCCATTTCTAATATGAGGCGACTTGTCATCTTTCAATCCCGGGGCTTTCTAAAAAGCCAAAATCCCAATTTTTGAGATACTTTCGGTATAAGCTAATTTACACAGTGGCGGCAGCCAAAATTGTTGATTCGAAGAGATTTTCGGTTTTCGTCGGCTCGCTTGCCCGATCTATCCAGAAGCTGTAGACATTTTTGGCCTCGGTGGCGGTATCGAAAAAGAGGCTGGCCCAGCCATAGATTTTTAAAGCGAGAAAGATCGCGCCAAAGACAGGTCCGCCAACGATCGTGCCAATAATGGTGAAAACAATGGGGATAATTTTCTTCATCGTTCCCAACAAGTCTTTGTTATAGACTGCCCGGCCGATGCCGAGAGACTTTTTAGCGATCTTGATGATTTTGAAGGGAACTTTCATCTCCGGAACCACCTTCGGAATCACTTTGAAGACCCATCGTTTGGCCAAGCTGCCGATACGGGAAGCCAGCTCTTCTTTCGTCTCTTCGTGTTTGGACTTAACATCAACCGGGTTCGCATCTTTTGCCAGACCATCCTGGTCGGCCTTCTGAAACTCTTTTGAAGTCCATTTATTCACCAGTGACCGGAACACCGGAAAGGCGCCAGCGCCCATGATAAAGAAAGATTTCACCCCTGCGATGGCCGACTCCGCAACGACTGCTACCTTCTTGTGAAGGTTCAGCTCTGTGAACTTCTCTGCAGCCAATTTGAAATCATCAGAGAAAGGACTGTAGTGATCGAGGCATCTTTCTATACTCATACAACCAGGAAAAATTTTATAAATTGCATCGATCTTATTGTTTTTTTATTAAGATTGTATAAATTAACCGAAAATTTTCACTCAATTGATCAATCAATAGATTGATAACAAAAAAAAAAAAAAAACTCTTTGGCAAAAGGAAATCGCCGAGAGGGCTTGAAATTAAATCAGGGATCGTTAATGATATGACCCTTCCTGCACCGGTAGCTCAATCGGATAGAGTACCCGGCTACGAACCGGGCGGTTAGAGGTTCGAATCCTCTCCGGTGCAATGGTTATCGATTGTTTTACGACAGGTCCTTTCGAGACAAACGTCTATGTTTTAGGATGCGACAAGACAAAAGAAGCCGCTATTGTCGACCCTTCTTTTGATTCTCTGCCGCTGATCGCAGCATCCTTAAAAAAGCATAGTCTGATTCCAAAAAAAATTCTCCTGACTCACTCCCACATCGACCATATCGCTGATGCTGCCAGGGTTAAAGAAACCTACCACATCCCCCTTTATGTCCACCTGCTTGATGAACCTAATTTGATCTCTCCCGGATCCGACGGCCTCCCCCTATTTTTTCCGGTGAGAGGAACTCGGCCAACCGGCTATTTGGCAGAGGGAGACATCGTCGAAGTCGGCACAATGAAAGCAAAAGTCATTCACACACCCGGCCACACACCAGGAGGTGTCTGCTTTTACTTTCCTGATGAGGGGATTCTCATTTCAGGCGATACCCTCTTCCAAGGAACGATAGGGAACCTCTCGTTTCCCACTGCCGAGCCTGAAAAGATGTGGAACTCTCTTAGAAAACTAGCAAACTTGCCATCGACAACCCGTGTATACCCCGGCCATGGCCCCTCCACGACGATCGGCGATGAAGATTGGCTTGAAAGGGCAGAGCAGCTTTTCGGCTAAGTTGAAAAGAAGCCGCACCGAACGGGTCTCAAAATTTAGGATTGGGGCTTTGAAGCACTTTCGGTATATAATGAGCCAAAAATTTTAAACCAGGAGATCATCCATGCAAACACTGATAGGCAAACAAGCGCCCGACTTCAAAGCTAAAGCCGTGATTGAAGGCAAAATCGTCGATCAACTCTCATTGGCCCAGTACAAGGGAAAATACATCGTTCTCTTCTTCTATCCCCTTGATTTTACCTTCGTCTGCCCCACTGAACTGATCGCTTTCCAAGAGGCTCACGAAGAGTTCGCCAAAAGAGATGCCATCCCGATGGCTTGTTCTGTC
Source organism: Estrella lausannensis (assembly GCF_900000175.1). Taxonomy (NCBI): domain Bacteria; kingdom Pseudomonadati; phylum Chlamydiota; class Chlamydiia; order Parachlamydiales; family Candidatus Criblamydiaceae; genus Estrella; species Estrella lausannensis. Next base: position 79,731 of record NZ_CWGJ01000001.1, read on the forward strand.
GACAGCCACTTCAGCCACTTAGCCTGGCTCAACACTCCCCGTCAAAAAGGGGGAATCCAAGGTGTTCAATACCCCATTATCTCCGACTTAAATAAATCGATCGCCCGCGATTATGGTGTGTTGATGCAAGAAGAAGGCATCTCATACCGAGGCCTTTTCTTGATCGACAGAGAGGGAAAGATACGCCACATGGTCATCAATGATCTGCCCCTCGGTCGCTCGGTCAGCGAAGTGCTGCGTATCATCGATGCTTTGGCACATTACGAGGAAAATGGCGAGGTATGCCCCGCAAACTGGACGAAGGGCAAGGCCTCCATGAAACCGACACAGGAAGGACTAGAAAAGTGGTGCACGGCTGATATCGCCTAAGCTTCAAGCCTATTGTTTCTGATCTGTCATCAGATCGTAAAAATCCTGTTCCGAGGTAATGATCAGGGAGTGATGAAGGCTGCACACCTTCTTTGCAACCCGAATGACTTCCTGATCCCCGACACCCGGTATGCAGATGGCGGTCAGACGCTCAGGAAAATCATATTCCGTCAGCAGCTTCAGACCGAAAAAATAGTCGGCCAGACTAAAACCCTCCTCTTTCACTCGGAAAAAGATCAAATCATGCCGGTATAGAAGAACCTGCACGGCGCAGTAAAGCCCCTTGCTATCAAGTGGCGGCTCCCCGCATTGATCCACCAGATCTTCCAAGCTGCGGCAGATGTGTGCAGTTTTAAAGTCCCCCCGTTCAGCTTCGCCAAAGAGGGCAATGGGATGATGCAACATAGCTATCCCTCTCTTTTTGTTCCTATTATATCATTTTGATTGAAAGATGTGCAAAAATGAGAAGGCACAGCGAACGGAAGCTGTGCCTTTTTTGAAATGAATCATCTGGCTACGGGTTTAGCCTCTACAAAGCAAAGGCCATTCAACATCGCCATCATGTCGTTTCTGTACATGTCTAAGAAATTCCCCATGGTGAACGTGTAAAACTGAATGGTTCCTTCATTGCCGGAGTAGATATATCCGAGGTAACTGATCTTCGTATTCGTGTCGCCAATGACCCCTTCCCACTCCACAAAAAGAACATCTTTACCATCCACTTTACGAGTTTCTTTCTGTACGATTTTAACGTCTTTCATTCCTTTGGATGTCGCGTTGTAGACGATGACCTCTGGCATCATATCGATAGGAACCGGTGTCTGTTCAGGAATGATGAAGGCGTAAATCGCTTCTCCTTTACGCTTGAAGGCGAATTCGGCGGCGGGATTGGATATCTCCGTAGTCAGCTCCCACTTTGCCGGATCAAACTTCAGACAGTAAGGAACCTGCGAGCCTTTGAGTTCGCCTGACGAGCCGTCGACTTTAGCCGGCGCGCCGATCTTCATCTCCTGGGACAAGCCGCCTTGCTCTTTGACAGCTGGAACTAAGGCAGGAGCTTCCTCCGCATTCATATTATTTAGAGGAACCAATGCCAGGAAAAGAAATGCTCCCAGGGCAAACAGAATGAGATAGGGATTATAGGTTTTATCTTGAGTTACCATACACTCTCTCCTTAAAAAGATGTACCACTGCTGTAGTCATCAAAGCAACAAGCGTGCCAATAAGGGCGCTTTCTGAAAGCACCCCCTAAAGATCTGCTTAATTGTGAAAAGAAAGGCCCTCAAGCAGCTCAAGCATATCCCCTTTCACCGCTTCCGGATTCGCCACGGTGGTCCAGGCGCCGAACTGAATTGTTATTTCCGAATCAGAGTATGTGTAGAAAAGAAATACAATTCCTTCCCTTGTACGCCTGTTTTTTCCTGTTAGCTCAAAATAGTGAATGTCCCTGCCACAGACCTTGATGATCTTTTCATCAACGATCGATGCATGATCCACACCCTTCAGTGTAGCGGCCGTTAAAAGAAAATGAGGCATCTCTTCCATGGAAAAGGAGGAGTTTTCAGGCACGATAAAGGCGTTGATTGCGCCATCTTTTCCTTCGAAATAGTACTCGATGTTATCGAATTCCCGATCTAGAAGCGTCCACTTCGATGAATCGTAAGTGATACTATAGGGAACTTTAGATCCCTCCACCCTCATTCTTGGATGCTTTGAGCTCTCCGTCTGCTGCACATCTCTACGCGCCTCAGCAGAGTGAATGGACAAGAATCCGAAAACACAAAAGAGCGCCAGAATCCCTGGAAAATATTTTTTATTAATTAAAAACATACAACCTCGTATTGATTAAATCGAAACGCAATATTAAATACCGAATATTTCGACTAAATAAAGAGCGGTTTAATTTCAGGTTAATTTCAAAAAAAACAGACTTAACCGAAAATATACCGAAAGAGGGAACTTGAGACGCTCCTGCGAGCATCAAAGACGAAGAGAGCGTCCACAAACTGAAATCGTAAGATTTCAGTTTGTGGACATCTCCTGGAGGGGATTCTACGACTTGAAAAAGACAGCGTCTTCGCCCATCTCATCTTCGATGAAGAGTAGGCGATTGTACTTGGCGACTCTGTCAGAGCGGGATAGGGATCCGGTTTTGATCTGGCCGGCATTCATACCCACGGCAATATCGGCGATAAAGGAATCTTCGGTCTCCCCGGATCGATGAGAAACAACCGAGCGGAAGTTGTGGAACGAGGCAAGGCGCATCGTCTCCAGTGTTTCAGAAAGCGTGCCGATCTGATTGACCTTGATCAGAATGGCGTTGGCCGCCTTGAGCTCGATTCCCTTTTTCAAGAAGGCAGGATTGGTAACGAAGAGATCGTCGCCCACAATCTGAATTTTGCTACCAATAGATTGTGTCAAAAGCTGCCAGCCCTCCCAATCCCCTTCGCTCAAGCCATCTTCTATGGAGTCGATCGGATATTTGTTGACCAAAGAGGCAAGGTATTCGACCTGCTCAGGAGTGCTTCTTGACTTGTAAGAAGAGCCGGCCTTCTTGCGTTTCTTCTCGATGTAGGCTTTGGCAGAAGGGTCATAAAACTCCGAAGCTGCAGCATCCAGTGCTAGCGTGATATCCTCGCCGGGCTTCAAGCCGGAAACTTCAATTGCCTTCAAAATAGTATCCAAAGCCTCTTCATTGGAACTGAGGTTGGGTGCGAAGCCTCCCTCATCTCCAACGGAGGTAGCCAGCCCCTTCTCTTTGAGAAGCTTTTTCAAATTGTGAAATACTCGGCAGCCCCACTCGATGGCTTCCCGGAAGCTTTTGGCCCCCTTCGGCCTGATCATAAATTCCTGGAAATCGAGGGTGTTGTCCGCATGGGCTCCGCCATTGATGATGTTCATCATCGGGCAAGGAAGCACTGCCGCATTGACCCCTCCCAAATAGCGATAAAGAGGCAACCCGACCGACTCGGAAGCGGCTTTGGCAATTGCTAAGGACACGCCCAATATGGCATTAGCACCAAGGCGCCCTTTATTGTCGGTACCATCGAGCTCACGCATCATTTTGTCGAGCCTCGCCTGTTCAAACACCGATTCACCGACCAGAACGTCGGCAATCGGGCCCATGATATTTTCGACCGCTTTCAAAACTCCCTTGCCCATGTACCTTTGGGAGTCGCCATCGCGAAGCTCAAGTGCCTCATGCTGCCCCGTAGAGGCGCCTGAAGGAACAGCGCTTGTCCCCACAGCTCCATCGCTAGTTCCGACAGTGACCTGCACCGTGGGATTTCCCCGGGAGTCTAAAATTTCCAGCGCTCGAATAAAATGGATATAGGACATAGGCGACCCTCTCTTTCCGAACCCACTCCAGAATCGAGTGAAACCTTAGATTGGAATAGGTTCTTTGTTTATCTTCTCTTATACTCGTCTTCCAGAGATTCCATCAAGGAGGCATAGGACTGATAGCGGACAAAGGAGATAGCCTCATTTTCAAGGGCTTCCTTCACCGCGCAGCCCTCTTCATGAGTATGCGAGCAATCAGGAAAGTAGCACATACGGCCCGCCTCTTCGATCTCGGAGAAATAACCTTGCACTTCGTCTTTTCTTAAATTCCAAAGGCCGAAGCTTTTAATTCCCGGGGTGTCGATACAAAACCCGCCGCCCTCCAAGGGAACCAGGTGGGCGGATGTGGTCGTATGCGCCCCTTTTTTGGTCTTCTTAACCGTCTCGCCAACCAGCAAATCCAGGCCGGTGACCGCATTGATCAGAGAGGATTTGCCAACGCCGGACTGTCCCGAAAACACAGAGGTTTTGCCTTCCATCAATTTTTTAAGGGCGTCTATTCCCTCCCCCGTTTTCACGCTTACCTTGACTGTTTTAATTCCAGCCTTCCCAAGCGAAGAGAGCACCTCTTCCACAAGCCATCTCTCCTCCTCGGCCGCTTCCTCTTCAAGGAGATCAACCTTATTGATCACCACGATCGGCTCCATGTTTCCCTTCATACTGGCAATGATATACCTGTCTATCAGGGGAGGCTTGATCGCCGGCAGGCACGCCGAAGCGGTAATCAACACCTGATCGATATTGGCGGCAATCAGCTGCTCTTTCTGCCGGTTGAGGTTGTCGGCCCTGGAGAGAACGGATTTGCGGTTTTCGACAAAAGCGATCGCACCTTCCTTATCCGTGAGAGGCTCAAACCGAACAAAATCACCGATGGTGATCAGATTCTTTACCTTTTCACTATCTTGCTTTAAAACACCTCTCAGCACGCAATCATACTCCTTTCCCTGGGAATCGACCACAATGGATAAGGGTTTGATCGAAAGAACACGCCCCAAAGGCAGAGAGGACCACTTCTCCTGATCCTCTTCTCTTTTAAGAGCGCGCTTGTCGCGATCGGTTTTTTTATGCTGGGACCGGTCCTTCTGCGAGAGGATCTTTCTCTTCTCTTTCATCTCGCGTCGCGCCCTGTCTTCAAACCGGCTCTCATATTCACTGTAACTGTCGTGATCTTTTTGCTTCATGCCCTACCTGAAAGCTCGTACATCAAAATTGCGCCTGAAGAGGCGACGTTAAGCGACTCGGCTCCTTCCCGCATCGGGATGGAGACCTTCAAAGCGCTATCCACCATCTCCTTGGAAAGGCCCGCTCCTTCATTGCCGAGAGCCAGGGCGATGTGACTGTCCGGCACATTTCCCTGAGCCAAAGGCTCTCCATGCATGTCGGCAGCAAGCAGCTGCAGATGATGTTCAGACATAATCTCCTGCAACTTCGAAAAGTCTCCTTTTACCATCGGCAGCCTGAATGTTGCTCCCTTGGCGGCCCTTACGGCCTTGTCGTTGAACGGATCGGCGGTACCGGAAAGAAAAAAGACGGCATCCCAAGAAAGCGCAAAAGCGCTACGCATCAAAACTCCGACGTTGCCCGGATCTTGCAGCCTGTCGAGGACAAGGAGCCTGGTGATCTTTTCGGGAAGGGGAATTGAGGGCATCGGAACCAGAGCAACGACCCCTTCAGGATTATCTGTCGCGGTGATTTTCTTTAGCACAGCATCGCTGATCAGATACGACTCTTCGGCGGCAAAAGCCTCCAGCCACTTTTCTTTTGTGGAAAACACCTTTAGAAGCGGCATGAGCGCCCGGATATCCTCGATCAACTTCACTCCCTCAATCAAAATCTGATTGAGGCGTCTGCGTCTCTTGGGATCGTCGCGAATTTTGACTAAATCGATGATTAAAGGGTTGGCAGGGGAGGTGATTTCTCTCATAAGTCCTTTGCCTTCGGCCAGAGGGGATGTTTCTTAAGTTGAGCCAATACCTCACGACTTTCCTTGGCATTAACCATCACGGCGATCCGCTCTGCTTCTTTGATCAGAAGCCCCATCTCCTTTCCAGGTTTCAAGCCCTCATCCTGCAGCATCCTTCCTGTGACAATCGGCTTTTTGTCGACCAGGCGCTGGATATGGTCGCGATACTCCTCAACAATCCTTTTCATCTTGGCAAGCTCTCTCTCCCTCTCTTCATGGGGAAGAAAAGCGAGTTCGGTCTGGAGGATCATTTCTGCTCCTTTCCTCGAAAAGAAGGCGACCCACTCGACCAGGTTCTCCCCCTTCCTTTCCCGTAGAAGAGCTCTGACAATCGAGAGCGTCTCCAGCAGATCGGCATCCTCCCCGCTCACTTTCAGGTAACGCGCCAGCTCAAGCAGATCTTTCAGTTTCGATCCGGGAAACAGATGTGCGATATAGAGAATGGGGGAACAATTTTCAGGAAAATACTTGTAGGAGGAAACATTGGCTTTGAGTTCATTCAAATGCATCCCCTTCAGTGTGGGGAAGATCACAGGCAAAAGATCGAGCCTCATCATCTCAATGAAAGCTGTATCGAGGTGCTCATATTTGGCCATTTTCTGAAATTCCTGCCAAATGCGCTCCATGGCGACAGAAGGAAAAAGGGTATCGGCGTTAGCCCGGATGGCCTCTTGGGTGAGACGGTCGATAGGAAATCCAAAGCGCAGCGAAAAACGAAACGCGCGGACCATCCTGAGGCGATCTTCCCTGAACCGTTCATAGGGATCTCCGATCGTTTTGATCACTCTCTTTTTGATATCCTCGACGCCGCCCACATAATCGTAAATTTTTTGCTCCAACGGATCGTAAAACATGCCATTGATGGTGAAGTCACGTCTTAAGGCGTCCTCCCGTGGGGCGCACCACTCGATCCGACTGGGAGAGCGGCCGTTCTCATACTCCATATCCTTGCGGAAAGTCGCCACCTCATAGGCATGTCCTTCCATGAGGACAATCACAACGCCAAATGCGATGCCGACAACCAGCGTATTCGGAAACAAATCTAAAATCTCTTCAGGTGAGGCAGAGGTGGCTATGTCGATATCGTCGGAGTCATGGCCCATTAAATGATCACGGACCCACCCACCCGCAAAATAAGCTGTATGCCCCTTGCCGGTAAGCGTCTTTACGATTCGAACTGCGTTTTCATAGTGACTCATAACAGGAGAGTATACTCGATCCCGTAGAAAAAAAGAAAATGGCCTCTTTCGGAAAACATGCTATAATGACGCTTTTTAATAATAATCCGGTTCCTTTCCATGGCATCTATCATCCGTGTTCTAGACGAACTTACCATCAACAAAATTGCGGCAGGGGAGGTCATCGAAAACCCCTCATCAGTTGTTAAAGAACTGATAGACAACTCTTTAGATGCAGGCGCCCAGACTATCACCGTCGATATCCGCCAAGGGGGCCGCACTTTAATCCGCGTCATCGACGACGGGATCGGCATGACGAAAGACGATGCCATTCTCTCGCTGGAAAGGCACGCCACCTCCAAAATCCAAAGCGCAGACGATCTATTTTCCATTGACACTATGGGATTTAGAGGAGAGGCCGTTCCCTCCATCGCCGCGATCTCCCGTTTTTCAATCCACACGGCCAAAGAGGGAAAGGGAACGTTCCTCCTAGTGGAAGGAGGTAAGCTCTTTACGGTAGACGAAAGGAGTAAACCTCAGGGAACCACGATTGAGGTCCGTGATCTGTTTTTCAACGTTCCGGTCCGCAAAAAATTTCAGCGGGCGCCGACATACGACACATCGGAAGTGATCAAGACGGTATCCAAAATCGCCCTTGCCAATCCGGAAATCTCGTTCGAGCTCACTTCCGATGGGGAAACGATTCTGAAATCCCAGGCCATCGTAGAGGGAAGCTCGGAGGAGCGCTTCCGGAAAAGGCTAACTGATATCTTGGGGGAATCCTTTTTGGAAGACGCCTACCCCTTGCATCTTGAGTTCAAAGAGATCAGCCTTTATGGCTTCTTGGGCTCTCCCCTCTCCACCAGGCCGAACCGCCTCTCCCAGCATCTGTTCATCAACCGCAGGCCCGTCTTTTCACCCTTCATCGCCGAATCGGTGCGCGAAAGCTACGGATCTGCACTTCCCCAAGGTAAATTTCCCATTTTTGCCCTGCACCTCTCTGTTTCCAAAGATTTGGTCGACATCAACGTTCACCCGCAGAAAAAAGAGGTGCGTATCCGCCACTTCGACCTGTTCAAAGAAGCCATCCGGAAAGCGGTGCGTGAAGCTTTGTTCGGACATACCGAGGAGCCCCCCGTGGCGCACTCCCTCTTCTTCCAGCCGGCCTCCCTGGAGCGGAACATCCCTCCATTTCAATTCTACTCGGCTGAAACAAAAGAGCCTTTGCCCTTTGCTGAACAGAAGATGGAGTCCCCATTCACTCCCTTCCGCTTTACCGAGGCATCTCCTCAGAGGGAAGAGTCACTCCCTTTTGCCAAAGAGAAAACGACCATCTGCCCCCAGAGCATCCTCTTCACATCCAACGATATTGCCATTGTGAAGGGGGGGATGACTGAGGGAGAGGAGGCCCTTTTCACGCTGATTGATCTAAAAGCGGCGCGGGAAGCAATCCTGATCAAAGCCATTGAAGAGAAGACACGCCCCCCGGTTGAGCTGCTGCTTGTGCCATACAACATCGAGTTGACGGCCGATGAGGCAACGCTCTTCAAGGAGGCACTACCCGCACTCGAGAGCATGGGTATTATCGTCCGCCAGATCGCCAGCCAGGATTTCTCCTTGGAAGGACTGCCCGCCTTATTTGGCGACATTGAAATCGAGGCGTTCGTCGGTGATCTTTTGGAAAGCATCAAAAACTTCTCCGAGACATCCCTGAAAGAGAAATTGGCGGTGCGGGTAATCCGTTCAGCGCTCAAGTCGGGATCTGTCAGTAAAGTTCTTCCCGTAGGGGAAGTGTCCCTGCTCCTCGGAGAACTCATCCGTCTGGGTTGCCCGCGCTACTCCCCATCCGGCAAGCCGATCAGCGCCCCTTTTGACACCCACTTTGCCAAAAAAGCTATCGCTAACTTCCAAAGAGGTTAATACCATGAGCAAAAAAGCCGAAATGCCCTTCGCGGCACGCCTGTCAAAACTGCAAGAGCTTGTCAAAGAACAGGGAGTCGATTCCCTGCTGGTCGAAGACCTCGTCAACATCCGCTACCTGACCGGGCTGAAAGTGTCTGCGGGAGCGCTGGTTGTCGGCAAGGACACCCAGATCTTTTTAGACGGCAGATATTTTGACATGGCGATCAAATCAAGCCCCGTTCCTGTCAGCCTTCTCACGCAAACCACCCTTTCAGACGGTTTTAAAAAGGGGATATTCGGCCAAGTCATCGGCTTTGACAAAGAAAGCACTCTCTACGCCCGCTTTGAGAAGCTGTCCCAGATGGCAGAAGGGGCAAAGAAAAAAAGACAATTGGTACCGCTTGAAAATCTGGTTTTGAGACGCCTGCGCTCAATCAAGTCGAAGGAGGAGGCCAAGGCACTTGCAAAAGCAGCTGAAATGGCTGTGTCAGGATTCCGCTACGGGATGGGGCTTCTTAAAAAGGGAATCTCTGAGCTAGAAGTCGCCCGCGGCATCAAAACATTCTGGCTGAGGGAAGGAGCCGACAAAGAATCCTTTGAACCGATCATCGCTTTCGGAGAAAATAGCGCCTGCCCCCACCACAAACCCTCGGGCAGAAAATTAAAACAAGGGGATATTGTTCTCTTCGACCTGGGGGTTACCCTCCAAGGATATGCCTCTGACCTGACCAGAACCTTCTTTTTCGGCAATGCAAACCCGCAACTTAAACACATCTATCAAGTGGTTTTAGAGGCGCAGGAAGAGACTTTAAAACTTTGCAAGCCAGGCACGCCACTGCATCTGCTCGATCAAAAAGCACGCTCGCTGATTACAGAGGCCGGATTCGGCCCCCAATTTTCCCATAGCTTAGGACACGGTATCGGTCTGGAAGTGCATGAGCTCCCTTCGTTGCCCAGAGTGGCTCTTACAAACAGCCCCGAGGAAGTCTTGGCTCCCGGGATGGCGATCACGATTGAACCGGGAATCTACCTGCCAAAACTTGGCGGGGTAAGGATTGAAGATACCGTGATCATCTCGGAGAGGGGACATAAAAACCTCACCAAGCTGCCCAAAGAAATGATAGCCCTTGATATTCCATAAATTTAGTTATATCCAATTTAACAACTTTTTTATTAAATAAATCCCCGTTGTGCTATGGTTTTAAGAATAAAGTTTAAAAAAGGGAATTAATATGTCATCATTTTCTACTTTACTTCCATCCTTACCCAAAGAATATGATCTCGGAAACAATATCATCCTCAACGTCCACGACACAGGCCTTTTGGCCCTTAAGTATCAAGATCCGCATCGGGAACAGGGGTTGAAGAAGTTAGTCGACTACACCCAAAAACTACAGACGATCATTCCCCATCTCCTGGCTGAATCCAATCCGAGAATGAAGATGATTGGAAATCCGTTCTGGATTAAAAAGCCGGTCAATAAAGGCGGCATTCCCACCATTTTTCTTCGCGGCAACCCCAACAGAATCAATAAAAAGACTCATGGGGAAATGGCGCAGCTTCATGTCAAAACGGCAACTGGCCGCCATCTCTTTGAAGCAGGCTATATCGACAAGAGAGGAACGTTCCCCCCTTTAAGAGTTCTCCCTCAGACACTGCACAAGACCGCGGAGAGGATCAAAGAGGTGGGCCTCGATACCCTCTACCGTCAATTCAAGCAAGAGGAGAGAGAGGCGCTTCGGGCAGAAAAGGAAGCGTCAGCCCCTTTAAGCCCAAGAGAGATCAATGATGAGGTGAACGGAAACGAGACGGACCGAGAGGAGATCGACACCAAAGCCAAAACCGTATGGCAGGCTGTGAAGGATATCTTTAAGGCAATCGCAGCCTTTTTTGTCTTCGTCTGCACCTTTGGCCAAGTAAAGCTTTTCGCTGAGTCTCCCCCCCTTGTGGATCAGGAAATGCCTCTCATCCAGCTCACGCTCAAAAACCGGGTGCGTAAGGAGAACGAATCTCCTGACACTTCTGCTTCTTCAGAAGAAGAAGACCGAGGAACTCTGGTGATCAGGGAACTTGGAGATCCTTCCGAGGAACTGAAGATATTGCTTGGAACATCTTCCACCGAAAAATCCCCACTGGTCGGCGGTCTTACCGGCGTTTAAAAATATTTCAACTTCATTTTCGTTTCAAAAAACCCGCTGAATAGCGGGTTTTTTATTTTCAGCGACATAAATCAAAACACGTCGATTTATTTAAAATTAATACTTTAAACACTATAATAGTATTAAGTCTTAATCTAACCCGGGGTGTTTATGAGTTTTGGATCATCCGATCATCTAGGACCAATACCAGGCAGCCATTTGGGACCACTACCAGGGCCATCCCATCAACAAGAAGTCCAAGCCCTCAGTCCGCAAACGACACCCGTTGCGTGGGCAAGCGCTCAGCCGAAGGGCAGGCTCCCCAACGGCCATTCAGCATCAAACCTCACCGGGGCTTCCCTTAAACCACAAGTGCGCTCGCACCCCCAGTTTCTTGGGCAAAAGCACGCCAACCTAGGCGGCCTTGGCAGCAATTGGGCCGGAGCCAAAGGTAGCCTGGAGGGATCTCAGGCCAAAGGATCCACGGGTTCGAAGCTGCAGGCGCCAGATGAAGAGCCTGAGCTGATTTTGGAAGACTTAGGGAGCTCCACCCCGATAGGAGAAGGAGTACATCACACAGATCAAGGCCCGAGTTTAAACCCGCAGCAAGATGAGCTGGAGACGCACCAGACTGAAAGCGGACAGCAAACGCCCCTTAATACAGGAGGGCATGAAGAGCCGCAGGCCGAGATACGCCTAAGAGATACATCGGGCGATCCATACGATCATGTTGACCAAAGCGATGTCGATTCAGCGAGAAGAGATATCGATGCCTCCGTGCAAAGGGCGGATCAAGAAGAGCTCGGAAAAAAAGATTCCATGTCAATGAAGGACAAACTCAAAGCACTTTGGAAAACCGATTTAGTCAAAGGTATCGTTTTCGCTGCCGTTGCCACTCTTGCGTTGGTCGCCATCGTCGGCCTGGCCGCAGCCATTCCCTTTACCGGTGGCGGCTCAGCTCTTGCCTTGGCGGGGCTCCTCTTTGTCGTTTGTCTGGTCTTTCAGGCAGCCGTTGTGGGGTCGGTCGTCTCGTTTGCGTCGGCGGGGCAGGGAGATCCCAATCTGGCCGGTTTTGGCGGCACTTACCAGAAGCTGCAAGAGGAGATGAAGGAAAAAGAGGCGGATCCCACCTACAAACCTTCTTTTGCCGATTTCTACGCTAACCCAGATGTCAAATCAGTGGTGGATGGCAAGGATAAAAACTATGAACTGCAACAAGAAGCCCGCCCTCGCATGAGTGGGTTAAAAGAACTCCAGGCCAAACTGACACAATTCGAAGCGCAAATCAAAGAGCGGGAACAGGAAAGAGATGCTTTAGAGAGGGTCGGCAAGCGCAAAATCGATGAGAACAATGTCAAGCTGACAGACCTTAAGCAACAAGTCGCTGAAAGGGCGGCTCTTGAAACGGAGTTGCAAGAGTGTCAGCAGCAATTAGATGCGCAATACGATGCTATAAATCCTCAAGATGTGGATCTAAGACTGATCGACCGGCTCAATGAGCGGATTGGATCGCTTGAGCAAAAGTTGGTAAGCAGTGCGCAATCAAATCAGGACAACCTGGCCGAGATTGGCAAATTGGAGAGCGCCAACGCGAATTTAACGTTAGAAATCGATACCATGAAGGGCGAATACAACGGAAAAATAGCTCCCATGAAGCAACAGGCAAAGCAGGACAAGGATGCCATCGACACGCAATTCAAGCAATTCCTGAAAGACTTCGACAGCTTGGATAAATTGATTACCCAAAAAACGCCCGAAGGACAGCAGAGCCCGTCTCCGCAACAGACTCCGCCGCAAACGACCACTTAACAGGACGCTTCCTTACAATTTCTTCAACGGGGCAAACTTGGCGACCAGGCTCTTGAGAGAGCGATCCTGGGTGAAGTAGACTTTATAGACGATGCCGAGCGAACCAAGCTGTACATCCCTGATCTCTCCGACTCCAAAATCCTTATGAATCACCCTGTCACCGACTCGGTAAGCCCCTTCCAAGGTCTCCCCGGTATCCTCTTCTGCAATTTCAGCCCTGGCCGGCGCCCTCTCTTTTTTTCCTGCTTTGACAAGCTTGTCGGGATCGATTTCACGGATGAAACGGCTGGCTCTTTGCGTCCGCTCCTGCCCCCAGATAGAACGAAACAAACAGCGGCAGAGTAAAAGCTTCTCCTTGGCGCGAGTCATCCCGACATAAAAGAGGCGCCTCTCCTCTTCCAACCTCTCCTGGCTTCCGCGGGAGTTGACATGGGGAAGTAAATCCTCTTCGACGCCGACGATAAAAACCGCCGGAAACTCAAGGCCTTTACTGTTGTGCAAAGTCATCAGCCTCACTTTCCCTCCCACTTCTGCTTCTTGGGAAGAGGGCTTTAGTGCCAGCTCCTCCAAAAATGTGGTCAATGTGCCGCCGCCTTTCATGTCCCACTCAAGCCCTTTGGCAAAGAGTTCATTTAAGTTTTCCTGCCTGTCTTCGAATCCCTCGTCCCCCTTCAAAAACTGCATATAGCCGGTGTCGTGAATTGCAAAAGAGAGCAGGTCGGCGATAGCCCCTCCGCGCTTTTCCCTGAGCCCATCGATAGCCTGGATATATTGAACAAGGCCTTCTCGCTGTTTCTTAGGCAAGGAAAGAGCTGCGCTCCCTGAAACGATCTGCTTCAGGAAGGGGATAATACCCAATTGTTGAGCCTCAAAAGCCTCTTTAATCTTGGCTAGCGATGCCTCGCCAATCCCTCTTTTGGGAAGGTTGACTGTGCGCAAAAATGCCAAAAAGTCCCGATCCGACTCTGCCATCTTCAGAAAAGAGAGAACATCTTTGACCTCCTTTCTTTGATAAAAGGAGATGCCCCCGATGATAGTGTAGGGAATGGAGTTCAAAAGCAGCTCGTCTTCGAGAGCCCTTGACTGTGAGTTAGTTCGATAGAGGACCCCCACTTCATCGTAGGAAACGCCCTGCAGGCTCAAGGACTTGATCTCTCCGGCAACAAAAGAGGCCTCTTCACGCTCGTCACCACCGACAAATTGTGCAATCTTCTCACCTTGTCCTAAACGACTCCAGAGTCTTTTCTCATAGCGCTCTTCATTGTTCTCAATCACCGAGTTGGCAGCTTCCAGAATGATTTGGGTGCTGCGGAAGTTCTCTTCAAGACGTATCACCCGGGCATTTTTGAAGTCGCGCTCAAACTGCATGATGTTGCGCATCGTCGACCCTCGCCAAGAGTAGATCGACTGGTCGGGATCGCCGACGGCAAATACATTCTCCGATGCCCCTGCAAGCAACTTGACCAGCTCGAACTGCGCATGGTTGGTGTCTTGGTACTCGTCGATCATGAAGTAGCTCCACCGCGCCTGATAGGCAGCAAGAACCTCCGGGTATTCCCTTAAAAGAAGGGCCGGCAGATAGATCAAATCATCGAAATCGACAGCTCCATAATTCTTTAGCTTCTCCTGATAACGCCGGAAGAGATCGACATGGACAGGATCTTCATCTTCAGAAATTGTGAGCGAATTCTTGCAGCGGGAAATGAACGCCCTGACGGTTTTCATATCTCCAGCTGCCACGAGCATTCCGCTTTCTTTCATACACTCTTTGATCACTTTTTCCTGATCTTCGTCATCGTAGATGGAAAAGGAGGGGGTCATCGAGAAGGCTTCCGCGCTTTCCCTTAAAATCCTAGCTCCCAGACTGTGAAAAGTGGAGATTAGAACGTCAAGGTGCAGCATTTTACGAATACGTTCCTTCATCTCGCCGGCGGCTTTGTTGGTGAATGTCAATCCCACAATTTGGCTGGGCTTGATTCCGCTTTGAATCAGGTGAACTATGCGCGTTGTCACAACCCGGGTCTTGCCGGAGCCGGCGCCGGCAAGCACCAGCATCGGTCCCTCTCTGTGGAAGACCGCTTCATTCTGCTCTTCCGTAAGCTCCATTTTCTTTCCTGTCGTTAAAAAAGCCGTCTGCATTCTCTTTCTCCAAAGAAGTGACCCGTTTCAAAAGGGGTATACCGAAAGCCTATCAAAATTTAGGCATTCGACTTTAAGAAACGCGAAATTTTGATAGAATTTCGGTATATGTGCGCCAAATGAACCGTTGGTGTCTGTCTTATCTTGAAAACGACTGTTATACCGAAAGTGTCTCAAAATTTGGGATTTTTAAGGCGATTTCCGTATAGGGCGTGCTATCAATCGACCCACCAGCTTAATTCGAATTGAGCGAATTCATTTTTACCAACTAGCCCAACTTTGGCGAATTTTTTTAGCAAGTATAGCCCAATTCAACAAACAAAGCATACTGATTTGAGTTGAGGACACTCTCTACGGAAGGGGCTTTCGCACCTCTGCCTCCCGGGCGCCTAAATTGCCATACCGATGATAATCGAAGCTTATCGCTTCTTCGCGGAGATATTTTACAAGCTCGACTCTTCCATTTGCAAGAGGCTTTCCTGTCATGGACACCACATTTGCCTGGGCGAGAGCTTCCCGGCAAAAGGGAGATGGCTCATCGACAAACCTTACACGCCTGGTGCTTTCCTTAGCTAGCCGGGCTATAAAGACCGATTCGTCCTCAAAGCGGAAAGTAACCTCTTTGAAGCCTGTCAGATCTAACACGTGACGCACTTTTTCCTCCGCTTTCCGATCGATGCTAACGATTGCGGGAGCAGAGACTGTCAACAGCGCACCAATCACCTGCAGAAGAGAAACTACATCATCATCTAAGGCAAACCGGACAAGCAGATCCTTTCTTGGAAGATAGCGCAACTTATTGTCTTGCCCACGGAGTTTGACCGGATCATGATCCAGATTAAAGTAATTTTTATGGTAAAAGGCATAGTTAGCGAAAGACGCGCGTAAAAGACTTTTCCCCTCTTCCGTCAAATTTTCTTTTCTTAAACGCCTTTCCAATTCGACGACAGAACGCCCTACCGGCTCCATCTCTTCCGGTAGCTTAAGCTGGGCAGCTGTTTGGAATCCAAAAAGATAATTGGGGCCGCCCGCTTTGTATCCTGGGCCAAAACAGGAATCTTTTGTACCGCCAAAAGGTTGCCTTAAGACAACAGCGCCGGTAATTCCGCGGTTGACATAGAGATTACCCGCGATGATTTTGTCTTCCCAAAGGGCTTGTTCCCGAGGATCTAACGACTGCAAGCCAGCTGTCAATCCATAGGGTGTTCCGTTGGCAAGACGGATGGCGTGGTCTAAGTTGTCTGCGCGCATCACAGCCAAAAGAGGGCCGAAAAACTCGGTTTTATGGGTAAAGCTCCCCTCCTTCACGCCAATTTTAATGCCTGGAGTGACGATGCGCGGATTTTCAGGATCCTGCTTAGGATGTAAAAGCCACTCCTCTCCTTCCGCGATCTGGGTTAAACCTTTGAGCAAAGCGCCTTCTGGAGCGCGGATGAGCGGTCCTACCTTGGTCGAGAGATCCCATACATCACCGACATGAAGGCTTGAGGCCGCATCTTTCAGTTGATTTAAGAAATGGGGATCGTCATATACTTCCGCTTCCAGTATAGCCAAAGAGCATGCGCTACACTTTTGGCCCGCA
Source organism: Estrella lausannensis (assembly GCF_900000175.1). Classification (NCBI taxonomy): domain Bacteria; kingdom Pseudomonadati; phylum Chlamydiota; class Chlamydiia; order Parachlamydiales; family Candidatus Criblamydiaceae; genus Estrella; species Estrella lausannensis. The sequence goes on from NZ_CWGJ01000001.1 coordinate 96,153, forward strand.
TGGATAAAGGCCGAGTGGATAATATCCCTGATGGCAAGATCTCGATCCGCCATGGCCGTTACGATGATGCTGTTTTTTCCTCCTGTTTCAGCCATCAGGTCAATACCGGGTCGCATCCGCATAAAGAGCCTTGCCGTCTCGGTAGATCCTGTCAAAATGATCGTCTTGACTCTGGGATCTCGGATAAGAAGCGAACCGACAGGCTCGTCATCGCACGCAATGAATTGGAGCGTAGTTTTCAGAACTCCAGCCTTCCAAAACAGGCTGGCAAGCGTCCAACCGACCAAAACTGTTTCCGGCGCCGGTTTGAAGATGACACTATTTCCGGCAGCTATGGCCGCGGCGATGCCGCCCACGGGTATGGCGCAGGGGAAGTTCCAGGGAGGAGTTACCAGCACTGTGCCCTTGGGAGAAAGCTTTAAATCGGAGAAAGCTTCTATCTCCTCTTGGCAGCGGCGATAATATTCAATGAAATCGATCGCTTCGGATACTTCGGCATCTGCCTCTGACGGGGTTTTGCCGCCATCGGCCATCATAACGCCGATAAGATCCCCCCGCGCCCTCCGGAACTCCTCCGCAACCCTTCGAAGCATCTCCGAGCGCATTGAAGCCTTTACCGAAGAAAACTCCCCGGCGGCCGATTCAGCCGTCTTTAGAGCCTCCTCCACATCCTCTTTGCCTGCCAGGCTATAGCGATAAATTACCTTCTCCGTAGCTGAGGGATCGCACCCGGGCCGACTCTCTTGCTTGAGGATCTCTCTCCCGCCGACACATAAAGGAACATCGATGGAGGGCATGTTCTTCCACTTGAGCACGACATGCGATAAAAACTCCCTACTTTCCCTAAGCGACCAGTCGGTATTCGCTTCATTTTCAAATCGGTGTTCAGCGACGGGATGGTCCGGCGGCGATAAACGGTTCTGCCGGCGTCTTCTGTCGTGGCTGATCGTATCCACTTTATTGACAGAATCAAGAAATAGCCTCTTCTGCTCTTCAAACGCAGGCGTACCCGGTGCGATACCGAAGGAGTGCCTCAGGAAATTCTCGGGTGCCGTGTTCTCATCGAGCCTTCTGACCAAGTAGGACACTGCGGAGACAAAGTCCTCTTCTGTCGCAGCGGGGCAGTAGAGCAGCATTTTTCCTGTTTCTTCCTGGACAACTCTTCGCAGGTGATCCGCCATTCCCTCCAGCATTTCAAATTCGACAAAATCCCCGACACCCCTCTCTTCCTTGAGCACCATAGCGTAGGCAATATCGAAGATGTTGTGGCTGGCTATGCCGATGCGGACCGCCCTTGCGTTTTCCAAATTCAATCCATACTCAACCATCTCTTTAAAACTTGCATCGACAGACCTTTTATCGGTGTAAGGGGCCTGCTGCCAGTTTTGAAGCGCCGCCTCTACTTGCTCCTGAGCAAGATTAGCTCCCTTGACGATGCGGATTTTAATGGGAGCCGCCCCCTTAGCCACCCTTTTTTTCGCCCACTCCGTCAGCTCCTTTTGCACTAAAGCTGAATCGGGAAGATAGGCCTGCAGAACGATTCCGGCAGAAAGGGAGTGAAACTCCTCTTCATCGAGAACTTTTTTAAACAGCTCTACGGTGAGGTGCAGGTCGCGATACTCTTCCATGTCCAGGTTGACAAATTTCTTAACCGCCGCCTTTCCCGGACGAAGATACTCATGGCGGCTTGCCTGCCGGTAGAGCTTTCTCAATCTTTCCGCAAGCTGCTCGATGGTGTCATCCCAAGAGATTAGGTTGATCTGGCTGAAGATGCTCGAAATTTTTACGGAAATATACTCCACTTCAGGCTTTTTCAAATCGTCCAGGTAAGTCTGCAGGCGACGCCTTGCTTCCCCTTCTCCCAAAATTGCCTCGCCGAGATGGTTTAAATTGACCCTGACTTGAGCCCCGGTTCTTCTCTCGATGTGCCGTTTCAGCTCTACAGCCTCTCCGGGAAGTATGACGTTAGCCGTTTCCTCCCTGACCATCTTCCGCAATAGAGGAACAAAAAGGTCGGGCAGAAAGGTACCCAATTTTTTAAACAGAAAGAGGCCGCTTCTCTTCAGTGGAGAAAGAAATCCTGGAACGCCAAGGGTGTCAATTAAGAATTTGACTTGCGATGCGCATCGCTTCGCGGCATGGGGGCGAAAACTCTGGTCGGCAATTGAGGTGGTGAACACTTTCCCGGTTGGCTCGTCCATCATTTTGGAGAGCTCCCTCTGCTGTTTACTCTCAGAGCGTGTGATGCCGGCGTTAGCCCGTTCGAGGAGGGATGCCGCGAGAGCCACGGCCGCATCAGCTCTCTCTTCTCTAGTCAAGGCCCTCCCTTTGATTTTCTCAAGCAGTGGGGAACTCTCTTTTATGCCCAAATCGTGTGCCATACCTACCGTCATGCTAAATGAGTTGGAAGTCTTAGAGCTTGTCCTAAAACTGAAATCGTATGATTTTTTTGCCGAATTTGGTTTTAGTACAGGCATCAAAGATGCGGCTCTGAATTTGCTGAGATGCCTCGAGCCGCATCATATTGACTTAAGCGATATATTTCCACTTTGATATAACTTACCTTTGGATTACTCTCTGACCAATCCAGACATGCGGCCAACCATAAATTGAACCGGGCTACTTTAAGCGATGCGGGCGATATACCTTCTAATCCTTTTACTTGCCTTTTGTGTTCTAAATGAACCGCTGGCTGCAGCCGTCAAACCGGGAATTGACGTTCTAATATCAACATCGGCCCTGTCCAATCTGAAAGGAAAAAAAATAGGCCTGGTGACTAATCACACAGCCGTTTCCCGCAACATGGAACACACCTTCGATCTGTTAAGATCGCGGGAAAAGCTGGTCGGTTACAAACTCACCGCACTCTTCGCGCCAGAGCACGGACTGTTCGGCAGCCAACATGCCAGTGAAGATGTCAAAAGCTTCGTGTCGAAGTACGGAATCCCGGTCCACTCACTACATGGTAAAACCAGAAGACCCACCGATGACATGCTGAAGGGCATTGATCTGATCATATACGATATTCAGGACATTGGTTCCCGATCATACACCTACACCACCACCTTATACTATGTAATGGAGGAGGCCGCCAAGCGCGGCATCGGCGTCATGGTCCTCGATAGGCCGAACCCCATCGGAGGCAAAATCGTCGATGGCCCCATGCTCGACCAAAATTTAAGATCCATGGTCGGATATATCAACGTTCCCTACTGCCACGGCATGACAGCCGGCGAACTGGCCCTGTTTTTCAACAAAGAATATGCTATCGGCTGCTCTTTGCAGGTCATCCCCATGGAAGGGTGGAAAAGAAGCATGACCTTCGACGAGACCGGTCTCCAATGGATTCCCACCAGCCCCCAGATTCCCGAGGCAACCACACCCTTTTTCTATCCCATGACGGGAATTTTAGGAGAGCTGTCGGTAGTCAACATCGGAGTCGGCTACACCCTTCCCTTCAAAGTGGTGGGAGCACCCTGGATCGACGGAAAAAAATTTGCTAAACAATTGAACGACAACCATTTTGCAGGAATATATTTTGAACCTTTCTGCTATAAACCCTTCTTCGGCAAATTTGCAGGGCAGGACTGCCAGGGTGTGATGATTGTCATCAAAGACAAAAAACGGGTGAAACCGGTCAGCGTCCAATTTCTCTTGATCGGCACCTTGAAGGCGCTCTACCCCGATCAATTCAAGGAAGCTCTTTCGCAGAGCAAGCAGCGGCGCCAGATGTTCGACAAAGTCAGCGGCAGCAGGGCTATTTTTGAGATGATGGAGACCAAACCCTTTATCATCTGGCCTTTGATCAGCTTTCAGGAAAAAGAGCGGCTCGCTTTCCTTGAGAAGAGAAAAAACTACTTATTGGCCGAATACCGGGATTAGTAAAAAAAGCCGAGGCACCTCAATTTGGCAGTCAAGCGCTTCATTTGCTAAAAAAGCAACTCAAAACCTTGACATAAAACCTTTCTCATCCCTACAATTCCAAACAAAATACGGCGTCTGCAAACTGAAAAAGGAGACCTTTTATGAGTACAATCAAACCCTTAGGTAACCGCGTCTTAATCAAACGATCCAAAGCAGCCCAATCCAAAGGGGGCATTCTGCTGCCTGATTCCGCTCAAGAAAAGCCTAAAGAAGGCACCGTCGTCGCCGTGGGACCCGGTAAGATGACAGAAGAAGGTAAGCGTGAAACCATGATCGTCAAGAAGGGCGACAGAGTCCTGTTCAGCTCCTACGCAGGAACGGAAGTGAAACAACCCAGTGAAGATGAAGAACTCATCATCATGTCCGAAGATGAAATCCTCGGCGTCCTAAGCTAATCAACGAAAAGGGAGCCCAAAAATGGCTAAAATGCTGCAATTTAAAGATGAAGCGCTGAAAAGCGTTGCCAAAGGCCTTAGGACGCTTGCCAAGGCTGTGAAAGTCACGCTCGGCCCGAAAGGAAGAAACGTCGTTATCAAAAAAAGCTATGGCACACCCACTTCCACGAAGGACGGAGTCACTGTCGCCAAGGAAATCGCACTTAAGGATAAGTTTGAAAATATGGGCGCGCAGCTCGTCAAAGAGATCGCCTCCAAGACAAGCGATGTAGCCGGAGATGGCACAACAACAGCTATCGTGCTTGCCGAAGCCATATTCAACGCCGGACTGAAAACAGTGTCGGCCGGGGCCAACCCGATGATGGTTAAGCACGGCATCGACAAGTCCGTCGAAGCTGTCTGCGAAGCGCTGACAAAACTGGCTAAACCGGTCAAGACGCAAGAAGAAGTCAAGCAGATCGCCTGCATCTCAGCCAACAACGACCACGAGATCGGAGCCATCATCGCCGAGGCTATGGAAAAGGTGGGCAAAGACGGAATTATCACCGTCGCTGAAGCCAAAGGGATCGATACCATCCTGGAAGTCGTCGAAGGGATGCAATTTGACAAAGGGTTCCTCTCCCCCTACTTCATCACCAATCCCGAAAACATGAGCGCTGAAATCGAAAACGCCCTCATCCTGATCACCGACAAAAAACTGTCGACTGCCAAAGATATCGTCCCGATTTTGGAAAAAATAATGGCCAAAGGGACGAAACCCCTTCTGATCATCGCTGATGACGTCGACGGAGAGGCTTTGGCGACACTGGTTGTCAACAAGCTGAAAGGTGGCATGCAAGTATCCGCCGTCAAAGCACCTGGCTTTGGCGACAGAAGAAAAGCGATGCTGCAAGATATCGCCGTTTTAACAGGTGGCACAGTCATCACCGAAGAGACGGGCATGAAGCTGGAAGACGCGGATGTCCAACACCTCGGCAAAGCCAAGACAGTCAAAGTCACCAAGGAAGAGACCACCATCATTGACGGGATGGGCGCGCAGAAAGAGATCGAGGACAGAATCAGGCAAGTTAAAGCCGAGATTGCCAACTCGAAGTCCGACTACGAAAAAGAACAACTAGACCAAAGACTGGCCAAACTGGTAGGCGGCGTTGCCATCGTCAGAGTGGGCGCAGCAACTGAAACGGAACTTAAAGAGAAAAAGGCGCGCGTCGAAGATGCCCTGCATGCGACAAGAGCAGCTGTGACCGAAGGGATCGTTCCCGGCGGCGGCGTAGCCCTCTTAAGAGCCATCAAATGCCTTGAGAAGATCTCTCTTTCGAGCGACGAACAGCTGGGAGCTGAAATCATCCGCAAAGCGGCATTTGCACCCGCCACTTCCATCGCTTACAATTGCGGCAAGGAAGGCTCGTTGATCGCTGAAAAGATTTTCGAGGGAAAAGACGCTTACGGATACAACGGTCTGACCGATGAGTTCTGCGACATGCTGAAAGCAGGTGTCGTCGATCCAGTGCTGGTGACCAAGAGCGCCCTCAGAAACGCAGCTTCGATCTCGGGCTTACTGCTCACAACAGCCTGCATGATCACCGACAAACCCAAACCCAAAGAAAAAGGCGGGATGCCTCCAAGCATGGCCGGTATGGGCGGCATGGGCATGGGCGGCATGGGCATGGGTGGAATGGGCATGGGCATGGACGACATGATGTAATCCATTCACTGCCCAGAGTCCGTCCACAAGCCACCTAATTACAGATTATGGACGGACTCTTAAACAAAAAGAGCGTTTTTAAAAAGGAATCCCTTCTTAAAAACGCCCGTTTCTTTAAACCCTTAAAGAGTCAACAAATGCCTACGTACGGATACCACTGCCAAACTTGCGGCAAGTCAATAGACCTCTTCCAGAAAATCACGGACAGCCCGATCACGGAGTGCCCTCATTGCGGCAAGAATACTCTGCAGCGCGGCCCCGGCGGCGGATCGGCCATCGCATTTCAAGGTTCCGGCTTTTACATTACCGATTACCCAAAAGGTGCGTCACCGCTAAAAACCAGCTGCTGCCCCTGTGGCAAGGAAAAGACAACCTGCTCTTCTTAACGGCTAGCTAGCCTTAAAGGACGAAAGAACCCTATCTTCAAATTCCCACTGTGCCCTGTAGCCCACGATTCTCTCATACAGCGACAGGATAACTCCTCTATCGCTGGCCTTGACCTTTCCGGAGAGTTCTTTAGTCTCATTTTCCAGATCGACAAAAACCTCGTCGATCGTGATATCGGCTACAAACGCTTGGTCGGCATATCCCATCTGAGAGTAAGCATAAGCCTCCTGAAATATTGCCTCCAGAGCATCTGCCTCAGCATCATCCAAAGCAACAATTGCCTTCAGTTTATCCATCGCCTTCTCAGAAACTCTCATCCTCTCCTGATGCTCTGCATCCAGCGTTTCAAACGTTCTGAATTTCATTTCAAAAGCAGCCGACCGGATTACCCGCAGTGCCTTCAATCCCTCTTTAACGGCTTGGCTTCCTGCCAAAGAACCTTGCAAGTAATGTGCTTTGTCCGCCTTGCAAAGGGCTTCCTCGAAATCTTCAACACCTTCCTCTAGGTCTGCGCCCTGCGATTTCCAAAGAGAATAGAGAGTCTTCATCCTCATCAACGCTTCACTGTGGTTGATTAACCCTTCTTTAACTTGTTGACGGATCATTTCAAGCTCGCCTTTCACTCCCTGTGAAAAAGGCAGGATGCTGCCCGGTTCAAGTTCCTCTCTTGGCGCCAAAGGCAACTCTAGAATCTCTTCGACCGTCATGTCGGTGATAAGCTTCACCGCGTCCTCAGCTTCCATAAGAAATCCGGCAAGCCTGGTACCTAATTTATTCTCAAAGGCTAGCGTCTGGATTCGGTGAAGAGCTTCGTTAGCCTTGATATAACGCCTTGCGTTAAGGCCGGTGCTCCAGTCGTCTGGATTTTCCTGGACCTCTTTGTCCATCAAATTGATGGTGATCAAGCAGTCCGCAACTTCTTCCAGCACATGCAAGACAGACAAACCGGTCAATCCCTCGGCATCCGCATCTCCAAACACCGATATGGCTGATATGTCGGTGCCTTGGTAGCCGGAGAGCTGGGCGTCACGATCCAACTCGATAAAACGGGCAAGCTGGTAGAGTCTTTGCTCGGCCAGCGCATAAGGCGATGGCAAGGAGGAATTCAAATTCCACTCTTTGTTGTAGCGACGCACTGAAGAGAGCATATTCAGCATCTCCTGGCGCTTTTGCTCCAGCTCCAAGCCGTTGGTCTGCCAGTTCAGTTCCGCAACCCACTTTACGATCGCATCGCCTTCTTCCATGAAGAGGGCCGGGGCGTTAAAGGCAATTTGCTCCACTTCCACATTAGCCATCGAAGGAGAGGAGGTAACGTAAGTGCTCTCTTCAAGAGAACCCATGGTAAAATCGAAGGAGGAATAAAGTTCCACCTCATCAAGATCGTTCACCTCAAGATCGTTCACCTCGGCTTTACCGGAATTTGAGCCGTAGAGGAGTTCTGCATCGTCTTTTGTCAGCGTAGCGAGAAACTCATTGATCACACCAATATCAGAACCCATCTCCTGCATCAGCTTCATACGCGCCTTAACGCTTAAGTCGCTGAAAACGACTTCGGCCGGTTTGACAACAACTTGACTCTGCTGCAGCTGTTCATGCGCTTTTTTGCTCTTCGCTAAAAACTCTTCGCTTTTAGCCATCAGCTCTTCCATGACACTGCCGTAAACGGGCTTGAGATTTTTCACCTTTTCTTCATGCTCTTTAGCCAGCTGCTGCTCAGTTACTTTAAGCGCGCCCGCGACTTCGCTCTTGTTGGACTCAATCATCGGCTTTACTTGCTTGACAGCGTGGGGAACGAGCTCCGACAATCCGGGTTTAGATTTTGCAGCCTTCAGCTTGTCTGCCAGATTGGATTTCTGCTTTAAGTTGGCGGCGAGCAAGGAAAAATCGCCTTCTTGCACATTCAGCTTCTTTGGCTTGGGCAAGGGACCTGGATTTGGCTCAAATTTGAAATCGCTTTTGGGTTTGGGGGGCTCTGGCGTCTCTTCCATGGATTCGGCGAGCTGGGTATTTGCCACTGTCTCCTCTTGTTCAAAAACGAGCTCGTCATCGAGTATCGAATCTAAGGAAAAGGAAAATTGGCTCTTCTTATAGGCCTCTATCTCTTCGGCAAGAGCGTCCAACTCATCGAGCATCGAATCCAAATTCAGCGATTTTTGCTGATAAGCTTCCATATCCAAAGCAAAAAATTCTTGCTCATCTTGCATTGGGGCGAGGCTGTCTAGCGAATGTTCCATAAAAAATTCGGTGGCTGCGCCTGCTGTAATCGGTTTTGTTTCAAAACCGAATGAGAAGTCGCTTACCGGATCCACTTTTTCGGTTCCAAGTTTTTTGGTAAGAACTTCGGAATTTTTCTCCACCTCAGCCAGTAGCGCTTTCAAATCCTCTTTAGTTTCAGCCTTTGCCGCTTTCCTCGATGACTCCGGTTTAGCCCCATCCGATCTTTTTCTCTTCTTCGGGTTGACCAGTTTTTTCCTGTCTTTAACTTCAGGAGGCGTCTTCTCAGCGGGCTTCCCGTTATCTTGGGTGTAATTTTTATGATTGGCGATCAACGAGGCACGGCCCGGATCGAAGATGCACATCACCGGAAGGGTGACGATGCCGATCACGCTTTCGGCAGTGCGCGTTAAGTGAACTAAGGATGAGCTGATCTCAAGGTCTTTAGGAAGGGCGATCGAAGGAATAAAGAGTGTCGCGATGAAATTATAGGGCAGAAGCACTGTGGCAACCACTAATTTCGACCCAAAGAGAATTAAATGAGCGATCGCATCGATCACGGAAGCGACTGGGGTTACCATCACGCCGATCACCCTGGCACCCACTTTGCCTATCACGGGGTGATTCTGGGACTGATCCCATGCATCTAGCGTTTTTGTCAGTCCTTGCGCGAGCCCAAAACTCTCGCATCGCGTCAATTCTCTTTCTTGAGTCATAAAAATCCTTTTTTATGAGTCAATTATAACATCAATGAAGTTTAAATATGATTAACAGTTTATTAAGATTTAATAAACTATAGCGACAAATAATTTGAAAAAGAAAGTGCTGGCCCAAAATGTAGCATTTGCTACATTGTAAGATGTATCATAAGCTACAATCAACCCCTGGAGAAAACAGATGACACCGACAATGACTCAATGGATAAAAGCCGAGACAGACGACCGATGGTTTATCAGCCGGTTCGCAAGAGCGGCCCAGGCTATCACCAAGAAAAAGGGAGGATTAGCCGGCACCCTGATGGTTTCTTCCGCCCTCGCGGCCAAAGTATACGGACTCGCTGTCGCCTATTTTACATCTGAAGGATCTGTCCGAGCATTAATCGATCTGGCCCATCACAACACGACCGGCAACACAACCGATATTGTCTATCTGCGCTCTTTAGGTGATAGCGGCGGCTGGAGCGCGCTGGCTGTGTTCTCACTTTTTGGAACGGGTGCGCTTCTTCTCAAGCTCGTGAGGGAAGGAGAATATATCACAGTCAAGAAAGCCTTGAAGACATGGATTGCCACTCAGCACGCTGCCATCGCGGAGGATCCCGCTTCCGCCAAACACCTTTATCTGAAGATCAACGACCTCCTCGATGCCTATCAAAGTCAGTGCCTTTTTCAAAAGAGCCTTGTTGCAAGGCGCATCACAGCCCTTGACATCCTGGAAAAAAACCCACTCCCCTCCGAGTGCTCTCTCTACCGCAAAGATAAAGCGTTGAAAAAAGTTTTCTGCGATATCAAAAGAGATCTTGAAGAGGCTACCTCGATAAAGTACTATTTTCACCGGATCCACGACGGACAGCGATCGGTTGCCAAAAATGGCATCAGCAAAAGGCTTGGCTCGCTCATCATGGGGGTGGCAATCCCCATAATCCTTATGGTCACCGCGATTTTTTCTTACGTTGGGGAATTCGGACTTGGCAAAGAGCTCTATCTCGACAAAAAGGAGCTGACGGACACCGGACACTTCGGCGAGTGGCCTCTCAATGCCGTCGAAGCACTAGCGACAGCGTTTTTCTTCCACCTGTGGTATATGGTGAACGAGGGGGACTTCGTACGGACAAAAAAAGCTTATAAAACATACCTGCAAAGCTTGAAGGAGACCCGATCAAGCTATAACAGGGTCGCGGAAATTGCCAATGAAGAGTTGAAAGAGCTATCGCCAAGTTTAGGATTTTTCAAGCTTCCCGGAGAATACCAGATAGAGAGGATATGAAAAAAAAACAATCCAGGGCGAAGGCCTTCATCGAAACAAGAAAACAGCACCTTGCGGAAATTGCCGAAGATTACGTCGAGATCGTCTTTGACCTAATAGAGCAGAAGGGAGAAGCCAGAACCTGCGACATCGCCAAGCAGTTAGGGGTGTCGCATGTCACCGTCATCAGGACTGTCAAAAGGTTAGAGAGTAAAGGCCTTTTTCAGACCGAGAGCCACAAGCCCGTGAGATTGACGGAAAAAGGGCTGGAGCTGGCTTCCTTCAGCAAAAAAAAGCATGAGTTTTTGCTGCAGTACCTGCTTCTTTTAGGAGTTCCTGAAGAGATAGCCCGCATTGACGTTGAAGGAATGGAGCACCACATCAGCGAAGAAACCCTCAAAGCCTTTCAAACCCACTTTCAGAAGATTCAAGGTTGTCTTTTGCCGCCGCAAACTCAAAAATAAGGGCCGACCACTCTCCGGAATCCACAGTCGATTGCAGCCTGGGCCCAAATGATTGGATCCAATTGCAATAAGATCGCGTGTCTTCTTTCAAAAGTCCCGATGCGATGAGTGTGAAGGCCGGAAGTTTTTTCAGATAGTTCCACGGCAACGCCTGACGCTGCTCGCTCTCTATCATGTTAATTAAGATGACCGGACTGGCTGGGGGGCTGGCTGTAACGGCCTTCCACATCTCCTCAGGAAGATGTACTGACGCCTTACCTTCAAAATGATTCAAGGCGATATTCTCTCGGGTGTGTACAACGGCCTGCTCGTCGATATCACACGCCTCTACCCGGCTTGCGCCGAGTTTCATCGCTGCCACCGTCAAAATACCGCTTCCTGAGCCGATATCAATGCAGTAATTGCCTCTGCAGTAGCGAACCATCAGGTTCATCATCAGTTGCGTCGTTGGATGGGAGAGATCACCGAACCCCGGTCCGGCCTTTAAGAAAAAACTGCCCTCAGCCTCAATTTCCAGTTTGCTAAATTCAATCTCATACACTCCCTCATGCGCCACCCCCTTGGCGAAAGAGGCCCACTGGGCATCCCAGTCAATCGTATGGGAGCTTAACTCTTCGAAGGGAAGCTGCATGGCTTTTAAAATCTCTTGTGCTTTTTGAGTGGAGAGAATTCCGACCTCTAATCCGCTTTCGCTCTCCGAAATCCAAAGGGGTTGGACGTCTATTGACAAAAGCTGCTTCTCCAAATCACTGAAGCGCTTACCATCCATTCCGACTACTCTTAAAAAACGCTCCATGGCACCGCACTTAAATATGTTCTGATTCGGCTGATTTACTATGCCGCAAGTGTCTCAAAATTTGTGGTTTTAGCTTTGAGAGAGCTAAATTCTCAGATACTTGCGGTATAAATTCAACACCAAAACATACATTTTAAATTGTAATTCAGGCTCTTTACCGCAAGCTCGTCCAAATTTGGGTTTGCGCGCCGGGAAAACTCACCAGGGTCGAAAGATGATGGGCGACTTCATCCTTCTAATATTAGGCAACTTGCATTTTTATAATTCCAAGACTTTCTCAAAGCCCCCCTGCCAAATTTTGCTAGGCTTGCGGTATAAAACACTCTTTACGAAAACGAATCCGAGAGATAAGTTGGTACCTGGACAAGGAACTTATCGCCCCCTGATTATGACGGGCGAATTTCTTAAAAGCTTATCCGGAAATCATTAGCCCTCGGAAAGGCCTCCCCTGGGAAAACACCGGCACCTTAAGCTTTTAAAGTTAAAAGGCCAAAAGAAGAGTAAAGAACAGGAGTTCATCGTGCACATCAAAATTTCCAAGGGTCTCGACATCCCTATCAAAGGAAAACCCTCCGGAACCCTGAAGAGCCTAACACCGACAGGCCAGAGCTCCAACTCACTGGAAATAAAAAAAATTGCCCTCGATCTGAGCGTGTTTGAAGACGTGCGCTTCCATGCGCTGAAAAAAGTGGGCGATGAAGTGCGGATCGGTGAAGCGATCGCCCAAGATAAAGCCGCTCCCGCAAGAGTTTTCGTTTCTCCGGCAGGCGGGATCATCTCGGAAATACGCCGCGGTGAAAAGAGGCGCATTCTTTACGTGGTCATCGATGTTGCGGCAAAAGAAGAAAGAATTGAAAAGCAACCGCTCAAACTCGAGACAGCCAGCCGGGAAGAGATCCTGGAAAGAATTACCGAACTCGGCATCATGCCACGCATCAGGCAGCGTCCCTTTGATGTTCTGGCCAATCCGACCAAAAAACCGGATGCCATTTTCGTGCGTGCAGTCGAATCCGCCCCTTTCACACCCTCGGCTGAAATGCAGATCCACGGCAAAGAGCAAGACTTTCAGAAGGGCCTCGAGGCGCTGACAAAACTGACCGACGGCAAAGTGCACCTTGTCTACCGTCATGACACAAGTGAAAGGGCGTTTCTCGAAGCGAAAGGAGTGGAGCGGCATACGGTGGAAGGGCCACATCCCATCGGACTCGCTTCCGTACACATCCATCACATCGCCCCAATCGGCTCCTCCGAAAAAGTTCTCTGGGTACTTTCAGCTCATGACGCAGTCATGATAGGCGCCGCGGTGCAACGAGGAGTCTATGAAATTGAAAGAGTTGTAAGCGTGGCCGGACCGGGCATCATCGATGGGCAATCGGGCTACTACAAAGCGCGGGAAGGACTCCCCATCAATGTGCTTACAGCAGGGCGCCTCCCTAAAAAAGAGATGCGTCTGATCAGCGGCGATCCGCTTATGGGAAACCGCGTCGGTATCGAAGACTTTCTGGGATTTTACGCGTTCACCTTCACAGCGATTCCAGAACCCACTAAAAGGGAGTTTCTCCATTTCTTTCGCCTGGGTTCTAAAAAGTTCTCCTTCAGCGGCGCCTATCTCTCCGGACTCTTTAATTTGGGCAAAGAATACGATTTCACCACCAGCCAGCATGGTGAAAAGAGAGCGTTTATCGACCCCACCCTTTATGATGAGGTCCAACCATTGCCGGTACCGACGATGCCTCTCGTAAAAGCGATTATGGCTGATGATTTAGACCTTGCCGAAGAGCTGGGGCTGCTCACCGTAGCAGCTGAGGACTTCTCCCTCCCTTCCTTTGTCTGTCCATCCAAAATAGAGATGGTAGGCATCGTGAAGCAAGGGCTCAAAAATCACGCTCAGGAACTGCTCGGCTAGAGACACTCTATATACCGAAAGCTTCGGATGGGAAGAAGCCTACCCTTGATTTTCTTCCCACTCCTCTTTATCCTCCCCTATTAAACCGAAAGCATCTCTAAATTTGGGCTTACTCAAAGTCCAATTTTGAGAAACTTTGGGTACACCCCATGCCACTCATCGAAAACAACCAGTGGTATAGGGCACCTGTTGCGTTACTTTTGCTACCCTTATCCAAGAGCCTGTTCACCCTAAGACGCTGACGTTTCATGGCAAGAACCTATCACAGCAAATGCGTGCATTACTTTAAGGGTTCACTCTCATCGGCTCTTTTTATTTTTTTTCTCACGCTCTTTTCCACATGGAACCAAAAAAATTTCGCGGATGCCGACTTGCTGTTTGACGATCTGGCCATCGTCGATTACTGGAACAGGAAGGTCAACCAAACCTTTCCGGTCCACTACAACGCACTCCTGGAGGGCGGTTTATTCACCATGCCGACAGCACGGGTGGGAGACGATGGCGAAATGGCGCTCGGCTACGCCTGGCTTGATCCCTACTGCATCTATAGCGCGAGAGCCATGATCCACCCCAACGTGGAAATCACCATGAACTACCGGGTATTCAGAGGGATCGAGGACCCTGTGCTGAGCCCTTTTGGGTTCGGAGACCTCTCCGATAAGGGAGCCAACGTCAAATTTGCCATCCTTAAAGCGGAAGACTCCGGATATGAACTACCGGGGATTGCCATCGGCTTCCAAGATTTTTTAGGAACCAGGGCCTTTAAAAGCCGCTACCTCGTCTTCACGAAAGTTTTCATGGAACAGGCCATCGAGCTCACTTTCGGGATTGGTCAGTGGCGCATCCGAGGGCTTTTCGGAGGAATTTCATGGATGCCTTTTCGCTCATGCGATATGCCCCTCCAGCTCAATTCGCTCATTCTGTCGGCCGAATGGGACGCCACTCCCTATGAAAGCAAAAAAATCGAACCGCATCCGGATGGGCGTGTGAAAAAAAGCCCCATCAATTGGGGTGTTAAATGGCGCCTCTACGATATGGTCGACCTCTCCATGAGCTATATCCGCGGCGATGCTCTTGCCTTCCAGGCCTCTTGCTACTACAACCTTGGACACACCAAAGGCTTTGTTCCCAAAATCGAAGACCCGATACCTTACCAGGCGCCGGCTATCCGAGAACCCCTTGGCCCCTTGAGGCCGACGGGCATCTTTGCCGCGGAAATCGCATCGGCATTTCAAAACCACGGCTTCAACACGCTCAGCATCCGCGTGGAGCGTGGTCCCTGCAAAGAGAAAATTTTAAGAATCGAGGCCATCAATGAGTCTTGGAGGCTGGAACCCGACGCCAGATTGAGACTTGCCCATCTTCTCGGCGCATTGGCCCCTTCTGATTTCGATAGAGCAGTGGTCGTCATCAGTGACGACCTGATGGCTGTGCACGAATACTACTTCTACCTCCCCTACGTGCGGAGCTATGTAGCAAAAGAAATGGGATTTATAGAGCTCAGCATCGCAACCCCCCTTAAGGAAGTCTCACCGCCCTGCTTCGGACAGACAATCTACCAGAAAAAACGCGATCTGTTCGATGCCTTTCTCCTCCCCGATTTTCACTCCTTTTTCGGAAGCGCCCGGGGTAAATTTAAATACTCTCTGGGCGTTGCCCTTGCCCTGGACGGATTCTTAGAAGGCGATATCCATTACTCTTGCGTGCTGACACATCGCCTCTTTGCCGACTTGGAAGACATTCAAGATGTCGACCGGCTCAATCCCTCGCAAATCATCAACGTAAGAAGCGATATCATCAGCTACTTCAAGCAGGGAGGGCTGCAGCTTGAAGAGCTCTACCTCAATAAAGTATGGAACATGGGCCGGGGATTTTATTTTGAAGGAGCCGTGGGCTATTTTGACCGGATGTATGGGGGTCTATTTGGAGAGGTGCTCTACTACCCTGTCGGCAGCGCTTTTGCCATCGGATTGGAAGGCTCGGTCGTCAAACGAAGGACAACGAGCGGAATCGGCTTCAGCGACAAAATTCGCAAACTGCACGGCTTCACCCCTGAATATGTTCCCTTCTTAGGCACGCAAGGATTTGTAAACCTCTATTACGACTGGGCCGAGACCCAGCTGCAGTTCGGGATCAAAGCCGGAAGATTTCTGGCAAAAGATCTCGGTATCCGCTACGAAGTCTCGCGCTATTTCGACAGCGGGTTAAGGCTCACTCTTTGGTACACAAGAACCAACGGCCATGACAAAATCAACGGAGAGACCTACTACGACAAAGGGGTCATGATCTCCATGCCCCTCGATATTTTCTATACCCACTCTTCCAGGAAGCGCTTCTCCTATGGAATGTCCGCCTGGCTCCGCGACGTCGGACAGTTCGTCACCCTCAAGGAGGGCCTGTACGAACGTATTAACGACCTAAGACAAAATTAAGATGCCTCGATGCCAAATTTTGAGACGCTTTCGGTATACATTCGTCACACCCTACTGGATCAGGGGTAAAACACGCTTGGCGGCATAGGTCAAAATGAAATCGGCTCCGGCTCTTTTGATGGAGGTGAGCGACTCTAAAAAGACGTCGTCGCCTTTGATCCATCCCGCCCTTTCACCCGCGATCACCATGGCATACTCGCCGCTGACATGATAGGCTCCGACAGGCAGATGAGTCCTCTCCTTGATTTTGGCAATCACATCGAGATAGGGCAGCGCCGGCTTAACCAAAAGCATATCGGCACCCTCGGCCTCATCCAGCTCAGCCTCTCTCAAAGCCTCCCTGACATTGGCAGGGTTCATCTGATACGTTTTTTTGTTACCGAAGCGTGGTTTTGAATCCAACGCATCGCGGAAGGGACCGTAGAAACTGGAGGCATACTTCGCTGTATAAGAAAGAATCGATACCTGCTCAAAGCCTTCTTGGTCCAAAGCCGATCGGATTGAGGCGACTCTTCCATCCATCATATCGCTTGGAGCCACCACATCCACACCGGCTCTTGCGGCAAGCAAGGACATTTCCGATAGAACTTCGACAGTTTCATCATTAACAATATCCCCGGACGCGTTGACGATTCCATCGTGACCATGATCTGTATAGGGATCGAGAGCGATATCGGCCATGACAAGGATTTCAGGGAATTCCTTTTTGATGGTGCGGATAGACTCTGCCAAGAGGTTATCCGGCCGCAGGGCTTCACTCCCCCGGCTGTCTTTCATCTCCTGCGCGACATACGCAAAGAGATCCACCGCTCGGATGCCAAGAGTGCAAAGCGCTTCAATCTCCCTTAGCGTATGATCGAGTGAGAGCCTGAAGATTCCCGGCATGCTGGTGATCTCATCTGTACGCCTGTCTCCGGGAGCTATAAAAAGAGGCACAATCAGATCTCTCGGATGAAGCCGCGTCTCCTGGACAAGGCCTCTTATGGCATCCGATCTTCTGAGCCTTCTTGGACGAGAAGGCATATCCAGTTTGTTCAAGGCTTGTGTTGATGCTGATTTGCTGAGTAATTGCGTCATCTTGAACTCCTTGCATTTGGCAAAAACACCATGCAAGAAAAGTCTAAACAAAACAATAAAAATTCATTCCTCAACCCCTTGGGAATAGGATTTGGGAACTACATCGAAAAAGTCTCAAAATGTGAGATTAGCAAAGAGAGAGCTCCTATACCAAATTTTGATAGGCTTTCGGTATAAACGGTAAGTGAGCTAAGAGACCATCTGCTACAACTTCACCCGTTAATTCAGGGTCAATCGCGGTGGCTCAATTCTCCAACGAGATTGTCTTCGTGAATCGTTTCAAGCGCTACTTGATAAATCGCATTTCGATAAGCTCGACCAAGCCAAGCATTCTCCCTGCTAATACCGGGCGACCCTTCATCTAAAAACTTATTCACGAGCGACGCTTTGTAACTTTGCATCAAAAGCGCGAAACAGCCTCTTAGATGTTGCTCCACATCACGATCGTTTATATTCTTATCACGCAGGAATTTTTTAGCGATTTCCTGCAAGAGAGGTTGAAAGGTTTCCAGGGCGCAAGAGGGCGATTTATACCACTTCCACCTCGATAACGGAGACTCTTCGTCCACAAGCGGCTTTTCGGTTGTGCCCAAGGAGTAGTTAATTTTCAGCAAAAACATCCGAAGATCGTCTGTTGTGGTGTTTGCAGTCTTTTCGGCGAATTTCGGAATCTGAAGCAGGATTATACGGGCGGCGCGGTTAATAACTTTGGCCAGCGAGACATTAGAAAATCCAACAGAACATTTCTTGTTCAAAAGAGCTGGATGATTGGGATTAATCAGCGCTGTTGTTTCCAATCCTGCAACTCTCTTTAGGGATTTCGCTACAGCTTGGGTTTTAGGCAGCGTGTCATTTTCTGCAATTTGAGTCGTGTCGATATAACGAATGTTAGCATGCCCTTCTAAAGATTCAGACCGATCTCCCCAAAGGAGCATGTGGTGCCCGACACTCCCTCCAGGCAACGCCCAGCCGAAGGGCAGCATAAACCCTTCGTTGTTGAGTATATAACTCTTAATAATCTCTCGAAGCTTACGCTCCAGGTTTGGATAATACTCTGACTCGTCTGTCTTGATAACTCGGATATTATCAAGATATTTCTCCGTTTCAATCTGAGACAAAAGTTTGATATATCCGGGAGCGAGAACCCGGGTCAGATAGTCGATGGTGTCTGAAAAAACAGCGATTTCCCCTGGATTGATCTCCTCTTTGAGTCTGTCTAATACCTGCCTGCCCTCGTTCGACTCCAAAAATGTAAGGAAGGAAATCTGGGTTAAAAATCGGTTGCCCCCTTCGTTTCGTGGAAAGAGTGCTGCATCCACACCCGCAAATTCGGGTTCAGCTCTCATTCTTGGCATTAAATTAAACCGCCGCTCTTCGGCAACAAGGGAAGAGTGCGCCAATTGTAGCTGCTGACGTCGAAGATTATGTCTCCCCGCCTGAGGGAGGGGAGTAGTTCCCAGGATCTCGTAAAGTTCGGTCATAGCATTGACTATAATGTCGATTATATTCTTCAGACAGAATGAGCCGCTTTTCTCGTCTTGAAACACTCCTTTCTCTTGCTTCTCTTTGATCTCCTCGACCATATCCTTAATAAGGGTGATGGAAGACCCGAGCCGCCGTCGTTCAGTTTGGAGATCACTGATCTCGCGCGGTCTAAAAAGAGTGTTCAAAAGGCAAGATATCTTTTCACTCTGGTGCTGTTGCCTCGAATTGACAACCTCGTTATCCTCAAAGACGCCTCCGCCTGCTAAACCGGATCGTGCATAACAGCTTTTGAACGGGCTGCTAAGTGATTGCATATAACACCAAAAATTAATTTAAAGATCGATTATACAAAAAAATCATCTAAAACGAAATATTAAAATTAGGTATTCAACACTTTAAAATCTATGGAAAACTTAAAAAATATCAGTGTTACCATTTTAGTCAAAAATGGCGAAAGATATCTAACCGATGTTTTGGAGGCGACCAAGGATTTTGGGCAGGTCGTTGTCTACGACAACGGCTCTTTGGACAAATCCAAGGAGATCGCCGCGAGTTTTCCCAATGTACTCCTGCTGGAAGGTCCCTTTTTCGGATTCGGCCCCACACATAACCTAGTTTCTGAAAAAGCGGATCACGACTGGATATTTTCTCTCGATTGCGATGAGGTGATGCCGCGGGAGTTGGTTAAAGAGCTGGATAACTTAGCCCTTGACAAAGACACTGTCTATGCGGTTTCAAGAAAAAACTATTTCCAGGGAAAATGGATCCGCTGGTGCGGCTGGCACCCCGATTTTCAATACCGCCTCTATCACCGGCAAAAAACGTCCTTCACCGAAGCGGCTGTTCACGAAAGCGTGAAGACCGAAGGCTTGAAAATCGTCCGCCTCCGCTCCTCTCTCATACACTACCCCTATCAGACTTACTCCGATTTTTTGCAGAAAATGCAGCATTATACGGAGCTATTTGCCAAAGAACGCATGGGAAAAGTCTCCAGCTCGAAAGGAAAAGCTCTCCGGCACGGCCTCTTCGCGTTTTTTAAAAGCTATGTCCTTAAAAGAGGTTTTTTAGGCGGGTTCCAAGGTTTTTATATTTCACTCTATAACGCCGAAACAGCATTCTACAAGTATCTGAAACTGGAAGAGAAAAACCGGGAACTGCTTAAGTGACGATCTCAAGGCAGAGTGCCTGGAAGGTGATGCATCAAGGCTCCCCTTTTCAGGGAAGCCTTGAGCCAGTGTGAGTGAGGGCGGGCCTATTTTTTGATCGCCGTGATCTCGGTGCCGTAGGTTTGGGATCGGAATGTAAAATAGACAGGCTTCGCGCCGAGCGAAGGAAAGTTGGTGTCATACAGCCCGTTAGTCACTTCATCTTTCTTACCATCATATTGCCGCTCAATAGACTCACTGCTTTTCAAAGGCCTCAAAAAGAGGTGAAATGGCAGCCTGGTGGCATTGTCAAGAGTCACCTCAAGACACATGCTGCTTTTGCATTTAGCCACTGCTCTCAACTTTCTCTTGGCAGGAACTTTGCTCAGCGCGCAGGGGAAAAGAAAGCTCGGATTGTCCGCACCAAATTTTCCGACTTGAATGCGGAAAATGTAGGGAATCTTATCCAGGCATTTCACCATCTGGGGCGGCACATCATGGAGCATAGCACCCAACCAATTACTATCTAAACGGGGGTTTTGCTCAAATTTCTTGATCCATTGCTTATAATATTGCCCAGGCCTCACACTCACGCCACTATTGGCAACCTCGACGAACTGCTTCAGAATGGAGTCGGGAGCCTCTCCATGGAAATCATCAGCCTGCAGCTCAAGTGGCGATTCTTCAAAAAATGCTGCTGTCTCGTCGCTCTCTTGGACAAGCGCCGAAAGCGGCAGAGCAGGAGAGGGTGATTCAATATCTGCTGCGGCACCCACGGTGTCATCGGGAAGATAAAGATCAGAGCCTTCACTCTCTTCCGCATCATCTTTTTCTTCCACTGGTTGAGCCGAAGGGATAGCGGCTGCCGACGCAGGATCGGTCACGGGCATTTGCAACGGAGCGGGCGGATAACGATGAACCGGAAAGGGCACTTGCACAGGCATCTGGCAAGGTTCGCCGTAGACAGGAACCCGGCACACCCGCCAGTTACCGTCATCACACCTGCAAAACTCCTCCCTCTCGCCGATGACAGGTCGAATCCACTGCATCAAAGGGGGATTGCTCCAACCAGGATACATCGGCATCGGCGGGGCCATGAAGTAGGGATTGGGTACAGGAATTTGGTTGTTGTATCCGGGCATTGGCGGTTGATTGTAGGGATATATTGGCACGCCACGACTAGCATAACCTGACGAGGAATAATCATTAGGTTCCATAATTACCTATTTTGTTAAAAATTTTTCCACAGAGTTTAACAAAAAACAGCAATTAAATAAACGCAAATTTATTTTACTACATAACACTAAATTTATAATTCATACTAAAACTGGCTGAACTTATTTTTTTAGCAAAGAAAAATCCTAGAGATCTAACGATCCTAACTCACCTAATATTAGAAATATAAAACTTCCTCCCTCTAGGAGAGATTACCCTTTACCAAAACCCAATTTGAGACACTTGCGGGATCAGTGTTTGACAAAAAAAACGCCCGAAAGGATCGAGATCCTAACGGGCGCTATTAGTTTCCAGGGCAAAGAACTTATTTTTTATCTGCCTTGATCGTTACTCCATAGGGGCTCCAGAAATTCAAGTGAATGCCGTCATCGACAACAGCATGGGTCCTTGTGGGAGCTTGAGTTTTCTTTTTATGACTGAGAGAAGAGGCTACTGAGGGATACATAGTTTCGTACAGCTTCTGCTCTACGTTTTCCCTATTATCTCCGAGCACTCGGTCCCTGAAATTATCATTTTCCTTCAGCGGCCTTAAGAACATGTGCATAGGTTCTCCGTCCTGCACCAACGTCAACTCAAGACACATCCTGTCTTGATTCTCAGCCACTTGCTTGGTGCTCATGTTCCCTTTACAGGTAACCATGCAAGGAAACAAGAACGTTGTTCGCCCTCCCTTATCTTCCTCTTCCTTCGGCTTGACGAAATAATGAAGCTTATCCAAATTCTTCAGCATTCCTTGGGGAACGTCGTGCAACATGGCATCTTCCCACTTCTTTGGATTTGTAGTGTCATCCTTGAAATCTCGGATCATCTTTTGATAATCTAGGCGATTTACCGTGATCACTTCCGATTGAGCTTTCGTCACAAACTGCTGCAGAAGCTCTGCCGGTTCTTTCTGCCTTTGCAATGCAGGCTTTTCAACTGCCACCGTCTCCTGAGGCGCAAAAAAAGCGTCAACACCATGGGAGGTTCCCGTCAAAGTGTCCAGATAAACCGAGTTCGTCACGTTTTCGAGGGCGCGGCCCACCTGATCCGATGGAATATCGAAATCGCTGTCTTGCGAAATTTCTTCTGTCGGCTCATCAGCATAGTAGTTATTTGCCTGATAATAAGTTGGCACCGGCATATGAACAAGCTGGGGGTGACCATAGACGGGAACATTCTCCGGATAGAAAGAGCCATCTGCACCTTGAACCAGTTCTGTTCTGTAGCCAACGATCGGTGTTTGCCACACAGGAACCATCTGCGTCGGCATCGGCGGCATATAGCCGAATTGGGGTGCATAGTGCTGGAACATGTGGGTCATAGGATGGGTTGCTCCAGGCTGTTGCTGAGCATAGGGGGTATATTGTTGACTGGCGCCAGTCATTTCTGTTCTTTGCGGGATCATACTTTCTAAACTCCTTTTTAAAAGCTTAGAAACCATCTTCGCAAAAGACTGTTAAGTTAGTGTTAAAGTAAAATTAATATTATATTAACAAACCAACATCCTTATTTAACATTTAACAATCTGAGAATGCGCCGATATCCGGAACTGAAGGGAAATTCTTTCAGATCAGGGAAGGACACCCACTGAAATCCTGCCGGCAGTTCAGGACCCTGGGCATAGACCTTCACAGGATTTAAAGTCACGCGAAACCGGGTGTAGGTATGCTCCACTTCGGGAAGAGCAAGCTGAAAACCGGCATCAATTCCAAATTTTTCTTTCAAAAGAGCGACTGCCACTGCCCCCGAAATGGGTTCTGAAATCTCGATCGAAGGCAGGGCATAGAGATCTTGCATAATTCCTTTCTCGACCTCCCGCCGGATGAGCAATTTACCGCTTTGTTCGACGGCAAAAACAGCCCGGCGCAGAAAGACAGTTGCAGCCCTTTTTTTAATGAAAGGGATCTCTCCTTCTTCCCCATGAAGGTATGCAAGACACCCTTTTTTAACGGGGCAGGCTATGCAAGAAGGCTTTTTCTTACAAACTGTCGCTCCCAGCTCGATCAAAGCCTCCGAGACAATATGGGAATTTTTTTTAGGCAAAATTTCTTCGACAGCCTTTAAAATAGCTCTTTTGGTGGAAGCGATTGAAATCTCTTCCCGGATTCGGAAGAAACGAGTGATCACGCGGATGACATTGCCGTCAATTGCGGGGGAGCGCTGTGAAAAGGCAAACGATAAGATTGCCCCCGCAGTATACTCTCCGATGCCCGGAATAGAAAGAAGCTCTTCTTTGGTGGCCGGAATTTTGCCCCCGAACCGACTCACCACGTCCTTTGCTCCGCGATGCAAGTTGCGCGCCCTTGAGTAATACCCAAGGCCTTCCCAAGCTTTAACAACTTCATCTTTTTCAGCTTCTGAAAGCGCCTCTATTGTAGGAAATTTTTCAATCCATCGATCGAAATAGGGGATCACGACCTGTGCCTGAGTCTGCTGAAGCATCACCTCGGAAATCCAGATCCGATAGGGGTCTTTAGTCTCCCGCCAAGGAAAAGCACGTTTATTGATCTCAAACCACGCAGCTAGCCGATCCACGTCCATTCAAACAACCTAAAATCTTTCACAAAATAGGCGATTATAAACCAACCGGAAAACAAATCATACGATTTCAGTTTGTAGACAGCCTCGTAGAGAAAGCTAAAATTTTGAGACAGACCAAGGATATAACGGGAGGGTTGGCACGAAATATGCTCCAAGGAGGCAGAAAATTGGAGAAAAATATGGATTCCCTGCCTGTCACCCAAGAAAAGCTCTACCTAGAATTGACCCTTCTGGCCAAGGACATGGAAAATTACTACCACATCTTGCTTAAAGAAAACGATTTAATTCATCAGAAGGAAAATGGATGTCTGGTCGAACTTAAAAACACCATGGCTTTGACCGAAGAAGCCTTGAACGAACGGCTGGAAAAAGCTCTTTACGCAGCAGCTCTTTATCTTGCGTTGAAAATCAAAGAACGGTCCAGCAGCAGTAAAGAAACTTTGGAGCTCGACGCCCTTTGGAAGATTTTAGACCACCCTCTGCTTGACGAACCCTTTGTCAAAAAGCAACTCAGCGATCTTAATCTCTTGAAAGAACGTTTGGCTCTCCTCACCACCTGGAATCGGGAAATCAAAGAGAAGGGACCCTGCCCCTGAAATGCACATTCCTCACCCTACGCAATGGGGGCTGTCTCTAAACAGTTCAGAAAGCAAAAGGCGGTGGCAAGCCGCTCACCCCTTCGACGATTTCTGGGCATTTAAGATAGGGGTGAGCTCTTCAATAAGCTGCCGTGCGCGGGAATCCCAGGTGTGATGCTTAAGCACTTTCGCCCTTCCGGCCTTCGTAATCGCATCCCTTAAAGAGTCATTCGACAAATATTCATTGATTTGGTCGTTAATTTTGTCCATCTCGGGATAACTGAACATGGCGATCTCTTTACCATTCTCAAAGTTCTCCTTAAAGAAGAGGTTCTCGTCCGTCAGGGGGAGGGCGCCGAGCGCCAGACTGACTAGTACTCTCTCATGGGAACCATTGCGGATCCACGGACAGATGTTGAGCACGATCTTGCTCTGTTTGATGATTTCCATGGCCTGCCCGTACGGAACCGGTTCATGGAAAATGATGTTGGGCATGTCCTTTCCAATGAAATGCTTCCAACTCTTTCCTTCCACCCCGGCTCCGAAAACATGAACTTCCGCATCTTTGACCGAGCGGAGAAGCTGAATGCGGCTAATCCCTTTCAGGTACATTTCCAGATCATCGAAAACAGTAGGAAAGTCAACCTGCCTCGGATCGATCGCGCCCTTCAGCTCTATCTGCCGGTCGAGGGAATAGACAAAAGCCTGCACATACCAGGTTGAATTATCCGCCATCGTTGCCTCGATCGCCTCATTCATCGCTTCAAGGATGATAGGAGGGTACTTCTCCTTCCACTCATTGCGCATCTCCTCATAATCGATCAAGGAGTTCAGCATCACGACGTCGTAGGTCTTCAGCGGTTCCGGATCAGGGGAGAGCTCCCTTTCCACTCCATGCGGGACAAAGAGCACATTTTTGCTTTTGACTCCTTTAAAGAAGTCGCATGTGTAGCGGTCGGTGCAGGAAATGATGGTATTGGGGCTTTGGATAAGGGGAAAAAACTGATTTTGCGAATCGACCAAAAAGGCGACATGGGGAATGCCAATCAGATCGCAGAAAAAACGGCCCTCATCATCGGGTAGAAGTCCGTTGAAGGAAAGGGTGCAGTCGGGTTTGTTGCTGAGCAATCTGTCTAAAAAAGGCTTCGGATTATTCCATTCGGCCTCCAGAATCGTCGATTCAACACCCTGTCTCGTGAAAGCCTCTGCCAATTTTTCCGTAAAATGGTGTAAAACGCCGTATTGGCTGCGCGGCGGCATGAAGAGATCGATTTTTCCAACCATACAAAAGACCCGCTCTGTGATTCAGTATTATCGACTCCCGTTTTACCCTCAGCCCGCTTCCCTATCTTCCGGAGTGGTAGATCGGCTGCAGAACTGAATGCGGCTTAAACAGGAACCTTGGATAACCCGAGTCTGCTGAAGAAAAATTTAAAAGCCAAACATTTTTACTGCATGGAAATCCAGTTTCTTTTTCCTCTGATTTTCTGCGCCTTTTGGGAACGCTTCTCGTGTTTCTTCTCTTGTTTCCTCAGAAAAACCTGTTCTTGGCCGGGGCCTAAAATATCGTTCACCTGATCGATCATTTCATGGGCTTTGGCCACAATCTCTTGCTGCCTGCGAAGAGGCCAGTTAGACAAGTCTTTAAGCAGATCTTGCAACCCTTGGGGCAATACAGTTCCCTGGCTCACGATTTCCGCCAGACGTGACTCGATCTCAGCCTGCTTGGCGCGAATGGTTTCGATCATGCTGCCCACTTCGGCATCGCTGACCGGAGGGGTGGCTACCGGCTCCTCTTCTTTTTTGCCGGAAGGCTCCAGCGACAAAAAGGCGTTCGGCTCCTTTGCTGGTTTCTCCTTTTTCTTAGATGCTCCTCCAAAGAGGCTCATCGGATCCTCAGGCATAAAACTACCCTTCCATCCCCATGGCTAAAAACGACTTAATGAACAAGACTGTTCTACTACTATTTTAATAAAATTTTTATAATAATTCAACAACACCTATTTATCTGAAATACAACTATTTACACACAATCCCGCTCCTTGAAAATTTTCTGAGCTGGCCGCGTGCCGCAAAGGATTCAATTCCCTATTTTTTTCAAGGAGATGAGGCGCATCTAAATGAACCAATTCAGGCATTTCCTTTTAGAGAAAGTTTCAACTAATCTTTATCGTAAAAGAATTGAAATAAAAAGCAGGAAGAGTCTATATTTTTACCGGAACCCAATTGGGCAAATCGGATGCAACAGCTTCAGGGATATTTTAAGGATAATTTTCGACACAACGCGGCCCTAGCGCACCCCTTTGCCCGAAACCAACGCATCCGTACAGCTCCTTCCCCCCAGCGTCACAGCCTTTCTCACTACCACACCAAAACACCGCATTATTTCCTCTTTGAACACAAAGGTCAGCTTGACACTTTTCATTTGTATTGATCTCCTCATTCCCGGTCTTTTCGGAGGCAATCCCTTACAAAGCGGAATTGCCTCCGAAAAAGCCGGGAATGAAAGAGGCAGATAAAAAAAGAAAATATACGACACGCATATTTCTTATGCCTTGCCCGGAAGCGTCCAGTTTACAAATCACGTGATTTGAGTTTGGAGACAGGCTATGAACGATATTCAAAAATCAAGGCCGCTTAAATAGAAACGGAGAGGCGTAGCGAGTTTCGGAGATTATACCGAAAGTATCTCTACTAGCTTGTACTAAAACTCAAATCAGTATGCTTTGATGCTGAATTGGCCTATATACCGAAATATTTTCAGCATATGGATCCGATATTCTGAAAATTTTTCCGGAGTTTGCAGGACAATTCGGCAGGCAAATCATGCGATTTCAGTTTTAGTACAGGCTCTAAGAGACTGTTTACGGATTTAGTAGTTCTAGGATGCGTTAAGGCAATTTGAATGGGATGGATTCCCGATATAGCTATAAAGGTAGTTGAAGATGAGTTATCAGAAAGAATTCGAGCAGCAGATCGCAAAAAAAGACTTCAATAAGATATTGACCCTCTGGGAAGAATATTGCACCAACGAATCGGTGGAAACTGAAGAATTCTTAAATATCTTAGTCTCCCTTGAAAAAAGCGAATTAGCCGCCCGCTTCGGGAAGTTCGTGGAAATGGGACTTCCGCTCTGGCAAACCATCAAAAACGAGGAAGAATCTTACGCTGTATTGAGAAAGCTGATCGACCTCGAGACCACAAACAGCGCGATACTCTCCGACTCCGCCATGAAGGCCCTCGAGAAAAAATATGCCAAAGATCCTCTTTTCCAAGAAAGGATCAGGCTGGTCGGCCTGCGTTCTAGACAAAACTTCCAAGGATCACTCTCCAACTACGATCTGCTTGCCCATATGGCTCCGGGAAAATGCGTTTTCCATACGGGCGGATGGGGCACGGGCGAGATCATTGAAGTTTCCCCGCTCAGGGAACAGCTCTCGGTGGAATTCGAAAATGTCAGCGGCCGAAAGCATATCACCTTCGAAAACGGGTTTAAGACGCTGAAGCCTCTTGCAGATGACCACTTCCTTTCCAGACGCTTCATCGACGCTAACAAGTTTGAGGATGAAGCTAAAAAGGATCCGGTCAAGGTTATCAAAATTCTTCTCAGGGATTTAGGGCCTAAAACAGCTTCTGAAATCAAAGATGAGCTCTCCGAGCTTGTCATCCCTGAAAACGAGTGGTCCAAATGGTGGCAGGGAGCGAGAGCTAAGCTGAAAAAAGATACGATGATCGAATCCCCATCCAGCATCAAAAACCCCTTCATTTTAAGAACCAAAGAAGTTTCCCATGAGGAGCGTCTCCACCAAGACATCCATAGCCACCAGGAGATCCAGAAGATCATCCAGACCTCCTATAATTATGTGAGGGACTTTCCCAACATGATGAAAAAGGATGACGTTAGAAACTCGCTTGTAGAAAAGCTGGAAGCGCTCTATTCGGAAAAAGGACTTACCAAGTCAGAAGAGCTGCAAATCGCAATCCTCCTCGAAGAAATCCCGGGATCGAACCCCAAAAGGGGAAAAAAGGACGTGAAGAGCTTCGTACGGGACGAGGCCGCCATCGCCACCCTCATCGAAGAAATAGAGATTCTTGCATTTAAAAAAAGAGCATTGACAGCGATACGTGAAGTCAGAAGCGACTGGGTAGAACTCTTTTTGAATTTCTTCTTCACCATTCAACAGGCGCAGCTACGCGACTACATCTTAAGGGAGCTATCCTCAGGAGAGCCGAGAGAGCATTTCCAGAAAAAGATCCAGCAGCTGATCGACAACCCCTCCCAAAACCCTGAAGCTTATGTCTGGTACTTTCAGAAAATCATGGCCGAAGAAGAGGGTGAGCTTTTATTCCAAAGCAAGGAAGGCCGCCTGCAGCTTCTGGAAGCGTTCCTGATCTTGCTGCACAGAATCGAATCCATGTCTGAGTGGAAAGATTTGGTGAAGAAGATGCTGATCATCATCTCCGGCAAACGCTACGCCACCATCCGAGCCATCTTAGAAGGCGCCTCCCTGGAGTACGTCAAAGAATTCCTTCTCCTGGCCTCCAAATGCCACTCCTTCACAGATCACGACATGAAGATCCTGAAGTCTCTGGCCCAGGTTGTCCATCCAATCCTGTCGCCCCACAAGAAAAAGAAAGACAGGGTTCTTCTTGACGGAAGGATTATCTGGACAACCGAAGAAGGATTCAAAAAAACAAGAGACCGGCTGGAGCACATCGGCACAGTGGAAGTTGTCGAAAACGCCAGGGAAGTGGAAGCAGCAAGAGCTCTCGGCGATTTAAGGGAAAACTCTGAGTATAAGTTCGCCGTCGAGCGCCGTAAGCACCTCCAGAGCGAGCTGAAAAGGCTGGGCGAGCAGCTGAACCGGGCCAGGGTGATCACTCCGGCGGATGTCGAGATCGACGAGATCGGCATCGGCAACAGAGTCGAGATCGAAAATCCACGAGGGGAACGCTCTTCCTTTACCATCTTGGGCCCTTGGGATGCCGACGCGGAAAACAACATCATCTCCTTCCAGTCCAAACTGGCCGAGGCAATGTGTGGCAAGAAAGCCGGCGAACCATTTGTCTTCAAGGATGAGGAGTGGGTCGTGATTTCCATAGAAAGCTATCTGGAGAGGTAAACCACCAGATGACGGTCATCCTCGCAACGAAAAATCTCCATAAGATCCGCGAAATCCGGGATATTCTTTCTTGCGTTAAAGATCTCGACTTAGTCACTCTGCTCAACTTCCCCAGCTACCAGCCGCCAGAAGAGCTTGGCAAGTCCTTTGAAGAAAGGGCTGCTGCCAAGGCTCTTGGGGCAGCGAAAGCAATGAACAAGTGGGCCATTGCCGATTCAACCGCTCTTGTCATACCCGCTCTGGGGGAAGACAGCGTCCTGCTGTGCCAAAAACACCCCACTTCAACAGATAAGGAACTAAGAAGACAGCTCCTTATCCTGATGAAAGGAATGGAGAGCGAAAAAAGATACGCCTATTTCCACTGCTGCATAAGCCTCGCCTCTCCTGAAGGAGTTCTCAGAACCGCAACTGCCAAGACGGAAGGGATCATAGTCCAGGAAGAAAGAGGAAGCTCAGGGTTTGGCTTCGACCCACTCTTCATCAAGCATGAGTACGATAGAACGTTTGCCGAAATGGATGAAAAGACCAAAAATCGCATTTCACATAGACGAAAAGCGCTCGACAGGATCATTCCCCTTCTCGAAGGAAGAAAACAGGCAGCAAAAGAAGCCTCATGCCTGTCTTGATCGATGGCTACAATCTACTTTTTTCCTATCTTCTCTCGCATGGCGAATTAAAACAGGAGCGGGAAAAGATGATTGTCTCTTTGGCTGAACTGCTCAAAAAAGCGAAGAAAGAAGCCACTGTCGTCTTCGACTCTCATAGTCCTAAAACTCCCGCCACGAGAGGCCATTTTGGCTCTTTGGAAATCATCTTTACAGATCAGGGCGAAGAAGCTGACGATTACATCCTGCGCAAAATAAAAGCGTCTAAAAGGCCCGCTCTCTACTTAGTGGTGACCGGCGACAAAAAACTGGCCGAAAGAGCAAGGCGCCTCCTGGCAAAGACAATCAGCATCAAAGAGTGGCTTCAGCTGACTGTCAAACAAGCGGAAAAGCAGGCTCTTCTAGAAAAGGAAGAGCGAGAAAAGCCCCCGTCTGTTGCAAAGCCGCCGCCCGTGCAAGAGAAACAGGTGCAAGAGCGACAAGAGAAGAAAAAGCCCCTTTCGGAAGAGGAATATTTTCTCCAAGCATTTGAAGAGCGCTACCGACAGTTTGAAGCCGTCAAAAAACCCGAGCAAGCCAAACAGCCTCGTGCCGTTCAAAAGAAAAAGAAGCCTGTTCCGACCAGAAAAGCTCAAGAGCCGCGCTATGCTTCCGAGGAGGAGAGGTGGCTTAATGTATTTTTAAGGAGAATGAAGAATAACGAGTGACTTCTTGAAGGAATGGAGCGTAACGGAGTCGAACCGTTGACCTCAACAATGCCATTGTTGCGCTCTACCAACTGAGCTAACGCCCCTCAAGCTTGGCGCCCATTCTAAAGGAAACGCTCTTTTGGGGCAAGAGGGAATATTGAGCGGACCGCAAAGGGCATCCCGATAGAGCACTTCCTTGAAATTATACCGAAAGTGTCTCAAAATTTGACTTTGAGAAAGCCCCGATGCCGAATTTTGAGACACTTTCGGTATACATTTCATTTTTCGGTATAAATTCTCATGATTTGATATAAAGATTAAGTTTTGACGACCTCTTCTCACGCAAAGGAGAATTCTCTTGGTATCGCTATTTGACTCGCTAGAAGTTCTTCCCGAAGATCCCATTCTGGGATTGGCCCCCCTTTACAAAAACGACCAGCGAAAAGAGAAGGTCAACTTAGGCATCGGCACTTACAAAGACGAACAGGGAGCCTCCGTTGTTTTCTCAGCGGTCAAAGAGGCTGAAAAAGAGCTCCTGGGCAAGAAGCTGGATAAAGAATACCAGCCGATCGACGGCGATTTACGTTTTAAAGAGGCTATTGCCAGTGTCCTGTTTGGAGAGCACGCTCCTGCCGTAAAAGACACGGCAGCCATCATAGAAACCCTCGGCGGCAGCGGTGCCATCCGTTTAGCCGGAGACCTCCTCATGCGGAGCGGGATCGAAACCGTATCGATACCGGATCCATCGTGGTCAAACCACTTCGGCCTCCTAAAAAATATTAAAAATCTGCCAGCCTACCCCTACTACGATACCAGGGATAACACCCTCTCTTTTGACTTAATGCTGAAGGCGCTAAAAAATCTGCCCGACAAATCCGCTGTTTTGTTCCACGCCTCCTGTCATAACCCCACAGGAGAAGATCTCTCGCTAGAGCAATGGGAGGAGCTTGAAGCGCTCACAGGGCAAAAAAACCTACTGCCCCTTTTCGATTTCGCCTACCATGGATATAAAGCGGGAATCGGAGAGGATCTGAAACCTCTCCTCCATTTTTTCAAAAAAGGACGCGAATTCCTGATCTGCTACTCCCTCTCTAAAAGCCTTTCACTATATGGAGAGCGTGTGGGGGCTTTAGTGGCTGTGACAAGCTCGAGGGATGCTAAGAAAAAAGTGTTAAGCCAGGTTAAGAACCTAATCCGCCAAGCCTACTCCTCCCCGCCTCTTCATGGCGCACGCTTAGCGGAAACGGTCTTTCTTTCGAAAGAGTTAAGATCTTCGTGGGAAAACGAGCTTGCGACTGTCCGGCAGAGGATTCTCTCAATGAGAACCGCGTTTGCAGCCAAGTGGGAGGCTCTCTTTGAAGAGAGATGCTTTGATCATGTCAAACGCCAGCATGGACTCTTTTCGCTGACCGGCCTGACGAAAATCCAGGTCCTGGCATTAAGAGAGGAGTTTGCCATCTATATGCCGGACAACGGCAGAATCAACTTTGCCGGATTGAATGAGGGAAATCTCGACTACACCCTAAACTCCATCGCCCACGTCAAGAGAGCATCCCGAAAATGAGAAAGAAAAGCTCTCTCAAGCCGGCTCTGCTATTTTTGCTTTTGATTTTATCTCTTCTGAGTATCCCGGCTGCCAAGTCATCGGCATTCAAGGGATCGATCATGGAGGGATTGACACCCTTCTGGAGTATGCTGCAGCCAAAAAATGAGCCGGATGTAAAGAGCAAAGATACAGCGCAGAAGGCCGAAGAGTTGAAAATTGAGATTCGTGAGCTGCGACAGGAAATTAAGCATCTGAAAGCTATCCTCAAAGAAGAGGAGATAGGAAAAACAAAAGTTTATCCTGTAAACAACCCTAGGCAAAAGGCCGCTGCGGCACGCATTATCTTCAGACCGCCCCTTTTTTGGTCGAGTTTTGTTTTGATAGACAAAGGAGACGCGTTTAACGAAGCAGCCGGAAGAGCTGTGATCTCCAAAGGCAGCCCTGTGATATCCCAGGGAGCCTTGGTTGGGGTCGTCGACTGGGTGGGCAAAAAGATGAGCCGAGTCAGGTTGATCACAGACGAAGGCCTCCAGCCTTCTGTCAGGATTGTGCGCGGCGAGGAAAAGGATAGCGCCCTAGATGGACTTGCCCTGAGGCTGATCCTGGAGCTTGAGTCTGAAGCAGGCGAGGCGGCGCGCTCCTTGTCGCAACAGCTTAAAAGCTATTTAAAAAGGCACAAAAAAAGTGAAGAGACCCTTTTTCTTGCCAAAGGAGTGCTCCAGGGGAGAAGCCAGCCTCTTTGGAGATCCTCCAGCCTTGAGTTAAAAGGGTTTGGTTTCAACTACGACTTTTCCGATGAGGAGGGTCCGGCCAGAGATTTGCTCACAGGAAAAACCGACAATCCCCAGGAAGAGGCTGTACCGATCATCAAAGCGGGCGATCTGTTGGTTACAAGCGGCCTCGATG
This sequence comes from Estrella lausannensis, assembly GCF_900000175.1. NCBI lineage: Bacteria > Pseudomonadati > Chlamydiota > Chlamydiia > Parachlamydiales > Candidatus Criblamydiaceae > Estrella > Estrella lausannensis. The sequence continues at coordinate 129,251 of NZ_CWGJ01000001.1, forward strand.
GGATTTTTCCGGAAGGCATCCCGGTCGCTTATGTGAAACAAGTCGATAAACTCAAAGAAGGCGATTTCTATTTTTCCATTCGGGCAATCCCATACGCCCCCCATATCAACCAGTTGGCCGATGTCTTTGTCTTGCCCTCTCTCTCTCTTCATGAAGAGAACATTGTCCAGATTCGGTGACTGTGCCTACTGTTTATTTGGCGACGCCTGTAGACTACCTCGTCCACTTAGATCGTTCAAATACTGCCGGCTGATTATACTCCTCGCCTTATTTCAAGGCACTTTCTTGGAAGAGTTCATCTCCGCCGCTTTTTTCTCTACCCATTCTTGTGAAAGAAAGTGGTCCGGAAGATCGCTGCCTCGCTTTATCTGTGACTCCTTCAGCTTTTCTACAAAATTTTCATCCTGGGGATAAATTTGCGTATAAGAATCGGCTCCCATCTTATATTCCAACCCGAATCCCTTGGAAGCTGTCATAATTTCATTGACGGAGTGATCCTGTGCGTCAACCATCCATCCAAGACAGGCTAAACGTCCCTGCTCAAGCTCAGCCTTCGAATCCATTCCAAAATAGAGTCCCATGGTGAGAATCTGATCCAGAGTACCTGATATACCGGCCGTTGCGGGAGCGCTTATATTCTCCGTGGCAGTGAGATATTCATGGGGAGAGGTCTTCTCTGAGTTGGTCGTGGGTCTGTACCAGTAACTTCCTGGAGTCCATTTAACCGGCTCTTGCTCACCTTTTTCGTAATTTTGTTTCATTGCCTCAGGCATATTTGTGGTGCTGGGGCTCAACTCTCCTACGGCATGTCGCTTTTCCCTTTCACTCAAGTCAATTCTTCTCTCTGAATTGATGGGGTTATTTTTTTCCTGAATCATTTTTTCTCTTTCTTGCTGAGGAACAAATGCTCTCAATCCATCGTTGCGCGTACTGTTGGCATATTCCGTGTAGTAGTAAGGGGGCAAGTTATTCTCGACAACAACCTCTTTTAACATCGCCATGTTCACTTCAAACCCAGCCCCCTTATCCTGAAGCTTCTGGTTGACTTTCTCTGTAAGCGAATAATCCTTTAAAATGGCGTGGGTGAAATCCCAGGTGGTTTTGTAGGGAAAATACATCTTTTCTCTGAGATTGCCCTCAGTAATGGCTTTCCTTATGGTGAGAGGACTCATTCCAACGTTGCCGGCTTCATGCGATATTCCCTTTTGAACTGCACCTGTTGCAGTTGTTTTGCCATTGGCCGTCGTCTCTGCTGTCTGCTTTGTTTCGGAAAAGATGTCGACTAAATGGCCGTTTACTCTCTTCGTGATCTCGTCTTTTTTCATATTTTCGGGCATTGTTTCTGTGATACGCCCTTCAGCTTCCAGCTGAACTTCGGCATAAGCCTCAATAAAGTGCAAAAGTCTTCCACTCAGCGTACCGGCAAATTGGAGAGCGTCTTCGCCGCTCTATAGTCTTTCATGCAGGCTTCCTTCAACTTGCCCAGTTCGTCCTTGGTCATTGTCTGCTGAAGATGCTCCGGAACATCTACCTTAGGAGCACTATATTGATAGCTGACCTTCCCTTTCATTTGTTTGACCATCGATTGGGCCTGTTCAGGACTGATGACGACTTTAGAGTTTGAAGAGGAAACTACTTGGGCCTGATGAAGGGGCTTTTGATTCTTAACTGCATCGACGGCCTTATCCACAAAGGTTTTAGCAGATTCTGCCTTTCCCGTTCCCTGCTTTGGTGCCTTTGGGGGCAAAGCGGAAAACTGGCTTGAGGCAACAGGCAAATTAAAAGAATTGCTTTGGATATCCGTTCCCATGCAATAACCTCTTTAAACTAGGCATTTAAAGCCAAAAATCCTCAAGATTTGATCAGTATAGGGATGTTCATCTCCTTCGCCTTGTTCAAAGTCTTTTGAAGGTGCTCCATTTTCTTGGGATCCTTTTGACAGCTCTCTAAAGAAGCCTGACTTATGATCAGGGCACTGACCTCAGACGGCCTGTTCTTCCTTTCGTCCTCCTTTTCCAAATGGATATTCAGCTCGTTGTAAGGCAAGCGGCCATGCTGATCCTGAAAACTGGGACGCATTGTCTCGGAGAGTATTTCATCAGGCCCCAGGATAGGTCTGAAAGCCCTTCTGAATACGGGGAAGGATTCCCCTTTTTCTGATGTTTTGTCTTCTTGTTCTTGAATATTTGAAATCAGATCGAGACTCTTCTTTAACTCTCCGACAATGTCAGAGCCCTCTCGTCCGAAAATTTTCTGATATTCCGCCTCTTGTCTCTTTTGAGATCCCCATTCCTTATTCTGATAGTGGTCAACCATCTGTTTGAGGGTGAACTCCGGAAGAGACAATACATCTACAAAAGAGCCCATTTGGCCGGGCCCTCTTAAGTGTTCATGTTTTTTTTCTATCTTTGCTAAAGAAGTCTTCACACCTTCTTGAGTCATTAAATTTTCATTCAACGCTTTAAGCAACACCTCTTGCCTTTCCCGGACAGCTGTACGCTTCTTTTTTGAGAGCTTCTCTGTCGGGATCGCTCCCAACTCCTCTTCTATCCCTTTCTGCTCCACTTTGAGCTGCTCTTGAAAAACACGGAGTCGTTGCGCCTTCATGTAATCATTTTTAACGCCTCCCATGCCGGCATTTTTAGATAGCTGCTCGACATAGGCATTCACAACCGTCAGCTTCTTATAGGTAGCGTTGAACTCTGTTGTGAACAGCCGCGCTTCCTCGCCATCTCTTGAAGGATTATAGGTTGGAGATTGAATGTCTGTAGGGTTAGTGAGGTAGATGTTTTTAGGATCGACCGCCATGACAAAACCGATCGTTTCGTTTGCCATGTAATAATCGATATCATCCGAGATTACCGAGGCGCAGAAATTGGGCCCCCACAATTTGTGTTCATCAAACATCTTGAGCAAGCTTTCTCCCTTTTCCATGCCGCTTGCTCGGACGATAAATTTGTAATCTTGCCCTCTCAGATCAGATGCCTGATAGGCTACCCCTCCTATATTTAGTTCCATTTTGGGGTAGGAATCCGGGTTGAATTTTCTTGCCATTCGCTCCATCATCTCGTAGCCGATTTTAGCCTTGTTGAGACTGGGGAGTTGTCTTTCGGCAAGTCTTATGAATTGTTCTTCCCGTGGTGAGAGTGTATTGCTTCCGAAATCTAAGTTATCCATCAGATGATCGATGGAAATGAACTTCCCGTCTGTTCCAAATTCAGCATTTTCCTTTTCATGAAGAGCTTTTTGCACAGCCCTCTTTTGCTGAAGCTCCGCTTGTTTGGCGGACGATGTCAAAAGATCGACTGGAGCATCACTCTTACTGGCAGTTGCAGACTTATCGAGTGACATACTTTCGGAATTAGCTTTCGTCTTCGGAAAGGCATCCTTTACTTTTTTAGGAGCCTTACCTCCTGAGGATACTTTCTTATTCTTGAGAACAGGAACTTGGGTCTGAGCCGGCTCTGCGAGAGGATCTTTACCCAAGAGCGTTTTTTGCAAAGCTTTCATCTGCTGATCCGCCTGACTAACAGGGGACGTCTCCTTCGGAGCCACCTTTTTACCCCGCCAATTTTTTACGGTGTCTTTGCCCTCTTTCACCTTAGACGGCTTAGAGTCTGAGGCATTACCAACAAATGCTCTGATAAAAGAATTGATTGGAGACATAAAAACCTCCCACTGTTATTATAATTATAATACAAAACAAATAATTTTAAAAAATAGTAAATAAAAAAATCAAAAAAACTATTATTTAAAACAATCTTTATTATTTTCTATTTTGGAGGAGTTATGGATCCAGCTGAAAGAACAAGTTGTAATCATTCCGATTCTTATCACTTGTTCCATGGAGGCTGTCCTGATCTGGATCAAAGTGCGAACAAAAAATATCGAAAACAAACCATTGCGCTGGGAGTTTGCACATTAGGAATAGCTCACGCTATTTATTACACCTTTTGTAATGCTGAAGAAAAACCGACCCTGCAGGACAGAACCATAGCCCCCCTCGAAAGTGACGCGGAGGAATCAGCAAATGATGATGCGACGCCCCAGCAGAAATTGGCCCAAAAGGTCACGAATTCCATGCTTTTGTCCGCTATTGGCGACACTATAGGATACGGTTCGGGCCATAATCCTTCACAAAACGATTTTCCGTGGGAGTGCTCCGGAAGTTGGCACAATCAGCAAAACGCTCTGAACAGGTATTACGAAGGCAGCATCCGCAATATTCATTTTCGGACACCCAAGGATGAACAAAGGTGGATCGTTTCCGATGACACAATATTCCAGCTGATTGAAGCGGAAAGCATCCTTAAAGTTCTCAGAAAGGACCGTTCCGCAGGCTATTTAACTATCGTAGACCGCATCGCCAAAGACGCTTCGGCAAGATTGGAAGAGGAGTTTAGCAAAAAAACTCTCATCAGAAGTTTCGGCTCCATGACCTATCAATGCCATATGCACTACAAGCAAGACATCGATCATTGGAGGGAACTGATAGAATACAATCCCAAGGCGATGGGCTGCGGAGCCTCAATGCGCGGGGGTGTTTTCGGTCTGTTTTTTCCCGGAGAGAATAACAGGGACATGTTAATTCCACTGACTCTTTTTGCCGGAACGATTACAACCCCCAGCACCATGGGCATCTTAGGAGGGCTAGCATCAGCCCTTTTCACGGCCTACGCGCTTGAAGATAAACCCGTTGGTTCTTGGATCCCTCAGATGCTCGAGGATTTCGAGAAAGCAAAAAAATTCCTTGAGATGGTTGCAAAGGATAAAAGCTTTTCGAAGGCGGAAAGAAATTTCGCCGCCCAGTGCATCGAACCTGAGAACTGGAATAATCCACTGGGGCAGTGGATCGAATACTACCAGCTTCTATCCGATTCAAAACCCGTTTTGCCAAAATTCGATACCTTTCCTAAAGATTTGGATGAAGTTCAAAAATTTCACAGCAAATTTTTATACAAAACAGATAACTATCAATCTCAAATTTTAGGCAAGCATGCGACCAATTCAGTGATTTTGGCCCACCACGGCTTAATGAGTGCCGTGGCTTTTTTACTCTCCACCCATGAGCAAAATAAAAAGCTCACGAAAAACCCAGGGCTAATGCGTCCATCAGATTTACAATCGCTGATGGATAAAACGCCTAAAGCTAAGTTAGAACAAGTAGTGGATCATCTGATCAAGATCACTGGAATGCATGGAGGCGATACCGATTCCACCTGTTGCATCGCCTTAGGAATTTATGGCGCTTTAGCCGGGACAAGAGGAATAGCGCCGCATCACCTCCAAGAGCTTGAATACCGCCAATTGATAGAAGGTATTGGCGATAAGGCCGATGAGTTACTTTCAGGCGAGAGGCTTTGAGTCGGCGGAGGCACTTGTACCGCCGGAGTCCTTCCAGGCATGAATATAGGTGAGCAGGATCGCGTAGGCAGTAGGGATCACCCCAAACACGATGAACAAGGCGTCCGCTGCGAGCCTTGCCCACTCCAGCTGATGGAAAAGGCCTGACATGATGAAGTTCAGATGTCTGGCATGCCAGTAACCGTTCACCATCGAATCCCAAAGCTGCAAGACTCCTGACGGAAAGAGATCGATCAAAACCATCAGCGCCATCCCGGCATTTAAGCCGATAAAACCAACCTGCACAAACCGCTTTGTTTTATTCCACACTTCCTCGGTTTGCATATTGCGCATGCAAAACATTGTCACGGCAAGTGAAAGCATGCCAAACACACCGAACATCGCAGCATGGCCGTGGTTAGGTGTTAGATTGGTTCCCACCTCAAAGTAAGAGATGATCGGTAAATTAATCAAAAATCCGAAGATGCCGGCACCTACAAAATTCCACACACCCACCGCGATCAGGAAGTAGATAGTCCAAAGCTGGCGGGTGGCTAAAAAACGCCCGCAATCGATGCATTTCATCTTGGTCACACGAATGAAGTCCCAGGCATCCAGTGTCAGAAGTGTCAAGGGGACCACTTCCATTGCCGAAAAACAGGCCGAGAGGGCCATGTTGAGGTTGGTTTGCCCGGTAAAGTACCAGTGATGCCCGGTGCCGACGACGCCGCTGCCTAAGTAAAGGATGATATCCAGATAGATCACTCGCTTGGCAGTCGTGAGCTTTGTGACACCCATATGGACAAAAATTGTTGCCGTGAGCACCGTTGCGAATACTTCAAAAAACCCTTCCACCCATAGGTGAATGATCCAAAACCGCCATGTGTCGATGACGGTAAAGTTGGTGTGCTGATCATAAAAGACAGCCGGCACGTAAAATACAGGGATTGCCGCGGCAGCTAAGAAGAAAAGAAGGCTGAACTCTTTAAGTTTAGGATTGGAAAATGCCGGTCTTAAGGAGCGGAAAAGAAGCCATAGCCAGAAAAAGAAGCCGGCGATCAGGAGGTATTGCCAAAACCGTCCGAGATCCAGATATTCCGATCCTTGGTTTCCAATCCAGAACCACAACTCTCCTGGAAGCAGTCCATGGGCGCTTAAAAACTCGCCAGTCATGCTCCCAAGGACGACAACGACGAGAGCCCCAAGTAAAATCCTGATCCCTACGTGCTGATAACGCGGTTCACTGCCGGATAAGAGCGGAGCTATGAAAAGACCTCCTCCGACCCACGCTGTCGCGATCCAGAAAATTGCCAGCTGCAAATGCCAGGTTCTTCCCAGGTTATATGCAACCCAATCAACTACTTCGATGCCATAGAATGATGTTTCCACCCGGTAGTGGGCGATCAGACCGCCGAAAAGAGACTGCAGGAAAAACAGCGCCGCCACGACAACAAAGTAGGGCATCGTAGCCCTTTGTCCTTTGGTCAGAGGAATAGCTTCTAAATTGGTTTCATGAACATGACGAGGCGCTTGCTTGGAGTCCCATCCAAGGAAATCAAAGCGACCGAAGAGAAACAGCATCAGGCCTGTGGCTCCTAGGAGAAAAATCAGGCTCATGGCGCTCCAGAAATAGGCGTCAGCGCAAGGAAAATTTCCGATCAGAGGATCGTAGGGAAAATTGTTAGTGTAAGAGCAGCTCTCCCCAGGACGGTTCGCGACCGCCGACCAGCTGGCCCAGGAAAAAAAGGCAGTGAGGTTGTTTAAGTCTACTTGATTTTGGATGTAGTTCTTGGGCAGCCCCGGCGCTTCACCTTCAGTGAAGTACTTACTCCAATAGGTGAGCGCTTTTTTGTGAGCTTCAACCTCTCCCGGAGTATAGAGGAGAGTATCTTCTTTTTCATCATACCGGTTCTGCTTAAGAATCAGTGGCACCGACTCCTTGATGCCAAGCTTTTCTTCCTCGGTGAGTTCGGAAAACGCTTTTCCCCATTTCTTACCGGACAGATAATCCAATACGGCCAGCCCCTGCTGATGAAGATACTCTGCCGTATAATCCGGTCCCAGATAAGCTCCATGGCCCCACAGCGTGCCATGTTCCATCAGATTGTAGCGCAAAAAGGCGGACTGTCCCTCTTGAATATTCTCTTTGGTAAAGAGGATCTCTCCCTTCTCATCAACCACCTTTCCCGGTATGGGAGGGGCATTCTCATACGAAAGAGAGGTGATAAACCCCAAGATGCCAAAGCCGATCAACATGACAACGATGACCGCATAACGCCACCAGTACGAAAGCTCTTCTTCTTCTTGCTCGGGAAGGGTATGCATAAAACTCCAATTTTTTTTTGACACCATACAAAGATAGACTTTCAAGGTCAAGTCAAGGACCCCTCCACTTTCAATAATTTCTGGAAGTAAAGAGGCCAAGCATAGATAATGCACTCTTGTCATTCCACCGCAGCAAATTCAAAATTTGGATTTCGAGTTTGTTTCGGTATCGTCTCGTGATGAGGTTTTGCATGGATACCCGGTCAAAGACTCCCGTTTTCATCCTCTGCGGAGGGCTTGGCACCCGCATTAAAGAGGAAACAGAATTTAGGCCTAAGCCGATGGTTCCGATCGGAAAGCATCCGATCATCTGGCACATCATGCACCTCTACAGAAGGTTTGAGTTCAAGCGTTTTATTCTCTGCACGGGTTTCAAAAGCGAAGTCATCAAATCCTACTTCCTTAACTACTCATCCATGCACAGCGACTTTACCGTTGATCTTGCGTCCAACAATCTCGTGATCCACTCGACCCATCATGATGAGGATTGGGAAGTTACCGTCGCTTACACAGGCGAAGAGACTATGACGGGGGCGCGTCTGGCGATGGCAGCCGAAAGATACCTCGGAGATGCCGAAAATGCTGCCGTAACCTACGGCGACGGCCTTGCCGATGTCGATCTCCATCAAGAGCTGCAATTCCACCTGTCCCACGGAAAAATCGGTACGCTGCTTGGAGTGAACCCGCCATCGCGCTTCGGCGAGATTCTTCTTGAGGAAGATCGGGTCGTCGAATTCAACGAAAAACCCGCCTTTCGGGAAAAATGGATTAACGGAGGCTTTTTCTTCTTCAAAAGAGCGTTTTTTGAAAAATATCTCACCAAAAAAAGCGACTGTGTACTCGAAAGAGCCCCTCTTGCCAAGCTGGCAGGGGATCATGAGCTTTGCATGTATAAGCATCGCGGTTTTTGGGCCTGCATGGACACCCAAAGAGACCGAGACGAGTTGAATAGGCTCTGGGAGTCGGGACAAGCTCCCTGGGTGCCCAAGCTTCCCTTCCTGAATACGGTGGAAAGCTCCCTGATGCCCGCTAAAGAGAGCAAAGAATGGAAACAGAACTGAAAAGAGTTTTCAGAGGCAAAAAAGTCCTCATCACCGGCCACACAGGATTCAAGGGATCATGGCTAACACTTCTCCTCTCCCATTTTGGAGCTCAGGTAAGCGGCATCAGCTTGCCGCCTCCCACCCTGCCCAGCCATTTTGAACTGGCCGGAATTAAAACGCTGGTAAGCAGCCACCACACCCTCGATATCAGAAACGAAACGGCTCTGCGGGAATTGGTGTTAAAGCTTCAGCCCGAATTCATCTTCCATCTGGCGGCGCAGCCCCTGGTCTTACGCTCCTATGAAAACCCTCTTGAGACATTCGCTGTCAATGTCCAGGGAACGGCTCACGTGCTTGAGGCGGCAAGGCAGATTAGCTCCTTGCAGGGCGTTTTAGTGATTACAACAGACAAAGTGTACGAAAATGACGAGAGGGGCCATCCCTTCCTCGAGAGCGATCCCCTGGGGGCATCAGACCCCTACAGCACCAGCAAAGCGATGACGGAGCTTTTGACAAAGTCCTACCACGCCTCATTTTTTAAAAGCCGCAATGTTGGAGTCGCCACAGCCCGAGCCGGCAATGTAATCGGCGGTGGAGACTTTGCCGCGAACAGGCTGGTTCCCGATTGCATCCGGGCCCTTTTGGCAGGCAGACCCATTCCCTTAAGAAATCCTTGGATGCAAAGACCTTGGATGCACGTTTTGGATCCATTATTCGGTTATCTGATGCTGGGCGCAAAGCTTATTGAGGATCCTATCAACTTTTCTACCGCTTTTAATTTTGGCCCGAAAGACCCTACTGCCCTGACATGCCAGGCTATCGCGAACAAGCTGATTTGCCTGCACGGCAGCGGCAGCGTCAACGAACTCAGCCTGCCGCAAGCTCCCAAAGAAAAAAGTACCCTGCAGCTCAATTCAGAAAAAGCCAAAGCCCATTTAGGGTTTACGCCGCGCCACTCCATCGATTCTGCCTTGGAAGACACCCTTACGTGGTATAGTGTCATGCCCAAAAAACTTGAGGAAAGCACCATGCTCAAAGCGTCGATGCGCTCGATCGATCGCTACCTTTCCATGGTTGAAGACAAGAAGCTGTGCATGGAGGTCCTCCGATGAAAGTGATCCAACTGCCCATTGAGGGAGCGTTTACTGTGGATCTAGAGCCTTTCGGCGATGAGAGAGGTTTTTTTTCCCGTCTCTTCTGCAGCCGCGAGTTTCAATCCAAAGGCCTCGAAGAAAAAGTCGTTCAGGTGAATAACTCGGGCAGCAAGCACAAAGGCACCTTAAGGGGCCTGCACTACCAGCTTCCTCCATTCGAGGAAACAAAACTTGTTCGTTGCATCCAGGGATCCATTTTCGATGTTGTCCTCGACCTGAGGAGGAGCTCGCCCACCTTCGGTCAATGGCACGGCGAGGTGCTCTCCCAAAAAAACAGGAGGATGCTTTTTGTCCCCCGCGGCTGCGCCCATGGATTCATCACTCTGGAGGATGATTCGGAAATCATCTATTTCGTCTCCGAGTATTATTCAAAAGAGCAAGAGCGCGGCATTCGCTACAACGACCCCCGCTTCAACATTCAGTGGCCGATCGAGCCGACAGTGATCTCTGAAAGAGACCTCTCCCATCCCGACTTCTCCTCTGAACCTATCCTGGATAAAGAGAAAACCGCATGCGCATCGTAATGACCGGAGCGAGCTCTTTTACGGGGATGTGGATTGCGGAAGCACTCTCGAAAAGAGAACACGATGTCATTGCCTTTTTAAAACGGGATCTAAACTCCTATTCCGGCATCCGTAAAAGCCGTGTCGACAGATTGAAGAAATCGGCAGTCATCAAAGAAGGCATCTCGTTTGGCGCAGCCGCATTTTTCAAGGCGCTCGAAGATACAGCCGGCCCCATTGACCTTTTTTGCCACCACGCAGCCGACGTTGCCGACTACAGAAGCCCTGAGTTCAACTATGTCAGGGCGCTTGAGGCCAATACATACAACCTTCCCGGTGTACTGAAGGCACTGGAAGCTAAAGGTTGCAGGCACATCATCCTCACCGGGTCCGTCTTTGAAAGAGGGGAAGGGGAAGGCTCACAGAAGCTTGAAGCGATGTCCCCTTATGGACTCTCCAAAGGCCTCACCTATGAAACGTTTCGCTATTTTTGCCAAAGACATGAATTCTTCCTAGGCAAATTTGTCATACCAAACCCTTTTGGCCCCTATGAGGAAGATCGCTTTACCTCCTATCTGATGAGAGAGTGGCTGCAGGGAAAGACACCTATTGTCAAAACCCCGGACTATGTCCGGGACAATGTTCCGGCACCTCTTCTGGCAAGCGCTTACGTCGACTATGCTGAATCTTTTATCGCCTCAAAAGCCGACGAAAGATTCTCGCCTAGCTTTTACCGCGAGAGCCAGGGTGATTTTACCCTTCGATATGCTCTCGAGGCAAAAAAAAGGCTAAACCTCCCCTGTCATACCGCTTTAGCGCAACAAACCGATTTTAACGAACCTTTAGTCCGAGTCAATAAACACCCTCTCGACCGGGATAAACTCCAATTTGACGAAGAAGCCTTTTTTGACGAGAACACCCTTTGGTATCAACGCCTCTACCAACCTGGTTCCTTATGCGCAGCACAGTCATCTTAATCACCCACAACGCAAAGCACCATCTTCCCCAATGCCTTCCAAAGATCCTCTCTTCCACTATTAAACCGCGTGTCCTCCTAGTAAACTCCTCCTCGACCGATGGCACGGTAGAAGAGGCGATGCGCTATGGAGTGGAAACGTTTGTCATTCCCCGAATCGAGTTCAATCACGGAGCGACCAGGGAACTTGCTCGTAAAAGAGCTGGAGGAGATATTGCCATCTTCATGACTCCCGACGCTTATCTTGCATCTACCGATGCGTTGGAAAAACTCATTCAGCCTCTGATAGAAGGCAAGGCCGAAGCCTCCTACGCGCGTCAGTTGCCGCATAAAAACGCCCAGCGGATAGAGGCCTTTCAGCGCTCATTCAACTATCCGGATGAGAGTCATATCCGCTCGATCGCAGATGTAAAGCGGTTTGGCATCTACACTTTTTTTTGTAGCAACTCTTGTGCTGCCTACCTCAATCAAGCACTTGATCAGGCGGGTGGATTTTCTCCGGTTCTTTTAGGGGAAGATACTTTGGCGGTAGCCAAAATGCTGCGTCTTGGGATGCGTATAGCCTATGCTGCCGATGCACTTGTCCACCACTCCCACAGCCACAGCATCAAGCAAGAGTTTCAACGCTCTTTCGACACAGGACTGGCAAGGGCCTCTTACGCCACACAACTCTACTGTCAGGGCAGCGACGAGGAACTTGGAAAACTCTATGTGAAGCGGTTGATCGGCACACTCTCTAAGGAAAACCCTGCCTCTCTTCCCTATGCCCTGCTGCATACGATGGCCAAAGCCGCCGGCTACTACATCGGCAAGAAAAGCTTGAATGCCACTCCCTCTTTCTTAAAATTGCTATCAAGCCAGGATTTCTTCTGGAATTCCATCTATAGCGAATGCCTGAAGAGTTCATGTGATACGTCAGGGTTTTAGAGGGTTTCAGAGTAAAACAGTTACTCCTTCTTACCAATCCAGATAATTCCCTCTTCCAGCCACCGCATCTCGTCGGCAAGGACCTTTTTGGCCAGCGCATTCGTCTCTTTATCATCGTTGTCTTTTAAGAGCTGGAATCTCTCCTGGATCCTTCTTTCGGAAATCGTGGCGAAATAGTTGGCCAAAGCAATCGGGGTTTTATCACCGTTCAGCTCCTTTGATTTGGCAAGGGCAAAAGAACAGGCGGCGGCAATGGCGAAAAGCTCTGTCCCGATTTCCATCATTCTACCCAAAATAAGCTGCCTTTTCTCTAGTCCAGCCTGATACTTCATCATACTTGTGAATAAGCTATGAGCCAGTTTTTTGGACGCCTTTTCGATGAACTGAAAATGCGGCTTTAACTCTTTAGCTTCTTCAAAATCTGTGGAAGAGGCAAACAGCATATTTTTGGGGAGCCAGACAGCATAATGGAGCAGTGCCTTAAAGGCGGTAGTAACCTTGTCGCCGATTGAACTCTTCGGGCTCATGAGCGCGCCAAGACGCACAAAATGCGGGTCCATCGCTTCCCTTGCCAAAAAGAGCTTCATGATTTCCGATGACCCTTCCAAAATGGTGTTGATGCGGCAATCACGCATTGCTCTCTCCACAGGGAAGGGCTCTTCACCTCTCGCCCTCAAAGAGCGCGCCGTCTCAAAGCCGCGTCCTCCTCGGAGCTGCAAAGTCATGTCTGTTATTTTCCACAAACTTTCGGTGCAAAACAGCTTAGCCATCGCCGCCTCGATGCGGATGTCCATTTTATGCTCGTCTGCATACGCAGAGGTCAGATAGGTAAGGGCCTCCATCGCGAATGTCGTTGCCGCGATATAGGCGATTTTCTCCCTGCCCGGTTCATGTTGCCCAATCGGCTGTCCCCACTGGTGCCTCGACTTTCCAAACCGCCTCGCGATGGACAGGCACTGTTTAGCGCCCCCCGTGCAGGCTGCGGGAAGCGTAAGACGTCCTACGTTGATCGTACCCAGGGCCATCGCCAGGCCCCTTCCCTCTTCCCAGATCAGGTTTTCTTTAGGGATTTTGACGTTCGTGAAGCGAATCATTCCGTTGTAGATACCTCCAAGCCCCATGAACTCGCAGCGATGAGTCACTTCAACACCGGGTGAGTCCATTTCCAGGATGAAAGCCGAAATCTGAGTTCTCTCCTTCCCTTTGATCACCTTGGGCTTTGTTTTAGCCATGACGACAATCACATCGGCGATCGTGCCGTTGGTACACCAAAGTTTGGTCCCATTCAAAATATAATGAGAACCATCGCTGGACAGGTCGCAAGTCGCTTCCATCCGGGCAGGGTCTGATCCGACATCCACTTCAGTCAAGGCAAAAGCGGAGATTTCGCCTTTACGGAACCTGGGAAAGTACTTTTTTTTCTGCTCTTCTGTTCCATACATCAAGAGAGGCTGCGGTACTCCGATCGACTGGTGAGCTGAAAAAAAACCGGCCGTTGCACCGCAATACGATGAAACTTTCATCACGACACGGTTGTAATTGGTCTGAGAAAGACCCAGCCCGCCATATTCCTTAGGTATCTTCATGGCGAAAATACCCATCTCGCCCAACCCCTGCAGAACTATTTCAGGTATTTCCTTCGTTCTATCTACCTCTTCGGGATCCAAATTTTTCACAAGGAAGGCTTCGAGTTTTGCGATAAACTCATCCCCTATCTTTTTATCTTCGGCCGATTGCATAGGAAAAGGCATCACCTTGCTTTTATCGAATTCTCCGATGAACAGCTTCCCTCCAATGCTTTTTTCGCGCCCCACCTTTTCACGCGCATCCTCAGTGACGCGCATCGCCTCCTGCTTGCCTTCGCTCATGCCTTGCGCTGCCGCGATCAGGGGGTTTTCATCATCAGTTTTTTTGGAAGATTGAAGATCTGTGCTCATTGGATTCCTCTTTATAAAGCGGATGCTTGGAATGTTCCCCAGCAGATAGTATATAGTGCTCTAAGAGACTGTCTTTAAACGGAAGCGCTATAGTATCTCATACGGGTTCCTTCCTTCGTTGTTAGAGACTGTGGCAGCAAAATCTTTTTTTGGCAAATGGACAAGAATATGACTGCAAATTATCGGGTGCCGGCTCCCCTTGATGAAATACGTAATGCAATCACAGGCAAGGAGATCAATTTCTTGAACCTGTTGACGGAAGAGACTCTCCTTATTCATTTCATCCACTCAACAGCCCTTCTGCTGTCATTTCATCCGCGCTTCTTCAGGTGCCATTTATCAGAGCGCCAAACGCAAAAGCAGAACGCTTTTTCTAAAGAAATGACTGAAATGACAAGGGGGTTTTCTGTCCTGGATGTAAAACAGGAAGGCCCCGCACTCCTCTTTAGCCTTAAAAAAGAACAAGAAGAGCTCACCTTGGTCGCCGAATTTTCCTTAAAGAGGAAGAACCTGCTCCTCTTGCAGGGAGAGACAATCAAGCTCTCAATGCGCTCGTCAACGAAAGGATCTTATAAACCTCCCTCCTGGATACTACCCACCTTTGATGAAAACCCTTTGTCTAAGGAACTGGACAAGACATTCCAATTTTTAGAAGAGAAAGAAGCGCTGCTGGAACATGCGAAAATGAGGATGCTCGCGCTTAAAAAAATCGAGGCGAATCTGGAGGCTTCAAGGAAACGCTGCCTCGACTGGCAAATGAAAGAGAAAGAGGCGCTCCTTCTAAAAGCCCATATCTATCAAGTTGTCAAAGGACAAAAAGCGATCGATGTGACCGACTGGGAAACGGGCCGGACGATTACCATTTCTCTCATGGGAAGAGACCGCGAAGAGTCCTTGAAAAAGGCCTTTCAAAGCGCCAAAAGACTTAAGCACGGTCTGGAAGAGCTTGAATCGAAAAGTCTCGTCATAGCCCTCTCGATTAAGGAAACGAAAGAACTGATCGAAGCCATCAGCGATGCCTCTTCCCTCAGGGAACTCTCCTCGTTTAAGAGCCTGTACAAAAATATTGGCAAAGAGGCGGGCCGCTCGAGGGCGCCCCGGGAAAAACTCCCCTATCGGGAATACCTCTCTCAGGGGGGACTGCACATCTTGGTGGGGAAAAGCAGGCAAGACAATGACCAATTAACTTTTAAAGTAGCCTCTCCGCATGACTTCTGGCTTCATGCAAGCGACTTCGCCGGCTCCCATGTCGTGATCCGCACAAAAAAGCAAGAAGAGCTCGATGCTAAAACAATCGAAGAGGCTGCCCACCTCGCCATCGAATTCAGCCAAGCGAAAGGTAAAAGTGCTGCCGATGTGGTAGTGACAAGGCAAAAACACTTAAGACGCATCAAAGGAAAGCCCGGACAGGTGATGATCAGGGAAAAAAAGGTGATAAGAATCGTGTTCGATAAAAGAGTTCTGGACGCCGTCTTGAAGCGAAAGCCTCAGAAATAGCCTCTGAATTAAATTTTAGAGAGTATTGTACCGAAAATTCTCAAAATTCGGCATGAGGGCTTTAAGCAAGCCCTCATGCCAATTTTTGAGAATTTTCGGTATAACCGAATCTCTTAAAAAAGGCTTTAATCCTCTTCCTTAAATCGATAGCCGACGCCGCGCACCGTCTCAATCCATTTAAAGTTGGGCCCAAGTTTTTTCCTAAGTGCCGCGATGTGGACGTCGATGTTCCTGTCGACAATAAAGGCATCGTCATTTTGCACATCATCGAGAAGCTGGTTTCTTGTCAGCACCTTTCCACGATTTAAGACCAGCCTCTTTAATATGCCGAATTCAGACAGAGTGAGTGAAATCGACTCATCGCCCCTTTTGAGAAGGTAGCGTTCCACTTCCATCGTGTAGTTTCCAAAAGCTATCTGCTTGGGAGCCTTTTCCTGCTCTTGCGCCCTTCTAAGAACGGCTCTGACTCTGGAAAAAAGCACCTTCGGCGAGAAGGGTTTTGTCACATAATCGTCCGCACCCAATTCAAGGCCGAGCACCACATCAATTTCTTCACTCTTGGCCGAGATCATGATCACAGAGATGTTTTTCAGCTCGTCATCATTTTTCATCTTCCGGCACACATCCAGTCCGCTTTGTCCCGGGAGCATCAGGTCTAAGATGACCAAGTCGGGCTTTTCCCGTTTGACAGCAAGAAGGCCGTTGAGTCCATCGACTTCAACATGGACTTTGTAGCCGGACATCTCCCCTTGCAATTTGATCAGGGAGGCGATGTCTTCTTCATCTTCTATCAGTAGAATCGTTGGCTTATACATAGGCTGCTTCTTTAGCTCCCTTCTTAGGACAAATCGTTAAATACAATACACCTTATTAAACTTTAGATTAGCCAAAAATCATAAATTTTTAGCAAGCCATTTTTGATTCATTCACTTTTTCTTAAATTTATACTTTAGAATCCCCGAATTATACTCTAAAAAAAGGAAATGAAAATTTTATTGGGATAGGTTCTTCTTTTTTGACAGATCTATTATACCACAAGTATCTCAAAATTTCTCTTGGGTTTTCCTTGGGAAAAATGACCCGATGGGTAAACTGGGGTATACCGAAAGTATCTCAAAACTTGGCATGTGGGCTTTGAGACACTTTCGGTATAAAACAGAGGAAGAACCATGCAACACACCGATCCTTCGCAAAATTTCATCGGTCTTCAGGACGAGCCGCTGAAGAGTTTTTTCCATCCGGCCAGTGTCGCCCTCATCGGTGCCAAAGATGATCTTGGATCGGTGGGCAGGACACTTCTTTTGAACCTGATTGCCACCTACAAAGGAGAGATCTACCCCGTCAATCCGAAACGGGACTCTGTTTTCAACCTAATGTGCTACAAGAGTTTAAAAGCGATTGCCAAACCTATCGATCTGGCCATCATCGCCACTCCCGCCAAAACAGTGCCCTCCATCATGAAGGAGATCGCTGACACGGACTGCAAGTCGGTTATCATCATCTCCGCCGGATTTAAAGAAACCGGGCAGGAAGGGCTTAAGCTGGAAGAGGAAATTCTTTCGATCGCCCTGAAAAGCGGTATCCGCATCATCGGGCCAAACTGCATCGGACTGATGAATCCAATCACAGGTCTAAACGCCACCTTTGCCAAAGGGATCGCAAAGCCTGGAAACTTGGCCTTCATCAGCCAGTCAGGGGCCATGTGTACGGCAGTGCTCGACTGGAGTTTCGAGGAGAAAATCGGCTTCTCCGCCTTCGTCTCCATAGGCTCCATGTGCGACGTAAGCTGGGGCGACCTGATCCACTACCTTGGTAACGACCCTAACACACGCAGTATCCTGATCTATATGGAGACAATCGGCAATCCCCGCAACTTTCTCTCGGCTGCGAGAGAGATTGCTCTAGAAAAGCCGATCATCGTCATCAAGGGAGGCAGGTCGCAGCAAGCCGCCAAGGCCGCCGCATCGCACACAGGATCTCTCGCCGGAAGCGACGACGTGTTTGAAGCTGCGCTTGAGAGAGTTGGGGTATTGAGGGTAAACACGATATCCGAACTCTTCGATATGGCGTCGCTCCTTGCCAAACAACCTCTTCCCAAAGGCCCCCGCCTTGGCATCATCACCAACGCCGGCGGACCCTCCGTTCTCGCCACGGACGCTGCTGTGCTGAACGGCGTGAAGATCGACAAAATCGGGGATGAAACGGTGAAGAAGCTCGACCCCCTGCTCCCGAAAGCCTGGAGCCGGGGTAATCCCATCGATATTCTGGGGGACGCTGACCCCAAACGGTATTTCGAATCAGTCAGCATTGTCGCAAACGACCCGTCGGTTGATGGCCTGCTCGTGATTCTCTCGCCGCAGGATATGACCGATCCGACAGGCTGTGCCGAATCGCTTCGCCACTTTGCCAACATTCAAGACAAGCCAATCATTGCCAGTTGGATGGGAGGAAGCTCCGTAAAAGAGGGAATGCGCCTTTTGAATCAGGCCAACATCCCCACCTTTGCCTATCCCGACGATGCGGCAAGCTCGTTTGCAAAAATGTGGAGCTACACCTCAAATCTCTCCGCCCTGTACGAGACGCCGACCCTATCCGATGAAGGACACACCTCAAAGGAACCAAGACAAGATATTGCGATCAAGATCATCGATGAGGTGAGAGGTGCGGGAAGAGCGCTTTTGACAGAAGAGGAATCCAAAAGACTGCTGCAAGCTTATGGGATACCGACTGTGATCACCCTGATCGCGCTAAGCGAAGAGGAGGCGATTCAAAAAGCCAGCGAGGTAGGATACCCTTGTGTGTTGAAACTGCTGTCTAAAAAAATCACACACAAGACCGATGTCGGAGGGGTCAAACTCAACCTTAAAGATCCTGAAAGCGTCCGAAAAGCATTCGGGGAAATCCGCTCCGGAGCTGAAAAAGCCGAACCCGGGGCATTTGAAGGGGTTACGGTGCAGAGAATGGTCAAGCATTCCGGGTTTGAACTCATCTTGGGATCCATGAGCGATCCGCAATTCGGCCCGATCGTCCTCTTTGGAACGGGAGGAGAGCTCGTTGAGATCTATCGCGATAAGGCGCTCGGCCTGCCGCCCCTGACTCATAACCTCTCCAAAAAACTGATCGCGAAAACAAAAATTTCCAAAGCTCTTGAGGGATATCGGGGAAGACAACCGGTGAACATTGATGAGATGGCAAACCTGATCGTCCACTTTTCCCAGATGGTCGCAGAAAACCTCAGGATCAAAGAGTGCGACATCAACCCCCTGATTGCCTCTGGAGAGGAGATCATCGCCCTGGATGCGCGCGTGGTTCTGCATGACGACAGCAAAAATGAGGGAGCCACTCCTCCTTCGGCTATCCGTCCCTATCCTAAGCAATATATTGAGGAGGTGTCGTTGAAATCGGGTACAAACCTAAGGCTGCGCCCCATCAGGCCCGAAGACGAAACGATGATCATCGCGTTCCATAAAGACCTCTCGGAAAACAGCGTCCGGCAGCGCTACTTCAGTTTTCTCAGTTTAGACAGCCGCATCGCACACGAGCGCCTGATCAAGATTTGCTTCAATGACTTCGACCAAGAGATTTCCATTGTGGCCGAAAGCGGCTCATCCCAAAAGGAAATCGTTGGCGTTGGCAGACTCTCCAGGGTGGGGACATTGAAAGAGGGAAAATTAACGCTGATCATCAAAGACGCCTGGCACGGCCAGGGGCTTGGCAGCATCCTTGTGCCCAAACTGATCGCGATTGCCAAAAAGGAGGGATGGAAAACCATCGCTGCTGACGTCCTCGAAGAAAACAGCGGCATGCTCCATATCCTCGCAAAAAACGGGTTTCAGGACAAAACTCAAGGAAAAGCCTCTGTTAAAACCCTTGTTTTGAGTTTATAATCCTATGTTCTTGGTAATTTTTAGCTTCCTGCTTTTCCTTTTTGCCGGTTCCGCCAGCTGTGAAGAAGAGACAGCCAACGCAAATTTCGAGAGAGGGGAGGCCGCAGATGCGTTTGTTGCTTTTCAACGCGATAAAGAAATTCAGGATGCAGAAAAAATCCCCTACGCAAAAGCTGCCTTCTATGTCAGGCGGTTTGATATCGCAAAAGCGGTTCTCTCAGGCATTCCCCTGGAGGAGCGGCTAACAAAAAATCTGGAACCGCTGCTGATTGAATGTCTTTTCAGAACTGCAAACAAAGACGAGGCCGCAAAGGAGGGTAAACTGATCCTTGATGCTCCTTTGAAAGAGAAGGTGGCTGCGGCAGCGGTTTTTGCCTATTTCGGAGAGGGTGATCGCGCGAAAGATCTGCTCGGTGAAAGCGTCAGTCTGACTCAGCCGGCTTTTGTCGTCAATTACGTCAAGATCTTGATCTACACTCTCCAGTATGACAAGGCGGAATCGATCATTAAGGAGAATATGCCCATCTTCGAATCGACTGGGGAGGGGCTTTTGACCTACGCCGAGTTTTTGGCCAGGCAATCCAAGATGGAAGAGGCGATCGGCGCCGCGGAAAAAGGGGCTCTTCTGGAACCGGACAATCCCAGGATTACTCTTTTTCTAGAAGAGAGAGAAGACAGACTCTCGCTTCTTAAAGAAAAGACAGCTTTAATCAAAGAGAGAATAAACGGCGGGACAAACCTGACCCTTAAATTGTCATACCTGCGTATGCTGGTCAACATTGTCCTGCTTGAAATCCGCAGCGGAGCCGGTGTTGAAGAGGATCTGAAAGAAGCGAATAAGGTTCTGGAGGAAATGAATGAACTGAAGGAGCTGCCAGAGATCTTTCTGCTCAAGGGAATCGTGCTCTGGTATGAGGGGTTGAGACAGGCCGGCAAATCATCCATCGTCAAGTCGCTCGGTCTCGATCCCTCCTACGGCCTCGCTTCCCAAATCCTTGCGGCCTTCTACCGGTTTCTGAAAGACCTCTCATCGGCGAAAACGACTCTCGAGGAGGGAAAGCCCTATAACCTGCAGAACGCCTCCTATTTCGGCCAGCTTTCAAGAGTGTACTTAGATCTTGGCGACCTAAAAAATGCGCTGATTGCTATAGAATATGCTATCGCTGTCAATCCCAATAATGCCGAGTTAATGTCCACCAAAGGCAAAATTTTATTGCAGATGAATGAACCGGAAAAAGCAAAAGAGACGATTGAAAAGGCGCTTTCAATCAACCCTAAAGAGCCTCTCGCCATCGAAATCAAAGGTAAACTGAAGGATAAACCATGACCCCTCCAATATGCTACGGCTGCGGCAAGTCCGTGGAGAGTGAAATGACAGGCGGCAAAATCCCCTTCAGAGCCGTTTGTCCAGCGTGTTTAAGATCCCTGCACTCATGCCTGGCCTGCCGGCACTACAAAAGGGGAGCTCCAAACGACTGCGATGTTCCTGACATCGAGCCGGTCAAAGAGAAAGACGCCCCCAACTTTTGCGAAGAGTTCTCCCCCTTGTTTGCGGTGAGGGAGAAAAAAAACTCCGTTTCAGACATCGAAAGCAAGCTCTTTGGCTCCACGGGAAACATCAAAAAGAAAGACCCCAAGGATCTGTTCAAGGATTGATATTCTACGTATTTTGAAAAATATAGAGAACGCTCTTGCCAAAGGGGCGCATCTCGACAAACTGCAGCCCTAGCCCTTCCACCTCATCTAAAGAGGCTTTTCTATCTTCCTCGATGATTAGAAGCCCTCCCTTTTTAAGAAGGGAGCCGGAAGCCACGGCTTTAAGCACCTCATGAGAGAGCAGGCCATTTTTTGACTCCTCCAGATAGGGTGGGTCGGCGTAGATAAAATCAAAGGAGTCGCCCCCTTCCGCCAGACTTTTAATCGCCTTGAGGCAGTCCTTGCGAATCAGCCTGGCCCTGGAAACCACTTCAAGGCTTTTAATATTATCTTCGATGCAATTGACGGCATACTTGCCGTTTTCCACCAAAACGGCGCTAACAGCCCCTCTGGAAAGCGCTTCAAGCCCCATCGCTCCGCTGCCGGCAAAAAGATCGAGAAACTTAGCCCCTTCAATGGAGTGTTGTATCATATTGAAGACAGCCTGTCTGACCATGCCTGTGGTTGGCCTTGTGCTCTCTCCCCTGGGAGTTTTTAAAACTCTTCTTTTGAATGTACCCGAAAAAATGTGCATGACTTGTTGTTTGGATTAAAGTTTGATGACATGGCCTAAGAGCCTGTATTAAAACTCAAATAGGTACGCTTTGCTGCCTAATTGAGTTTGTGAACAGTCTTCTAAACAGCTACTTTTACTGCTGCGAAATCACCATTATAGTCGACAGCGAGATGGCCGTCTTGGAAAATTTTCGCAGAAAGACGTATACGGCTCTTGCCAAACTTTAAATAACCCTGTTCAAAGCGCTTCCAAACTTTACTATCGTCCTGTGCGGCTATGCAAATGATGTCGGAAGTTACCGGCCGAAGATAGAGGATGTGGCTTTCGGAGATAACCAGATCAGCCTTTCCTCTTAAGGTTACGGAATTCAAAAATGCAAGGCTCCAGCAAGAGAGCGTAGCGATGGTATGCAGACTGCCTCCGAAAGCCGTTTTTTTGTGATTGATATTCTCCTGCAAGGGAGCGGTAAGAACGACCCGGTTTAATGACGCCATTTCCACTTGCACCTTCATACATCTGGTAAGGGGGATATTGTCATGGAGGTATTTTTGTAGCTCTTCATGGTTCATGAAATATACCGAAGTGTCTCAAAATTTGGGGGTTGGCAAAGAGAAAGCTAAATTTTAAGGTGCTTTGAACATAATCCGTCACTAATAACGCGCATCATTTTTATAGAGAGGGTAGGCTACTATACTCTCGACGAGCCATTTTTTTCTGTTTCTTACCAGATCAATGTGGATAGCCATTTTTTCCCCTTCCTTCGAGCCAATCTCGCCCTCATAGACTCCGCGCGTTTCGTTTGCCTTGGTCACCCCCATACGCACTGTTTTATTCTCCCTCAAGGCAGGAACGTTGGAGAGGAAAAGAAGAAAATCGGAAAAGCACATGCAGTTTTTGAAATTGGGTGTTGTCAAAGAGGAGTAAACTTCGTAGAGATCCCCCTCTCGTATGCCGATGATCACTTCATCGACTGTATGTAAAATTCCATAGGTATCATAGTAGGCGTCTGCCGAGGAGCTCCCCGAAGACACTAAGCAAGCGAGGACCAGTAGGAGATGAAGTATCGATTTCATAAGTTCAACTTCTCCTATGGCATTGATTCAATCAAGAAGCTGTGCTTGCCTCTTCTGTCCGAGATGAGCAACTCGTACTTGCCGGTAGCCAGGCTCCCATCAGGGATGGTGATGAAGAGAGGCAATGAACCCTTTCCCCCTTTATCCAGCACAAATTTTTTCTCACCCAAGCGATGCCCGCTCTCGAGATGAATCAGCTGTATTCCCAGCACTTCTCCCTTTGCCGCCCCTTCAAAATTCAAGATGGCCTGCAGGGTGCTGAGGGAGCTCTTGACTCTATAAGTTCCCTGCGCCGACTTCTCGCCATTTAAAAGTTCCAGGGCAAGATCCAGATTAGCGCCTTCAACCTCTTCCTCGCTGTCATCACTGGAAATATCAAGCACTTTGATTCCAACGACTTTCCATTTGCTCTCTTCTTTGACTAGATCAAATTCCAAAACCTCGGGGGAACTCTCTTCGCCTGAGACAAACTCGACTTTGACAATGGCCTTATCATTAAGTGTTGCCCTTTCAAACAGCTTGGCAGTCCATGAAGACTTAAAAAAAGGGGACACCTCGACAAAATTCTTAAACTCTTCAAACGATGTGACCTTCTTAAAATCTTGGGCCATCGAAAGATCGTACGCCTCTTGCAGCTTCCCCTCCTGGATGACTCTCAGCAGATGCGAAACGAAACGTTGGTCTTCTTCAGCGTTAGGCTGCCCATCTTCCAGAACTTGCCTGACTTCCATTCCCCAAATTTTCCATTCGTCATTTTCTTTAAAAAGAGTGAAATCCACTGCGTAGACGTCTCCAGCTTCCTGAATTTCGACAAGAGCTTTCCCAATATTGCGGTCGATCCATTTCTTTGTTTTCGATCCCTCGTTTTTTTCGAAAAAGGGATGTTCTTTGATAAAGGAGTCGAATTCAATCTTTGAAGTGCCGGCTTTAAACGCTTTGCTGGTCAACTCGTAAGCCTCTTCCAACTTTCCCGATGAGAGAAGGGCGAGCTGTTTTTGAACGGCTCTTTCAATACTTTGCAAATCCTCGGACGATATCTCTTTGGGGTTCTCAACCGGGAGAACCTGCATACTGAAAATTTTCCATCTGCCCTTATCCTGAATCATCTCATAGACTAATTTCATGCTTTTCGAGGGTGTATAGACGGCAAGCTCCACCGTCGCCTGCCCCCCTCTTGAGTTGACTTCTATAAACTCCTCATGGCGGCTCTCCTGAATCTCGGGAAACGAACCTAAAAATCGTTTAAAATTATCGATCGGAGTCGCTGATTTAAACTCGTCGGCCGTTTCCTCAAAATAGGCGTTATCCAAAGCACCGTTTCTTATAGCCCTCAACTGGGCCATTATCGGCACTCTCACCTCTTCCAACACTTTCTGCTTCTCTAGGGCTTTAACAGAAGCGCCTGCCTCAAAACGGTCGATTTTCCATTCGTCATCTTCCTTGACAAGCCAAAGAGTGAAAGGGGCCTGAAATCCATCTGTAGTTGTGATAAACCCCTTCAGCGTGCCTTTACCCTCTGCCGCTTCATTGGATTGGATGTGCAAAGAGCCCATCTTCTCAAAGAGCAGGTTGCCCTTCACCGAGGCAACAAAATTTTTCAGGGATGTTTCCTTTTGAAACCCTGCCGAGGTATAAGTGTAGTAGGCATTTGTTAAATTCCCCGTCCTGACTGTTTCCAGATACTCTTTGGCAGTTTTCAGAAGTTCATCTTCTTCCTGGGACCAATTGTAATAGGTAAAAACACCTCCTATGAACAAAAGAAGGAGAAGGATAAGGCTATAGGGAGAACGCCTCTTTGCAACCTGAACATTTGAATTTTCAGCATCATTTTGATCGGCGTGACCGCTTTCGTCCATAATACAACCTGCATTTCGATAAAAAATCGCCCACCGCACAAACCACGTCAGGCCGGTGTTCTTTAAGCAATATATTTGAGTTATACCTAAAGTGTCTCAAAATTTGGCCTGGAAACTTTGCGAAAGACTCAGAACCAAAAGATCACAAGTCAGCTAATATTAGAAGCATGAAATGACTTATATCGAAAGTACCTCAAAAATCAACATGAGGGGTTAGACAAAGCCAAATTTTGAGACACTTTCAGTCTACTGTTTCAAATCACGAACAAAATTTAAATCGAATTCCATGAACCGTAATACTTAATCAGCTCTTCGGCTTTTGTATAATTTGACGCTCTCAGCTCCTCATATATCCGAAGCCCCTTTCCATTCATGCCCTGCGAGAAATAGAGTTTGCCCAATTTGAAAAGACTTTCCTTATCGTCGGGTCTAAGCCTGATGATCGCCTCCCACTCCCCGATCTCTTCAAGCGGCATGTTCAGATCGTGATAGCTGTAGGCCAATTGTGAGTGAACCCAAGTATCGTTCGGAGCATAGCTCTCCAAAATTTTAAATTCCTCTATTGCCCTTTTGGCGATTAGGCTGAATTTTTCTTTAAGAGCCGGAGTGTATTTATTTGCCGGGATCCATATCTCGCTGTCGTATCCTTCCGACTCCCTTGGGTCATGGTAGAGATTCGAAAGGTTGATATAGGCGCTTGCCAAAGATGCGTGTACCTCCAGATTGGTCGGCTCACAACGGATCAGCTTCAGATGCTCTTCGATTGAGCGCTTGAGAAGCATCTCTTTCATCTGATGGAAGTCCTGCCAAAAAAGGTTGCAGCTAATTTTTTCGCAGGTTGGTGAAAAAGCACTGAAAATCATGGGAGGCTTAAAGAATGCATACTCCCTCCTGTTCAACGCTGCTGCCATTTTACTAAAGGCAGTCGCAAGAGCATAGTGATGCTCGGGTATTCCCTCCCGGTATTTGATCAGGCTTTCTGCGCCCCGGGCAAACCGTTCAACAAAATCATCAAACTGTTCCGGCTTTTTGGCGATAAGATATGTCTTCAGTATAAAATAGGAAAACACGGTCAGAAAAATCAAAGACAGGGCAATCGCGACAAGCGAGGACTGTAAAAGAAAACCGAAGAATCCGAGCAAAAGCGAAACTTCGGTGGAAAGTAAAAGAAGAAAGAAGAGATTAAATCGCACGTACGAATTAACAACCCGGTCAAGACGCGGAACTAAAGATTGGATGACTTTTGTAAGCTCTTTAACAAATACTTCCTGGTCGAAACTTAAAAAATTGTCGCCATCGGCCTTTGAAGCAACCATAACCACTCTCAATTTCCCGCTTGGGATCCAGACTTTCAGCGCTTTGCAAACAACACAATATCAAGCGCTTGTAACACAAAACAAAACTTAGCCAAGTATAATAATACTTCTTAACCAAGTTCTTATACTTAAAGAGAGAGATCAAGACAATCTTTTTTTGAAAAGATTTGAATTAATTTATTCGGAACAGATTTTAGCCAATTTCACGGGGTGAGAAGGCAGGAGAGCAGCGCAGATATCTTTCTAAAATAACCTTACCACCTTCAATTAGGGGCAGATGTGCACTTGCTTCAGGGGTTTCCCAGCGATAGCTGCGATGCTCAGGAGAGAGGGTAATAGAGGGTGGTTTCAAAAATGGAACTTCAAAGCAGTGATAGAGATAATCGATATCTCTCTTACTGATATAGAGTGTAAACAGCAGTCTGGGACAGACCCCGTTGACAAGTCGAATCCCCGTCTCTTCGAACAATTCCCTTTCAAGGGTCTCTAGAGGTGTCTCACCTACTTCCATCTTGCCAGCCGGGGGAGCAAAAAAGCCGGCCTTCCCTTTCCCTTCCGCCCCTTCAAGCAATAGAAGTTTTCCGTCAGAGACCACGTGAGCGGCGGCAACTGCAGCTGTTTCCTCAAATCCCTCGGGGCGAGTGTCAAAAATACGGATTTTTCTTTCTGGATTCATGGCATTGGAGCCGGTCTTGAAACTCAAATAGGTATGCTTTGCTGCAGCCTAAGGCTTTACGCCAAATAGAGCAAACTAATGATACGACGTAGCTTCAAGACAAATTCTTAAAACTGAATATTCCTCTCAAGAATATCTTTTATACAGCCTCCTGAAGCTGTTTTTGCCTCTTTTCCCGCGCCAGGACCGCCAGCTCTTCCTGGTAGAAAATCGTAAGTCCTACGAAGACGATTCCGACAGAGGCGATGAACGGTGTCGTCACCTCTTCACCGAGGAAGAGGAAACCGAAAAGTGCTGTGAATATGGGTGTGGTAAAGCCGGCAAACGACATAAACGTTGCTGAGAAGCGCTTCAGAAGATATCCGTAAAGGTTGTAGCAGACCAAATTGGAGATAACGATCAGCGCAAGCGCCGCTTCAATAAAGGGCAGCCACGACTGCACTGGGTAGGGGTTCCAATCCTCGCTTATGTAGGAGTGTACTAGTGCCATGGCACCGCCTGCAAGCATGCTAAATCCATTGGCGATCATGGGAGAGTGTTGTCTTTCATTCACAACGACACGTAGTAAGATCCAGCCATACACGCTGCAGATCGTTGCCATCAAGACAGAGAGCTCCGCCCAGGAAAAGACAAAAAGGAGACCACCTTGAAGCTCCTCCTGCCCTTGTGCGAAAAGAATCGGCGCAAAGCCTCCAACGCCCACGACAAGTCCCAGCCACTTCTTCAGCGACAGTTTTTCAGAGAAGATAAAATAGGATAACAAGGCCGACAGAAAGGGGGAGAGACTATAGATAAAGCAGGTTTTAAAAGACGTGAGATACTTAAGGCCCCAAAACTCGAACACATTTGTCAGGTAGATGTTAAATAGAGCCAGCTTCAGAAAGGGAAGCCAATCTTTTCGGATATCGAGTTTCTCAGGATTTTTATACCACTGATAGGCCAGAATAAGGATTCCGGCGAGGAACATACGGCTTCCGACCAAGAAAAAGGGAGAGGCATATTCTAGCCCGAACTTGGCAATTACAAAGACACTGGCAAAGAGAGCATATAATAAAAAAACAAGAGCCATAAAAATCTATTTTTAAAAATAAGAATATTTTATCTCTTCTAAAATTAATTTAAAAGAAGATTTTCTGAATGTCTAGGCAAGCACCTGCGTTACAGGTTCCTCGGCCACCTCTTCTCGTTTACCGGGGAGCAATATTCCAGCGAAAATGGCGATCAGGAAAGCCAGTCCCAAAATGGCCATCGATTTAGCAGGCGCATCATCTGTAAAAAGCTTGGTGAGAAGACCGCTGCCTCCCTGCCCAACGCCTTCCGCGATGATCCAGACAAAACCCATGAGCATGGCGCTGACAACACCCGGTTTTTCCGGCATTAGTTTATAACCATAAGCTACCGAGACAGGGTTGATCACTCCGATCGAAGCACCCAGCAAGGTCAAGGCGACTGCGAGAAAAACAGGGTCCAGATCCCGGAAGAAAAGAACCGAGTAAAAAAGGAGCGCTCCGCAAGAGCAGGCTGTGATGAGTACGTTCTTATAGGAGAAACGGTCGGCCAGCCATCCGCTGGGTATGATCATCAGAGCTCCTCCCATGCAATAGAAGAAATGACCTCCCCCAAGGGCTATGCCGTTTTCATAACCTCGCGCTTTTAAAATATCAGGGAGAAGAAAAATAAATGCCCACACGACAGTTTGGCTGGACAGCTGCAGGAAGTAGAGGAGCGAAAGCTCCCTGTGCCTGAAAAAATCGCGCAAGGTGCTCAGGGAAATCCCTCCCCG
Source organism: Estrella lausannensis (assembly GCF_900000175.1). Lineage (NCBI taxonomy): Bacteria > Pseudomonadati > Chlamydiota > Chlamydiia > Parachlamydiales > Candidatus Criblamydiaceae > Estrella > Estrella lausannensis. The sequence goes on from NZ_CWGJ01000001.1 coordinate 157,759, forward strand.
CCCCTCTTTTTTCTCCGTTTTTGGCAGAAGGCCGAAGTAGACCACGCTGAGTGATAGGAGGATAAAGGGAAGGATTAAAACCCAGGTGTTGCCACCCAGGGAATTTAAGGCAAAAGTATATCCAAGCTGGCTGACAGCCATTCCAAGAGAGCCTCCCGATGCAAAAATCGCAATCAGAATGCCTTTCTTTGTTTTACTGAAAGACCCTGCAAGGCTGACAGCCGCCGGGTGAAAAGCACCCGAGGCTATGCTGGCGATGAGCAGAATGCAAAAAAGCGAGACCAGACCGGAAGCAAAAGGGAAAAAACAGGGAGCGGAGACACATAAAAGGGACAATACGATCAAAGTGTTGCGATACCCTCTGTCAGACATCTGTCCAAACAACAGCTGCAACCCCTCTCCTGTCATGACGCACACAGCTGTCATTATTCCAACAACGGCCAAATCCAACTCAGCAATTGTTTTGTAGACAGGCCACACCCCTATCATGAAATCCACTAAAAAATGCGACAGCCACAGGATGAAAAGCGGAAGGCCGATTTTTTGCGATGACATACATTCCCTCAAATCATGCGTAAAAATTTTACACTAATCCGCCATAAAAATAAATCTAAATCAGTCACAGCTAATACCATGTGACTGATAGACAGCCTCAAAGAGTCTTGCTGCCACCCCCTTTTTCCCTAAACAAACGATCCGTCCTCGCCCTTCCCTCCCAAAACCGAGGGCCCCTCGGACAGAAACCTGCTAAAACCCTGATACTCAATCTTCACCCTGTACTTATTCGCTTCGAGTTGTTATAAAAAATTTAATTAAATAATCGACTTAACAAAACAACGCGCAAGTATATACCGAAAGCACCTCAAAATTTGACCTGACCTTCAGAGGGATCTATGATTGTAAGTACATTTTTAAATCGCCAGGCGACTGCGCCCGTCGCAAGATTTGGTGAAACTGCCATTAAACTTTCCGGAAAAGTTCGCTTCTACCACCTGCTCGACTCCAAAAATCCAATCCCATACCTAAAGGCGAAATGATGACTGATTACAGAAAGCTCCTCGGCAAACGGCCATTCGTTCGCCACAACTGCCTGCCTTATATTCAAAGCATTACCCACAAAATCTTTCAAATTAAGACAAGCCCCAGGATATGCCCCCTCGGAAATAGATTGAGCTTCACATTCCTGAAGCTAATGCATTGGCTCGCTTTGATGCTCTCTGCCAACTCGTGCTATGGTGGCTTAATTGACGAGCTATCGCTGGAGGAGAAGGTAGGCCAGTTATTGATGGTGCATTTCTACGGACAGTCCGCCAACAAAGATTCCGACTATTTAATCCAAGACATCGGTGTCGGCGGGATTGTCTATTTCAACTGGTGCAATGAGCTGAAAAGTCCCATGCAGGTGCAGCAGCTGTCTAACACTTTGCAGGAGACGGCCAAGGCAACTTTGCACGGCATCCCCCTATTCATCTCCGTTGACCAAGAGGGCGGACCCATTAACCGCTTGAAAAACGGCTTTACCGCTTTCCCGAGCAACAGCGCGGTTGCCAAAACTAAAAACCCCTCTCTTGCCAAAAAAGCTGCGCTGGCAATCGGATCAGAGCTAAAAGCGGTGGGCATCAACATGACGCTGGGTCCTGTTGCAGACGTCAATGTCAATTTGGAAAATCCCATCATCGGGGTGCGTTCATTTGGTAAAGATCCACAAACCGTTGCCCTTTTTGCGCAAGAAGCCCTGCAGGGATACAAAGATGCCGGAGTCATTGCCGTTCTCAAACATTTTCCGGGCCATGGAGATGTAACTGTAGATTCCCATCAGTCGCTGCCTGTCATAAAGAAAAGTTTTGAAGAGCTATCCAACATCGAATTATACCCTTTTAGGGAACTGAAAGATAAGACACCCGCCATTATGACAGCGCACCTGATGGTTCCTTGCTTAGACCCTTCCTTTTGCACCACCCTCTCGCCCCTGATCACGACCGATCTGCTCAAAAAGCACCTCGGCTACTCCGGCCTTGTCATGACTGACTCTCTTGTTATGGGAGCCCTTTTGGAAAGCTGCCCCAACCACGTAGAGGCATCGATCAGGGCCTTTCTTGCCGGGGCAGACATCCTGATACTCGGCGGAAAGCGGTTTATAGACGAAACAGGTATCGAGTTTAATCTGGACGATATCAGAGAAATCCACGAAGGGTTGGTGGAAGCGGTTTGCCAGGGGCGGATACCTCTCAGTAAAATCAACGAGTCCGTTGAGAAAATTATCCATCTGAAAGAAGAGTACCGTCTTTTTTCCTTTGATTTGCCGGACGAGCGGGCAATCATCGAGGACGTGCAGACCGAAGCGAGTCGTTTGCTCGCCAAGGAGATTGCCGGGCTTTCACTAAAAACCGACGGGCATCCCGGCAGTTTTGCCATCCCCTTCTCTAACGCCACCATCGCTGTCTTCGCCCCTTCCATCGTACAATTCGATCTGGGTCGCACAAGCATCGTGAACTTAGGAAAAAAAACGACCCTATTCTACTACCCCACCCTTGATCCTACGCCGATGGATGTAGAAGCTGCGCTGCAAGTTGCCGCGGAATCAGAAATTTTGGTTCTTTGCACCTATAACGCATGGAAATACCAAGCGCAGCTCAACGTGGTCAAAGCACTCGCCGCACTAAAAAAAACTTTAATCATCTTGGCGCTACGTGACCCGCAAGATATTAGTTTTATTGGTGACACGAAAATGGTCATCACGACCTACAGCCCTGACAGCAACTCAATTCAAACCGCGATTGAAATGCTTTCAAGTAAACGTTACCAATGCGATTAAACAATAAACAAAAACGCGAATTTAATCTTCAAACACATAAAAAACAAAATAAATAAGCGCGTTTATAAAAAGAGAGGTTTCCAAAAAAAACTTGCGGGCAAGATTTCCTTTTGCTACAAGTCAAATTAGAATTTACCAACGCAAACAAATAACACTTTAAGGAGTGATTGCTATGAATAAACGCGACTTAAAATCCTTAGCTCTTATGGGAATCGCAAGCGGAGCGCTGATTGCCTCGCAGGCTGGAGCCGAAGAGATGACAATCAACGTGGAAACAACACTTGCAGCAGGATGCGGCGGCGGCGGCGCATGCGGTGGAGCAACTCCTCCCCCTCCACAACCGGGCAAAAATGGATCCAACTCCAACTATCAGCCAAGCAAATCTGGACACAGCTGCGGCGGACAGAGCAACTACAACTCTCAGCCCCAAAACACCAATAAATCCAATCAGGGCAGCAACTATTCCCAGAAGAATACACGCTACTCCAGACAGATCGCCGAAGGCGAGGAAACAGCGCCACCTGCAGGCGAAACAGTACAGCCGCCCAAGAAGGAAGGACAAAACGGTTGCGGCCAGCAAAACGGTTGTGGCGGCAAGAAACCTTCCCAGTACAGAACACGCAGCTAAACGAGACGTGTCTATTCCCGAAGCGTCTAAAGGCGCTTCGGGTTAATTCAACAGCAATCCAAGGGAGATGTGAATAATGAAAAAGCGTGATTTAAAGAAGCTGGCGCTATTGGGTCTTCTCAGCGGAGCCATGCTCTCCAAAGCTCCTCTTGCGGCAGCGGCAGGCCAAACGCCATCGACCACCAACGCCATCGAAGCTACGATCCAGGCAAACAACGAATCGAACATGAACTACCACCTCATGACCGAGGATGAGCTTCTTTTAGAATTAAGCCCTGAAGGAGAGGCCGATTACGACTCCTTGACTCCCGAAGGCAAGCAAATGGCCCAGCGGGTTGCCTCGCAAATGTGCAACGGAACAAATGAGTGCAAGGGACTTAACGCCTGTAAGACAGATAACAACGACTGCGCCGGCAAGGGTGCTTGCAAAGGGCAGGGTAAATGTGCCTTTTCAGACAAGAATTTGGCCGTAAAAGTCGTAAAAGAAAAGATGAAGGCGAAGCGAGCCGCGTTATCGAAGTAAGATAGTAGTCCTTTCCGCTTAAGTTTGGGCTGCATAAGCAATATTTATGCTCGATACCGGGCGTTACCCCGGGGCTTTGGCGCGACTGGAAGCTTAGCGACAAACAGAGGTCTTCTAAATACCCATGTGAGTGCGGTATTTTTTTTTAATGCTGCCGCACATCACAGACAAAGTGAATTATACCGATCAATACCCAAAGTGTCTCAAAATTCCAAATTTTGAGACACTTTGGGTATATTTGCCACACTACAACGACGCACGATTTGCCTCAAAACGAGTAGAAAATGAAACGACAAGAGATCCCCAACTTAGGGATAGGCATAGGACTACGCCCCTTCCACTACAATGATATTTTCACCTTAAAACCCGCCATCGACTGGTTCGAGATCATCAGCGAAAACTACATGGTCGAAGGCGGCGCGCCCCTCAAAAACCTGGAGAGGATCATGGAGCACTACCCCGTTGTGCAGCATGGAGTCTCCCTGGGAATAGGCAGTCCGGCCCCTCTGGATTACGACTATCTCAAACGTTTAAAGAAACTGACGAAGATCACGAAAACACCCTGGGTTTCCGACCATCTCTGCTGGGGACGAAGGCCCGGCGCCCATTATCATGACCTCCTACCGCTCCCCTACAAAAAAGAGGTCGTTAAATATGTCGCCGAAAGGGCCGCCATTGTCCAGGACTTCCTTGAGCTGCCTTTCGCCCTGGAAAACCTCTCGTCCTATGTCGCTTTTGTCGATGATGAGATGCCGGAGTGGGAATTCTATTCCGAAGTTGTCGAGAAAGCAGACGTCTTCATGATGTTAGACGTCAATAACGTCTACGTTTCATCCAGAAATCACGGGTTTGAGGCCGAAGAGTACATAAAAAACATCCCGATGGAAAGAGTGATCCAGATGCATATCGCGGGCCACACCGACCATGGAGACTATATCCTAGACACTCATGATAATTACGTGAAAGACGATGTTTGGAAACTCTACGAGATGGTCTACCAAAAAACAGGAGGAGTCTCCACCTTGCTCGAATGGGATGATAACTTCGTCTCTTTCGAAGAGACTTGGCAGGAGGCATTGAAGGCCAGACAATATCAGTCCTCGCTTCCAACTAAAACAAAAAATGAACCCCGGTGCGCACTCACATGCTAAAAGATGTGGAATCCCCCGCCTCACTCACTAAACTTCAGGCGTGGTTTGGGAATGTGATAACCCAGCCGATCGATGAATCAAGCAGCATCAATCCGCTGGCACCTTCCGGAAAACCGATTGAAGAGGAGGCTAAAGCTTTCATCAAGCCCAGCAAAACGCTCTCTCCCAAAGAGCGCATGCAGATCTACAATCAGCAGTACTGGTGGCGGCTTCTCAATATCATGCATGAAAATTTTCCCTTAGTCACACGCCTCTTCGGTTACTATGACTTCAACCAGACAATTGCCATTCCCTACCTCGAAAAACACCCCCCTGGCCACTGGTCTTTGGCAGTACTGGGAGAGACATTACCTCAATGGATAGAAGAGAAGTATCAAGAAGATGACAAAGCCCTTGTACTAGACGCAGCGCGGCTCGACTGGGCATTCAACATGAGTTTTTCGGCACGGGAACTCAAGCCGATTGATATTATCAAAGCGACAACAGAGGAAGAAGGAGGCCGTCTGCTGACTGAAAAAGTGATGCTCCAGCCTCACCTCTTTCTACTAGAATTAAAGTACGACCTGATTCCTTTCCGCAGTGCCCTCTTGAAAGAGGATGGCGATCATTTTGTGGACCACGACTTTCCCAAACTGAAAAAGCAAAAGAAGCATCTCGTTATCTACAGAACACCGGCTATGTTCATCGAATGGAAAGAGATCTCTGCCGAAGAGAGCGTGATTCTTGGAAGATTCAGGGAAGGCAGATCCATTGAAGATGTCTGCAGCTGGCTCGAAACTCAGCAAGGCCCTCTTCTGGCGGAAGCGGAGAAAAACCTTCTGCACTGGTTTCATGAGTGGACAGCGCTTAACTGGATCGGGCTGGTGAAATCCTCTTGAGACCGCTCACCGCATTAAATCTGACGCAGTTTTTCGGTGCTTTCAACGATAATCTGTTTAAATTCGCTTTGGTGTTTCTCTTTATCGATATCGAGGGGAAAGAAAAAAGCCACGAAATCTTAAGCTTGGCATCCGCCCTGTTTGTCTTGCCCTTCATTCTCCTGGGCGCTCCGGCGGGCCAGCTTACAGACAAATACAGCAAAAGCCGGTTTATCACACTCACCGCCCTTCTGGAACTAGGCATCATCTCTGCGGCATTTTTTGGAGTCGCCTATCGGCTAAAAGGGCTATCGTTTTTCCTTCTCTTCATGATGAGCGTCCAAAGCGCCCTGTTTGGCCCCGCCAAATACGGCATCATTCCCGAGTTGGTTGCTCCACAGGACATTTCAAGGGCCAACGGAGTGATCACGTCCTCCACCTTTTTGGCCATTATCTTTGGGAGCGGAGCTGCATCGCTGATATTAGACCTCTCAGGAAATAACTATACCCTCTTGATGCTGATTGCCATCTTAATCTCCACCTTGGGAGTTGCCGCCTCGCTTTTCATCCCTCATACGGCTCCGGCCAAGCACGATGGCCATTTCGACCCGTTCATCTTCCGCACCATAAGGCACGCCCTGTCAGGGATGAAAGAGAGAGGCCATGTCCTTACGGCAGCCCTGGCATCAGCCTATTTCCTCTTCATAGCCTCCTACATGCAGCTTAATATGATTCCCTTCGCGGTCGAGTCTCTCTCTCTTGATCCAACAGCCGGGGGCTACCTTTTCTTTCTCACTTCTCTGGGGATTGCTTCGGGCGCCTATGCAGTGGGGAATTACTCCGCCGGCAGGGTACATCTCGATTGGGTCGCCCCTTCCTGCATGTTGGTTGGAGCCGCTCTCATCTTACTTGATTTGCTATCGAATCATCTGTGGCTGGAGTTAATCCTCTTGCCGCTAGCAGGCTTTTTTGGCGGAATTTACCAAATTCCGATCGATGCCTACATCCAAGTGGCCAGTCCAAAAGAAAAAAGAGGGCTATATATCGGCACGACAAGCCTTCTCGGGTTCGTTGGAGTGCTGGTTTCTTCTGTGTTGATCTATGGACTGAAAGAGTGGGTGGGGTTTGCGGCAGATCAAGGGTTTACCTTGATGGGAATCGTGACTGTCTTAGTCGGTATTATTCTTCGGGGCTATTTAAAACTTCCCCGGACGTAAAGATCCGGGGAAGTTTCATCAGCCTGCATTAGAAAGCGTAGATAGCTTCCATTTTGAACTGGCTGTAGTAGTGTTTTCCAAAGTGGGAGAACACGGGATTGATCTGGTGCGACCACTCATAGCGGGCGTTGAGGGTGATCTCATCCGTGAACGCATACATGCCGTCGAATCTCCAGCCTTTGAAGTTGGTGTTTCCTGTGCCGTCAGTGATTAGCAAGTCGTCGTAAACGTTGCCGTTGCCGATTCCGGACATGTCAAGGTCAGGCACAACAAATGCTTCTACGTACTGATACATCATCTGGAATGCCCAGTCGCCGGCTTTTTTAACATCGCCGACGCGCATGGCTGCGTACCAGCCCATGTTAGCATCGTTCAGGTAAGCATGGGAGCCACTCTCTTCGTTTTCAAATTTGAAATGAGGAGCTTCTGTGTTGATCAAGAACGCGGCAAAGAAACGAACCGGTTTGCAAAGATATCCGCCAGTCAGGCAAGCAACTTGGTCCTTTTTCATGGAGTAGCCTGTCGTCCACTGGGAAACAACAAACTGTGTTCCGAGCGGATTTCTCACGTCGCAGTCTGAACAGCCAGAAACTTCATCGGTGCAGCGGTTGTGACCTTGCTTTCTCCAGTCGATGATGCTGTATTTGAAGTCAAGACCCTGATCGTAGACGTTCAAGACACCGAATTCTGCAACCCAGGCAAAGTGGTTAACTTTGTAGTCGACCACAAAACCGGCGAGGTGTGCATAGTAGTCAAACATTCCATCCAGCGAGCTGTTATAGCTTAAGAGGATACCGTCGAAGCGGCTCAAGAACTGCACTTTGGAGTCGAAGACGTGATAGAGATTTCTTCTGCCGATCTCAATGTCGAACTCGGTGTCATCGCAAGAGTAGAGATTGTAGCCGAACCAGGCCTGCTTCAAGCAAAAATCGCCGCATGTGCCGCTGCCGTGCATTTCTTCGCAGTAGCAAGCTTTATCACCGTGGTGGTTGTTGTCGGAGCAGTTTACCTCATCGTCAAAGCCTGCCTTGTTGTCATACTGAAGCTCAAGAGTAGCCCATGATTTTTTGATATCGTAGTCAAGGCGCAGGTGCGCTTCGGCGTCAAAACGGTTCATGCCACGGCGAATCCCTTTGGAATCTACCGCATCGCCGCCCCAGAGGTTAATTCCGTGGTAGACTTCTTTTTTGCGTCTCCAGTCGACACGGACATCTCCGCTGAGCAAAAGAGCGCTTTTCGATTCATCTCTCTCTTCATCCCTTCTTGATCTCAGGTAGGAGCGCAAGGCGTCCCAGTCCCTCTCTTCTAAGTCTTCCTGATATTGGTCCAGACGTCCTCTGTCTTCGGAATCGGCTGCGTAACCGCTTCCGCATAATACTGCGAAAGTGGCAGCAAACAAAATCATTAGTCGATTGAATTTCATGTCATGCTCCATCAATATGACGAGTTATTAAACTGACCTGTTCAAATGGAAGGTGTGGAAAGGAAGATTGACGTCTGATCAAATCGTCTTCAGCTTATCTGGCAGGATAGTCTCAAGCGTGTTTCGAAAAGTACTGAGCAATAATCTTTTAGACCGCACCCACAGTTTGGAATAGGATACTAAGAGAGAAGATCGGAGGGAAAATCAGAAAATTCCGGTCAGCCTCTTTTTTCGGAAGAATTTTTACCCCTCAAAGGGATAAATGTCAACTGAATAGAAAATGCGAAATTCCTGATGAAGCGCAGCAGGAAGTGTAAAAAATCGTATTCTCATTTTTTAACCCCTGCGGCTTCCTTATAAATTTACATGGCTTAGCGACACTTAGAAAGAGTTCAAAAACTCAAATCAGTCCACTTGCGGCGGAAAATTCCTGCGGTTGTGGGCGCTCTGTTTGATGACGACCCATGCATGAAACAGAGCAAGAAGCGGCAACCGCGCCCTGCCTCCTCATTTATACCGAAAGTGTTTCAAAATTAGGCTTGTGGAAAGAGAATACCTCTAGGCTATCAACCCGAAACCAGGTATCTCAAAAGAGATTTTTTGCTTCAAATACCACCTTCTTTTTATCGCGGAAAGCGGCCCATTCCCTGTCAAAGGAAACTTCTAAAACACCATCCTTAGGGCTCATGGTGATTCTCTGAATGGTATCTCCCTCGCATGCCATGTGTAAACCATTGCGCATGGCGGTGAAAACGGGCTGTCCTTCCGCCATTTCACTTTCAAATGTCCGCTTTAAAAAGTTTATGCGCTCGATCGAGGTCGTATCGGCGATGGTCGATTCAAGTACCAAGTCGGGATTTTGCCAATCGACGAAATGGTTTGTGGCAAAGAGTCGATTTTCCACGGGAAAAATTTCCTGCACCGGATTCGGATGCTGAGGATCCAACTGCCAGAGAGCGATCTCTTTTTTATCTGCTGCCATCAGATTGATGGACGATGCGATAGGGGTTTGGAGAAGGTAATTTCTTGCCTGTTCGATGGAAAGTGCGTTTTCCAAAAGGTCTCTCACCGCCAAATTATAGGGCAGCCCCGAAGCGATCGAAGCTCCCGACTCGCAGATGGCGACCGACAGATTCTCACTCATCCCTGTCAAGCTGCCCACCATGCCCGGAAAATCCACCGTAACATAAGAAGTCCCTGAGGGAGAGAGGCGACGGCTTAAAAAGGAATAGTCCCCGATGTGGCATCCGTTGATGTCCGGCCAGTCGAGATTGCGGCCAAGGTAGGCGCTCTCGCCTGTTTTATAGCCAACAGCGCTGCAGCCAAATGCCTGAGACTGCCCGGCCATGCCCATTTTTTTATAGGTATCCAAAAAGATATGGCCATTGATCATGTCGTCCATCGTCAGCGTCGTGCCCCGGTGGCCATAATAGTCGTTGACGGCCTGGACTATCCCCTCCATTTCCCTTTTTCGCCCCTCCGGTATGACAATCTCTTTCTGTCTTGCAAGCAGCCTGTTTTTCGAGGCATCTTTGCAGAGATTCAGGCTGAAGATCAGATAGGGTTTTACATAGTCATCCCAAAGCTCGCATGAGGGTTTGTACTCCCTTCCTTGTGTGCAGCAGGCAGGGGCTGCATTTAAAGCCTGCAGGAGGGGTTTGATATATTCCCTGAAAAGCTCCAGGATTTCTCCTCCCAGCAACATGCCTTGCGCATATCCCTGTTTGTAGGGGTCGCTCGTGTAGTACTGAACCACGGGGATTCCCTCTTCCTGAAAAACCCTGCCATAGGGAAGCTCCAAATTCATAAAACGCGACTCTTGGACACTATGCATCTCACAACCTCAAATGGTTATTTATTAAGAAATAATTAAAAAAATATAAATAAAATTCAACTAAAATTAATTTTATCTTTTAACAATCAAGTTTATAATGGAGATAGGTAATTTTTAACACGTAGGTGTTATTATGCGTACCGAACACAGCCCCATCTTCTCTAACTTCCAGCGCCAAGTCTTCGAGAGCACAGTAAAAAATCCCCCCTCCACTAAAATTGGACAATTTTTCAGCAGGGTAAAGTTGTTCTTTGGGGCGATTTCCGCCGCTTTCTCTCTGAAAAATGCTTCCCTGCCTTCCCATATCCGAATGCAAGAAAAAACGCAGCGCGCCGAAGATATTCAATCCCTGTTCAAGGCGGCGATGCATCCCGAAACCTGCATTACATCAAAAGAGCTATCCTGTCTTAAAGCGGAAACCAAAGCAGAAGAGTGGTTTAACGCCCAACTGTCAGCCACCGATTACAAGACATTCAAAGGGCTTTCCGTCTTCCTCAAAGATAATCGTGGCAGCCGCGGTGTTGTGGATCGAATCGCCCAAGAGATAGAAACCGAAGGGGGTTTTCCCCTCTCGAAAGATGAAATCAAGGCCATTGTCTACAGGGGAGCGGAGAAAGTGGCGAGAGAAGTCTATCTCATGGACGATGAAACCTTGAATGCGATGAGAGGAACCCGGGAAACCAAAAAGATGAACGAGCTGGAGGAGATGCATCAAAGCTTCGTCACCAGAACAATTCCCTCATTTAGCTGTCCCGCCAACCTACTCGAGCAATCAGAGCTTCAGCAGATGCAAAAGTTAATCCCCAAACATATCGCAGCCTTGGAAAAGACCAAGAAAAATCCAGAGGGTTTGGCGGAGAAAAAAAGGGAGCTGGAGGTGATCAACGCCATCTTATCCGATTGGGATAATCGCAGAGATGTCGAGGGACAAGTCACAGTTGCATCGAAGAAACAGCACGTCGCAAACATCAGCGAAGCTAAAGTCGAAGCGCTTGAATTTGCGCGCGATGAGCTGCAAGTGAGTTTAAAGAACGAAAAATCACCTGCAAAAAAAAAGGAGATCGCGGCAAATCTGCGGGAGATCAAGGGAATTTTAGAAGCCAAAAAGAGTTATGCCGGTGTTATGAAGGCCTATCAAAAGAACATGCACCATGCCCTCACTAAAGTCAGCCCTCAGTATGTGGACTTAAAAGCTCTCTCCGCCATCCCGCCCAATTCCGATAACAAGGAGATCATTGTAAGGGCATGGAGCCGTGTCCTCGAAAGAAATCTCGCAATCTCGCAAAAGTCAACCAATCCCCAAGTGCAAATCGTCTCTGAGAATAAATACCTAGAAGCTCAGCAGCGCCTGCAGATCCTCGCCCAAAAAAAACCGGGTGGTGAGCTGTTTCAAGCGATTTTAGAAAAGCATGGCATTGCTCCGGTCGGAGTGGACGGCACGGAAGGGAAGCCTCCGGTATCTTCCACACAAAACTATCTTAAACTCGTCGACCAACAACGGGCGGAAGCATTGACAAAGAGGGGTGCGGCCGCCCAACTCTCTCCCCAGGATGTCAAAAACCTACGTTTGCTCTCGAAAATGCTGAGATGGGGCCGGCTTGAGAATCACGATAAGATGAATCAGGTCAGCGACAAGGAAAAGAAAGATCTCGAAAAATTCCTTTTTTCAGCGCTAAACAACAAAAACATGAATGAGAAGATCTTAGCCGTCAGCAAAAATAGCATTCCTCTGGGAATCGATGAGGAGGCGGTCGAATTCATCAAGAGTTTCACGTACAAAAGCAAATACCACACGCAATTCGTCCGAATCACCAAGAAAGCGGAAAATGTGGCGGATCACTTAGATCGCTTAAGCGAGCTGCCGGACAACAAAAAATTGTCCCTGCGCGATTATGGGGTTTTAAAACAGGCGGCCGATCTCGCAGGTAGCTTTGAAGGGCTGGAGAAAGCGGGGCTTCTTAGAGAGGGCAGTTATCTGAAGCTGCTCGGCGACTACACCACAAAAGCCAAGGACACCATCGAGGAGATTAATGAGCAGACACAGCTTCAGATGAATGATCTTGGGACCTACAAAAGCGGCGACATCGCTGCCTGGCACTCCTATAAATGGCAGCAGTTTTTAGTCAAAAAACCCACCCATGAAGTGGAATTGATGCGCCAGTGGATTACCGACATCGGCCACGGTTCGTTCATCTACAGATCCAAACCTGATGAGGACGGAGTTTCCAAAACGATGCAGTCCCATATCTACGGAACGTATGAAAACGAAACTCTCGACTCTCAGCAGATTGCTTTCTCAGAAATCTGGCGGTTGGATTTAAGTAAACTGACCGACAACTCCTCTCCTGTCTATAAACTGCTTGAAAAGGTCTATGCCTCAAAAGGGCTCGACGCCAAGGAAGAGATCCAGAAGATGTATGAGGATGTCACCCGTGAAATCCATGAAGACCGCAAAGAGAATTTGCAGGATATGGAAAACGAGGAGGCACGGCGCTTTGCGGCTGGATGGGCTGACTACGGCTTCAGGGGCGGACACAAACGCAAAGCACCCCGGAGTGATAACTTTAGTAAAGTCCACGATCAATTTGTCAACGGCCCGAAAACCCCCGGAGAGAAGAAGTGGGTCATCTGCTCGGAGTTTGTCACTAAAGCGACAATCGCCTCTCTCATCGAGACGGACAAACAGCTGGTGCAAGTCATTCAAGACTATTTGAAAGAGAACGCCGATGATCCGATCGTCAAAAGCATGGCGGAAGAGATTCTTAACGCCAACGAAAAAGATGGTCTGCATCTGATCGATCTTCCCTACGATAAATCAGAGAGGCTAAAACGGGTTCATCCAGGAAGAATGGTTCAGCTTCTGCATGACAAAAACTGCATCACTAAGGTTGACCCTCCCCCCGTAATCAAGGGCATCTTTACCGATGAAACATTCAATTCAGGCCTCAAGACAAAAGACCTCACGATGCAGCAAAACACAGCCGAAAGATACATCAGGGGAGGTAACTTCAAGAAGGGGCTTGCCATGTTGGATAAAATGGCTAAAGCCGGGGCGCCCGAGTCCTACTATGCCTCAACCTTTGCCCAGTTTGGCCTCAAACCGGGCGATTGGTCGGCGATCGCCAAACAGAAGACCAATATCAAAGATCCCTTCTTCAACTCCAACATCCATTTTACACAGCTGGAGGTCGATGCGCTGAGAATTATCGGTAAAGTCGATACCGACTACAGCGGCAAGACGAAGCTGACCACGGAGGAGAAGCAAACCCTCATGCGCTTCTATGCCCATATCGCTCAGAACGAGCAATTCAACAAGAAAATCGGCGAATTCGCCCGGGTGCAGGGAAAACACGATCCCCAAATGAAAATGTTCAACTCCAACGCATTTCGGCATATGAGGGAATTCTCCTTCAAAACCCGGCAATTAGACAAACTGGAAGAGATCGCTCCCCGTTTCAATAAAGTGTGGGAAGCAGTCCAAAACAAGAAAGAGGATGATTTAAAAGACCACGAAAAAATCACCCTTCACGACTATAGAATGATTGACAGCTTTAGCAATATGGACTCGTTCTTAAGCTGGGCTGAGAGGCGCGGGCTGACGGAAAACAATTTTTTGGGCAGGATGAAATCGCAAGTCGACAGCCTCGATGAGGGAATGAAAGTCATCAATGCCCGGTTCAAAGAAGAGGTCACATACGATACCGGCGACATCATCTTGGATGTAATGGAAAAGGCCGAATTCTACGACTCGAAACCCTTTGATCCATTCAATAAGGTCGACTGGCTTCTGAAAGTCCAAAAAGGGCTTATCGGCCACAAGTTCCAGCATGCGGCGCTCGCCATTAAGAAAGAGGGCAACATCGAGATGGCGGAGATGGATGTCTCCTATCAAAAGCCTATAGTCGAGGTGGGTAGACTCTGCATCGCAAATGTCTACAGGCTCGATATGGGTAAGATGATGACGAAAAGAGGGCTTGCCCATATGAGGAACCGTGAGAAGAACATGGGAGGCACATCAATAGATGCTATCGACAAAAAGGTTGCCCTTCATGTCGAAGACAGGTTCAAAACGATTCTGGCGGAAGTGATGAACGATGAAGAACTCTTTAAAGAACTCTCCAACTCCGCCTTCAGACAGGTCACGACAGTTCTCAAGGCGACTACGAAATCCACCCCGAACGACCTCTCTCAACTCGGCTTTGAATCGCCTCAGGAGATTATTTGCACCGAGTTTGTCGCCCGCGTCTATGGACATGTGATCCACCGCGTGAATGAAGAGATGCAAGCTGAAATCAAGAAGAATCTGATGGAGAACAAGGGCTTAACGAAGCAGCACGCCGAGACGCTGTCCAAAAAGATCCAGGTTCTTGAAAACCCGGTTCAGAACGCCAACTTACCCGCCATCCACGGTGATCGTCTCTACAATCTCTTCGAACAGTATATCCATGAGGTGGAACCGCCTGACTTCATTAAAAAGATTCAGGTTTCTGTCTGACAGTCTCTAAACCCGGCGCCTCAGCTTATCGCTAGCCGGTGTCGCCCGGTACTCGATCGGATTGATGAAGACGCCCCAATCAGGCTCCCTTCTCGATCCGTTGAGCCACATATTCCAATAGCTCATCGGCTCCCCGGCAAGCCCCAGATCGTCCATCCTCCACAGCTCGGGCTTTCCTGTCCCGGGATTGACGATAAAGGCAAACATGTCGCGCGACCAGTTGGTATCGGCGAAGAGAATGGGCGCCGGAAACGCGTACCCTTCCCTTTCCATCGCCTCGCGCACATACTTTTGGACGTTATGTTCAAACGAAGTTTTGCCCGTCGCCAAAATGATTAATCCACAAACGACTTCAAAAAGCCTCTTGGCCCCAACCGCAGCCTCTCTTGCGACACTGGAGGAGTGGGTATCAAAAAGGCTCAGAATTTTTTGTTTTTCAATTTCCTGAAGGAAGGGCAAAGCGGCCAGGACATGGCCCACTCTCTCTTTCAATTTATAGACGGGGAAGAGAGGAAGCTCTTCATAGAGGACGGAATCCATTTTCCCTGCGCTGACAACTTCCCTGTCTCCGATCATCAGGCCACGGTCTTTTTCCATGGTGAACAGGATATGACGACGGAAGTCACGGACGCTCATCGAACCTTTGATGTCGCCAAACCGCATTAGGAAAAGATGGCGGTGATGCGCGCTTAAATTTTCAGCAAACCGTCTGGCTAAAAAGGCCATCGCATCCTGATTTAAGAGGATATTGTCGACAAAACGCTCTTGGCCGGTCAAAATCTGATCCCGTATCCAGGTAAAGGTAAATTCGTTCGAATCCCAGGCTTTCCTGAAGTTGGCAAGGCCGGGCTTTAGCAAAAACGCGTGCGTCGGAGAAAACATCAAAAACGATTTGGAAGGGTCATTGATATACTCTTCCATCAACTTGTAGGGTATTTTCTTTAAGTTATCCGCTAAAAAGACCAACAGCTCCATCGGGTTTTCCACCCAGCGCCGTACCGTTGTCGGCTTTTCATCCCTTGAGAAATAGACCGATGTCATGGTGATAAAATTGCCACCCGATGTATAGACCCACGGTTTTTTCTCGACGAGATCCAGATGCTCCAACGGCTTTTCCGGGCACCTGACGCCATGTGCCCTTGCCATACGGAAAAAGGCCGTCTCGATAAAATGCTCTCCGCGGATGTGCTGCACGATGGAGGAGGTGATCTCGGAAAGATCCTGTTCCGCCCCTTTAAAGTCGGGCTCGCTGACAAGCTCGCGTTCGGCTGCGATAAAAAAGGCAGCAAGACACTCGACAAACTCCGTGTGGTTATGGATCTGCGTCCATAGAGAGGAGTTGGATCTGCCATGTTTAAAAAGAAGCCTGAAGCCAGCGGGAGTGTCATCATAGATCGAAGCGGCGATTCCCCCGATTTCAGGGTCGTACACCTCTTGAAAGTAATTAGGGAAGATGTCGATGTAGGAACTGATGAGCAGGTCAAACATTCCAGCGCAGCGCCTTGCTCTGCCATGGGTGCGGTCCCTGAGTTCTACGATGGTATTCATTTCGTTGGATCGGGCCTGGTACTCCATCCGGATCCATTTGGCTTCATCCTCGCTGGAAGCGTGGCGTATTCTGCTCTCCAGCATTTTGATGCCGGCATAGATGCCCTCATACTCTATCTGGTAGTTTTCCACCTCGCGGTTTAACACCTCCAGCTTCCTTTGCAGATAATGGGACAGGCACTCTCCTATCCCCCCGTCTTCATTTGACTGAAACCCTAAGCTGGAGTAGAGGTTCCATTTGGAAAATTCGGCCTTTGTTTCGGCAAAGGAAGCAAGAGTGTATTCCCAGATTCTTAAAAGAGCGTTTTCGGCAAGCGTCTTGAAGCCCCACTTAGCACCCTCGAAGGCTGCGAGGAAAGAGCTACAAAGCTCCCCCTTGCCCTTACCCTTGCCGCTTGCGGAAACCTGAATCATCAATCCGCCATGCACCATGGCTTTGGGGCGGTTTTGATACTCTTTCACATCCTCTTCGGTGATGTTGAAATGGATCAGTAGCATTTTCCGGAGCAATATTTCCGCCGTTGTGGAAATGCCAAAGCCGCCTTTGGCATCTACTTCGATCGCCTTCTTCACAAGATTTGTCAAAAATGCACGGGTGTCTTTGACTTCAGGCGTTAAGATCTGGCTGCCCTCGATTGCAGAAAGAATGGAGGGAGAGGCAGCAATTTCCCGAGCGGCCTCGTCAATGTCTTTATAGACCACCAACGGCTTGTTCAAACCGCCTTTACCTGAGCTGAAGCACAGCGGGACGGTGTATTCCTTCCCGCCAAAAGTTCTTTTAAGCTTGCCGGTGGCAAACAGCTCGCTTAGATCGTTAAAAAACTGCTGAGGCTGTTCTTCATGGACAATGAGCGCCGGCGCGGTGGCAAAGCAGGAACCGACAGCTTGGCGCAGGTATGTAAACCAGCTTGACAAAGCCGCTCTTCTGGCATGTGCATCAGTCACTTGCGTATTCAAGGGGATTCCGAGAGTCCTTTTGATGATCTCGTCGGCAATTTTGTGCATGCTGGGTTTGGTGATGTGCATCACCGCATTTCTGATCTCTTTGCTCTCATCAAGTTTGATTAAGCACTTCAGGATATGCTCATTCCTCTTGTGGTCAAAATGCCTGCCTTCTCCGAGGAAATAACAATGCCTTTTCAACAGTTCAATGAATTTTTTAATCAAATCGGTGTTGAGAGCGCCCTTTTCATCGACTAAGAGATTGGCGATCCTTTTGGCTTTGAGTACATTTCGGATGGCAAAGCTATCTTGAAGATCGGTTGCATCGGCCTGAGAGGAAAGATCATCCCACTCTTCCTCGGCAATACGGCTGATATTGTCCGGATCCAAGCGCTTTTTATTGCGCCTCTCTCTGGCGGCAAAGGAAAAAACGGCCTTTAAAAATTCCGGGCTGTCAATAGGTGTATCAAACGATGACTGTTGCATTGCCCCTCTTCTTGAGCGAGGATTTAGAAGTTGTCTTAAAACTGAAATTGTATGATTTGCTGCTGATAGAGTTTGGAGACAGCCCCTCATGCCAAATTTCGAGATACTTTCGGTAGAGTCTTGAGTTGATGGCGGTATAACTTTGAAGAATACTAGATGCTTGCTATCCGGGCAAGGGGCTTGGAGAGTGTTAACAAAATACAATCCGGCTGCCGGCTTTCATCCACTCACTTTAGAGAAATGTATACCGAAAGTGTCTCGGTATTTTCGGCATTTCAGACACTTGGAGCGGCGCTTGGTTGGCCCCGCTTCTTATCTTCCTAGCGAATGTTCTGTTTGGCGATGGTAATGTGGTAGGCGTGTCCGTGCAGCAAAGGTCTGAGGCCGTAACGGATGCGAAGATTTTCAAGTTCTTTGGATTCGACTTGCAAAACGATATACCGCGCCTGCCTGTTTTCCACGATAGCCACATTTTTGACCGTGAAATGGAAGACTTTTCCAATTTCATCGGGATCAACATGTTCATCTTTATAAAACACGCTGATGTGCGCGCCGGGCGCTTGCCTTGATCTGAAGTAGGGAGCTTTGACAAACCCCGACCCCTCGACTCCAAGCAGGGGAAAGAGATCGTGGATATAGCGGTCATCCACTTTGACATACACATACCCATCCGATTTTCGGATAAGCACCCCCTCTTGAGGGAGGGTCTCTCGGGCAAGCTGCGCTATTTCCTCGAAAGAAAGTGACTTTTCTATCAGCGCCGGGCCCGGTGCGGACAAGACAGGGGAGGGGGAGAGGAGAAGGACCAGAGCCAAAAGGACGCAGCGGAAAAACACCTTCATATTCAACCCATTTTATTTAAATATCTTATGTTATTATACCGCACTCTATTCAAAAAACCAATCCCTTTCTCGTCGAAGATCCTCCCCTTTTTTGGTTTAAGATCATCCTCTTAAAAATTCTCCTTCGGAAATCCATTTTTCTTTAGAATGGCTTTGTTTTTTGAAACTGTAACGAGGAAGTTACGAGATGATGATCAAACTGAAGGATAGATCTCCCGTCGACCTGCCGGAAGGGTCGACAGCGAAGGAGCTGGCTGATTTACTGAACCTGAAAGGACCTGAACAAGCTCTTGCCTGTGTGCTGAACGGCACCGTCACGGATCTGTCCACCCCTCTTAAGGAAGGCGATGACATCCATTTCCTAAGTTTCGATGAAGCCAAGGGTAAAGAAGTGTTTTGGCACACTTCGGCGCACGTGCTCGCCCAGGCAATCCTTAGAATCTGGCCCGATGCCAAGCCGACTATCGGCCCTCCTATAGAAAACGGCTTTTACTACGATTTTGCCGACCTGACCATCTCTGATGAAGACTTCGTCAAAATTGAGAAGGAGATGGAGGCGATCGTCAAGGAAAACTACATTTCCAAAAAAGAGACCTTCAAAGACAAAAAAGCGGCGAAGGAAGCGTTTGCAAACAACCCCTACAAGATGGAGCTGATCGACAGTTTTGAGGAAGGCAGCCCCTTAACAGGATACCGTCAGGGTGAATTTTTCGACCTCTGCCGTGGACCGCACCTCTTCAACCTGGGAAAAATCAAAGCCATCAAGCTGCTCAAGACTTCGGGCGCTTACTGGAGGGGAGACTCGGAAAAAGAGATGCTGACACGCGTCTACGCCATTTCTTTCCCCGACAGAAAGATGCTGAAGAGCTATCTTGAGATGCTGGAGGAGGCCAAGAAACGCGATCACAAGATTTTAGGCCCTAAACTGGACCTCTTCTCGCTTAAGGAAGAAGCTCCCGGGATGCCTTTTATCCACCCCAAAGGGATGATCATCTGGAAAGAGTTGCAAAACTTCATCGGTGAACTTTTGGCTGAAAGAGGTTACATCGAAATCAAAACCCCGACGATGATGTCGAAAGAGCTTTGGGAACGCTCGGGGCACTGGAAGAACTATCGCGAGAATATGTTCACCTCCGAGATCGAGAAAAGGGAATTTGCCATCAAGCCCATGAACTGTCCGGGCGGCATGCTCTTTTACAGAAGCAAAATGCACAGCTTCCGCGATCTTCCCTTAAGGGTTGCCGAAATCGGCAACGTGCACCGCTATGAACCCTCGGGATCGCTCTCGGGTCTTTTCCGCTGCCGCTCTTTCCACCAAGACGATGCGCACATCTTCATGAAGCCGGAAGATATTCAGGGCGAGATCCAGGGGATTCTTAAGCTGGCCGATCTCATCTATTCCTCATTTGGACTTGAGTATCGCCTTGAGCTCTCGACACGCCCTGAAAAAGGCACGATCGGAACGGATGAAGAGTGGGAGACGGCGACTCAAGGTTTGAAAGGTGCGTTAGACGCCTCCGGGAGAAGCTATCGCATCAACGAAGGCGATGGTGCTTTCTACGGACCGAAGATTGACTTCCATATCCGCGATGCTCTGGGAAGAACATGGCAGTGTGGAACGGTGCAGCTGGACATGGCTTTACCCGAACGCTTCGAGCTGGAATACGTCGCAGGAGACGGCATGAGAAAACGACCGGTGATGCTCCACAGAGCCCTCTTTGGATCCATTGAGCGTTTCTTCGGTATCCTGATCGAACATTTCGCCGGCAAGTTTCCTCTCTGGATCTCTCCGAGACAGATCCGCATCCTGACCGTCGCCGACAGACACAACGACTACGCGCATCAACTGAGAGAAATCCTCTTTAAAGAGCGTTTCCAGGTTGAAGTGGACGACTCTCCGGAATCGGTCGGCAAGAAAGTGCGCTCGGCGCAGCTCGACCAGGTCAACTACATCCTGACAGTTGGAGACAAGGAAGTGGAGAACAGAACGGTCGCGCTGAGGACTCGGGATAACGTCGTCCATGGCGAACTCGAACTGCAATCCTTCGTCAACACCCTGATCCAGGAGAAGAGATCGAGAGCGCTTATCTCTCCTTATTCTGCTGAAGAAAAAGCAGCCAACTAGGAGCGATATGAAGAGAAGTAAGATCATTTCCGTTTGCAGCTTCAAAGGCGGAACGGCGAAAACATCGACGGCGCTCCACTTTGGGGCGTCGCTTGCCAAGCACCACAAAAAAAAAGTGCTTTTAGTCGACTTTGACGCCCAGGCCAACCTGACTTCGGGCCTCGGCTTCGATCCTGATGAGCACGACAGCATGGCTGAAGTGCTGAAGCGGAAGAAGGGCCTCCCCGAGGTCATCAAAAAGACCGCTGTGAAGAACTTAGACATCGTTCCGGCAGACACTTGGCTCGAAAGGGTTGAAGTCACAGAACCTCTTGCCTGCGACCGCTACTCGCACGAAATTCTAAGGGATATCTTAAAAGATGCCGATTACGACTTCGTCATCATCGATACTCCTCCCTCTCTTTGCTGGTTGACAGAGTCTGCCTTGATCGCCTCTCAACACACTTTGATCTGCGCAACACCTGAGTTCTACAGCATCAAAGGGCTCGAGCGCCTTTCCCAGTTCATCAAGAGCTTAGGAGAGCGCCACCCTCTGAACGTGCTGGGGGTTCTACTCTCTTTTTGGAATATCAGGGGCAAAAACAATAAGGCTTTTTTAGATGTTATTGAAGCCACATTCCCGAACAAGACTTTGAAGCCCAAGATCCGACGCGATATCGCCGTATCCGAGGCTGCCATCTTGGGCAAACCGCTCTTTGAAACCGATCCTGATTGCCGTGCCGCTGAAGATTTCAGGGACGTCACCAAAGCTCTTCTTTCAAACCTCAAAGAATAGGGGATCAATCATGAAGCGCATGGAAGAGATCCTGGCGAGCCGCCTCAAGAAAAAAGAGACGCAAAGCAAAATGGAAGAGATGGTGAGGAAATCCTCTCAAGGGGAGCTCACAAGCTTTTCCGGCATTTTCCACACAGTCGAGTTGACCGAAGGGGAAAAGCTGAAGCTTGAGGAGATCTTAAGTGTTCACGCTGGGGACGGTGAGAATATCTCCGAGGATTTGAAGAGGCTGAGCTCCATCACGTCCGAAGTGAAAGCGATCACAACGCAAGCGATACTGCTCCATGGCGAGCGCATCAAAAAGGCGCAAGATCTTTTAAAGAGATACAAAGAAGGCGCCTTCACCGCCTGGCTGATCGCGACTTATGGCAACCGCCAGACCCCCTATAACTTTTTGCAGTATTATGAGTTTGTCGAACGAATTCCTCCCCAGCTGAAGATGCAGGTCGACAAAATGCCGAAACAAGCCGTCTACACTCTAGCAAGCCGCAACGGCCCTCAGGAGATGAAAGAAAAGCTCGTGCTCGAGTGGAAAGGGGAGTCCAAGGAAAACCTGCTCCGCGCCATCCGCGAGATGTTCCCGCTTTCAGAGACCGACAAAAGAGCTGCCTCTCCGGCTGATGGGGTCATCTCTTCCCTGCAAAAAACACTGCAGCAGCTAAAACGAGGCGTCCGTCTCAAAGAGAAAGAAAAGAATGTCATCTTAGCCCTTGTCGAATCGATTCGGGAAGTTGTAGAAGACTAAAGAATAGAGAGGAGGGCCCTCTAGGGAAGAGAATATGGATTCTTGCGCCCCTCCTCTTTTCACCTGGTTCACCTCCCCCTCGACACAATCTCATCTTTGAAATGAAAAGCGAAGGCTCCGGCAGCTGCAAAAATCCGTTTCTCAGAAAGCCCTAACCGGAAGTGCTGATCGTCTCTCCAGAGAGGCATGAGAGTGGACTCTTGAACCCACCCAGGCGTCTTAGCCACTTCATCACTTAAGCTGATTTACCGATCGATGACACGCCCCGGGCGTCTTTCAGATTTTCCGTGGTGAATAATTCCAAGACCGATCATGATGGCAAAAAAAATCAGACAGGATCTTTCATATGCTCGGCACAGGCGAATTGATCGTTATTCTTTGCATCGTTCTTCTTCTGTTCGGCGGAAAAAAACTTCCTGAGGTCGCCAAAAGCCTCGGACAGGGAATACGCGAATTTAAAAAAGCGGCGGCGGGGGAAGACTCCTCCTCAGGCTCTTGCGGGGGAGACTGCAGCTCCTGCCCTAATAAGGAACCTCCAACAAAAGAGTAAGGGCTTAAAGTCCACCGATGGCAGACGAACCCCTCAGCGCATCCACTCTGGACTCGGTAGCAGTCCATGTCCGCGATCTAAGAAAAACAGTCATTGCAACCTTGGTTGCCCTCTTGGTCGGTTTTATCCTGGCGATGCCGCTTGCTTCCCCTTTCATTCAGCTACTGAAAAAACCTGCCGAGGGTAGTCTCGCCTTTGAAAAGACAACGAGGCAAAGGGCTATAAACCGCGGTGCTTCGGCAATCTACCTTCCCCTCCCCTCCGGTAGCATCCCCCTCAGTTTCTCTCAAGGAGTTCAAGAGACGAACGAGGGTTATTTCATTCCTCCGGGGGGCGAGCTCCTTTTTGAAAAGCAGGAGTCGTTGCCGAGCTTCATCCTCCTCGGACCCATCCAAGGCTTTAGTGTCTTGATGAAGTGCGCCCTTTTTCTGGGGGCCT
Source organism: Estrella lausannensis (assembly GCF_900000175.1). Lineage (NCBI taxonomy): Bacteria > Pseudomonadati > Chlamydiota > Chlamydiia > Parachlamydiales > Candidatus Criblamydiaceae > Estrella > Estrella lausannensis. The sequence goes on from NZ_CWGJ01000001.1 coordinate 181,153, forward strand.
GCCTGAGCTCCCCGTTTTGGCTGATGTCACTGTGGAACTTTATCTCACCAGGCCTTATGGAGCATGAAAAGCGGGTCATCATCCCCTTTTTCACCCTCTCCCTCCTCTTTTTTGCCCTCGGCGCTCTCTTTGGATACTTTTGCATTATCCCTCCGGCGCTCTCCTACCTAGACACGGTCGGCGGAGAGATCGGATCCAATCTCTGGACCCTGCCCCTCTACCTCGAATTTTGCCTCTTTATCCTCTTCGGCAGCGGCATCGCTTTCGAGATGTTTTTCCTCTTGGCGCTGCTGATCCATTTCGAAGTTCTCTCCTATGAGACCCTCGCTTCCTCCCGCAGGGCGGTTATTGTCGCCTGTTTTATCCTGGGGGCTCTCTTGACTCCCCCGGATGTGTTCACCCAGTTTATGCTGGCCCTTCCCCTATGGCTCCTCTTTGAAATCTGCGTGTTTTACGCCTTTTTAAAACAAAAGAACCAGAAAATAATATAAATTATTGTTTTTTTTAATTATAATATAATTAGAGTCACGTATTTACTTTTACAACACTCATTGTATTGTTAATCCTTCAACCTCAAATCCTTAAGTTTTATTAAGGAAGGAGGGAGGTATGGTTGTTGAGAGCGAGTTAAAGAAGATCTATCAAGACATTAAAACCCATGAGCAGGCCCAGTTTTTCCTGTGCGGCTCGGATATCACGGTTCGTGTTTTTGATGGTGCTTCGAAAATTGCTTTCGTATCGCCTATCTATTTTGGCGGCAACTATATCCCCAAAAGCGTGAGGGAGGGGATTAAGAGAAACCCGCCATTTGAAAAGCTTCAGCTGATCAAGACATATCTTTCTGTGGATGAACCTGAGTACCGCATCTTTTTAAACTACATCGGCAGTACCGAAGAGCTTAACCAGATGAGACTGCAGCAGCTACTCGATGAATTCGAGCATCTCGCCGATGAGTGGAGAATTTACCTCGACGAGCAAGACAAAAACGACTTGATCTACGTCCGCCAGCTTTAGAGACAGCTCTTAGATTTACCCTGCATCAGCCTTATGCCGAAAGTGTACAAAATGGTTTTTGACACTTTCGGCAAAGTTCACGTTCTTATTCTTTTTTGTGCTGCGCGAAGACTTTTTTATACTCTTCTTCCAAGTCGGCCGCTATCTGCCGGAAGGTATGAAATGTCTTTTCAGCCGATTCCATCGCTTCATGGCAGGAGGAGACGATCAACTCCTCGAGCTTCACGGGATCTAAAAATTCCTCTGTGAGCTCACGCAGCTTATTTTCTTTCGCTTTCAGTGAAAGCTCATGAATGGGCGGCTCTTCCATGATCTCTCCTCCTTGCAGCCAACTGGCTCTATTTTCTCTTATACAAGACCACCTTGCCATTGTTCAAAGGGAAAGGTGTAACCACCAACGGAAGTCCCACGTTTAAAAAGGTAACAGCCGCTGTAAACGATCCTGTCCCTCCGGCGACGTAATCCCCATTTTGCGCGATCCCGAAGCCAAAAAAGTCCTTCGCGGCACCGCTTGGATCAAACAGCGTGTCTTTATGTTCCCAGCGGTCTTTATGGAATTTATACACTAAAATAGCCCCTTGGTTCACCTGACCTTCCGGACCGACGTGCAAAGGATCTGATATCAGGACCGTATCTTTCCTCAAACTAATGTTGATCAGGCTGGTTCCCTGAGTTGTGGGATCATCGGAAAATACCTTCTGCTGACGGACAAGGGACGCGTCTTTTCCGCTGCCGCTGATAGAGTAAAAGTAGGCAGCTCCCGAAAGAGTTGTTGAACCATTCGGAGCGGCAGCCTCAAAGCAGGCGCCGATAACAGCCCAGTATTTATTGAGGGCCAATGCGCAGCCGAACCCGTCTCCAATGCTCACCGGACCTGTGATAAACGGTGAGAAGAACGGTCCCAGGGTAATCGCCGTCCCTGTTTGCTGATCGCCGGAAACAGTTTGCAAATGGTGCCATTCCTTGTCGTGAAAATGGTATAGAAAGACGGAGCTGTTAGGGCTCGAAGGAAGAGGAGGCACTGGTACCGGGAGGGAAACGGCAGTAAATTCCAAGCGCGGCGTTTGGGCCACCACCCCGTTGCTGATCAGCGCCATGTCTTCATAGAGCGCCACTTGAGCACCAAAGGCATCGTTAGCAACAGATCCAGCCGGATTTGTGATTTTTTGAAACAGCTCCCACTCTCCTTTGCTGGAAGAGAGGTGAAAAGCGTAAACTGCGCCGGAGTTCATGAGAGGCTGATTCTCCGCATCTAAGTTTTGCTGATACTGAGCAGCTACTAAAAGCAGCCCATGTGCCAGATCAACGCTGAAGTTAAAGCCAAAGGAAGCGCCCTGCTGGAAGATCTGTGCTGGAATCACGGGATTTAAAGAGGCGGGGTTTGCTGGGGTCAGGTCTTCCAATCCCGGGGTGTTTCTGTCGAGCGTCTGCCTCAGCTTCCACTCTCCGTCCTCGAGATGATAAATCAGAAGCGCTCCGGTGAAATCTGCCTGGGATGGATCGGTATTGCCTAAGGGAGTTCCCGGCGCCGATACAAACAGCCACTTGCCGTGGGTTTGCAGATCAAGCAAGCCCAGATGGTCGCCTATCCCGCCTGTCTCGAGAATCTGCTTGTTCTCAAACTGCGATCCTTTTTTCTTGTAATAATAGACAGCACCGGGAATCACTGTTCCCTCAGGTTCTGCAACGCTTTCCGTCACGAAAAGCCAATCTTTATCTTCGTGTAATGTCACCGTGTTGCCAAACCCATCGCCCAAGGTGGGGCTTCCCGGGATGACCGCCGTAAAAGTCTGCACTGGGACATAAGACTCTCCAGCCAAGCGCTCATGACCCGCGCTCATCAGGAACAAACAAAAAACGCTCAACGCGAGCTTTTTAATTTTCGGATACATGAAACACCCCTTGCTTTGCTAAAAATCATCTAAGATCCCTTTTATTCCTTTTTTTTCTAAAGTCAAGAAAAATAAAAAAACAGCTAAGACCCAGGAATGCTAAAAGATAATCTATTGCTTTATTTGCACCATGTGAATATGGATAGGATAAGATCAAAAAACCAACACAAGAGAAAATTTTCTCGGTAAAGGAAGTTAATATGAAGAATCGTTCCGTACTGTGGTTGTTTTTACTACTATCCACAGCCCTTTTTTCCTCGGGGAAAGCTGCCGCATCCAACTGCTGCTACGACCCCTGCGCCTCCTACGATGAGTGCAATTTCTGGGATGGCATGTATGGCGGTGTAAGCGGAGGAGCCAACTTCCTTCATGCTTCCTCTAAAGATCACATGAAATTGGATGCCGACGTCGGGTATGCGGTGGGATTTCAGCTAGGCTATCGCTTCTGCCAAGGTATCCGCGCCGAATTTGAGGGCGTCTACCGTTACAATAAAATCGACCACATTTCCTTCCTTGGCGCCCATATTGACTCTGACGGCCATGTCAGAAGCATGTCCTATATGGCAAACGCGCTTTATGAAATCCCTTTTAACTGGTGCGGACTGTGCCTGTTTCCCTATCTTGGAGGGGGTATCGGCTATACTCACCAAAAAATTAAGGCGACGGACTTTGACTTAGCTGTCGAAGGAACCCGTAGCGGATTTGCCTGGCAGGTCATCGGCGGCGTGGGCTATTGGATCACTTCCAACTGGGACGTCGGCGTAGAATACCGCTACTTCAAGGGGGGCGCAAGCTTCGTGAACAACCAGACGGCACAATTAAAACTCACCTACCACTTTTAACCGTCAGATTGGCCTCGCCATTTTGAAATTGATCAACTTGATACCCTTTATCTCCACTGTTTGCTGGTAAAGGGTATCAAAGCCCATCCTCTCAAAAAACGGCTTGGCTGTGATGCTCACCTCGGCGAAAAGGCGGGGTATGCTGTTGCGGACAGCCTCCTGAGTAATAGCCTCCATCAACGCCTTCCCAACCCCTCTTCCTAAAAACTGATGGTGGCAATAGAAACAATCGATGTGGCCATCCGGCTCAAATTCCGCAAATCCGACAGCCTGCCCGTCAATCAGCGCCACAAAAGGGTTAGTCTTTGCAAATTTTTCTCCCCACCTGGCAGCGTCTAAGCTCTTGGGGGGCGCCCAGGCATCGATCTGTTCTTTTGTGTAGTCTCGGCTGTTTACAGTGTGGATCGTGTTGTAATAAATCTCTGCCAATGCGGCAGCGTCATGCGGCTCGTAGCGGCGGACCAAAACACATTTCTTCATAGCATTCCATGGGTAGTTTCTGTACAAGAAAGATAATGCAGAACAAATTTTTTAAGACGATATAACATTCACTACAGATTCCCTATGGAATATTTAGCGATTTGCCTGACTTCATTACTCGCCGCTGTCATCACCTTGTTCTCCGGGTTTGGCCTCGGGACTGTGCTGATGCCTGTTTTCGCCCTCTTTTTTCCACTCCAGGCAGCTATCGCCGCGACGGCAGTGGTTCACCTCGCCAACAATGTCTTCAAAGCGTTTATCGTGGGCAGGCTCGCCAACTGGAAAATCGTCTGCCTCTTCGGCCTGCCCGCGGCCTTTGCTTCGGCTATTGGAGCCTATCTTTTGGGCAGTTTAGCGGACGCGCCTCCGCTATACTCCTACTTTATCGACACTAAGGAATTTACGATTACGCTTCTTGGTGTCACTGTCGGGTCGATTATTGTGTTCTCTTCCCTGTTTGAGATCGTCCCGCAATTTGCCCGGCTCACGCTGCCAGCGGGATCTATTCCCCTTGGCGGTTTCGTCTCAGGCTTCTTTGGGGGGTTGTCGGGTAACCAGGGCGCTTTCCGCACTGCCGTATTGATTAAAGCCGGCCTTACCAAAGAGCAATTTATTGGAACCGGAGTGATCTCGACAATTTTAGTCGATACAGTCTGTGTCGCAGTCTACGGCTGGAGCCTTTTCTCGGAAAAATTCTCTCTGACTGAAGGATTGGAAGGCATCATCGCTGCTGCCAGCCTGACGGCATTTTTAGGCTCTTACATCGGTTCACTATTGATTGAAAAGATCACGATGACAATCCTCCGAATACTCGTGGGCATCATGCTGTTGCTGATGGGCGCAGCCATCGCCCTGGGGCTTATCTAGTACCCTACTTCGTAAATTTTGTGGGTGGGTTAATGCACCCTGCCTGTACCTTATTTGCGGCAAAAAAATTGCTAAAAAACCTGTAATAATTTGTAAAAACCTATCCACAAATTCGGGATAGGTTCTTTGATTCCTGTTTTATTATTCTTTTACGAAATACCAGACGTTGTTGTTGACATGCAGAGTCAGATCAAGGGCTTCTGCCGCTTTTGCCACCCCCATCTCGACAGAGTTGTCGTACCAGTTGTTTCCGCACAGGATTCCATTTGAGGAAAGGTGCGGATACCACGCCAAGATATCTTTATAGATGATGTTTGCATCATTACCCCCGACTATGCTGATAAAATCGGCTATGATGTTTAAAGATAGAGCCGCTTCCTGTGAGCTCATCCGAATAGGGATGATTTTCTCAGAGCTGTTTTCCTGTTTGACGTTGGACAGGAAGCGTTGAAACTGGCGCTTGTGTGTGGCACAATCGACCCATGCGTTGATAGAGTAGATACGGTTTAAGGAAGGCAGACTCTCCGATTGCTGTGCGATAAGTCTTGCCACGCCGCCATCTTGAGATTCCACATCGACAATAACTGCCGCGTTGTGTGAGTTGATCAAATCGTAGTAAATGTAACTGTCTTGAACAAAGTAGGGCGTCCCCGGAATCGTTCTGACAGACTCGTAAGGTTCTGGAAGAGCGCTAAGCGACTGAACTGCTAGTATTAATCCACTCATCATCAATGTAATTAATCTCATTTTACCCCCTCATTGATTGATAAAATAATCCGGCCAGCACAACAGGGCTGACGGCGCACCGATTGCTAATTTTTTTCAGCGATGCTTTAAACGAATTCATCAGAAGATGTGAAAGCAAGCAAGAATAAATTTTAATTTATCACAACCAATTACGTTCCTTTAGGATAGATAACTACTCGACAATTGAGAAAAAAAACTATTTCAACAAGATTTCAAAAACTTTTTTACCCTCCTTTTCCAGAAGAGTCATCTCTCCGTCTGTTGCAGAAATGATCATATATACTCATTAGCGGGCTCGAAATGAGCGTTGGGAACAAAGAATTCCAATTGCTGGGTAAGATACCGGAGTAGGTGGCGACTAAAACAATTTTCCCTTTAATTTCAAAAGGACTTGCCTGCAGGCTATCGTGCGCTCCCTGCCAGATGGAGACGTAAGATTCAATCCCTTCACCTGGCGAGGATTTCATTTTATTTCAATCGGACAACTCTGAAGAGGAGGGCAGCTTGTTTGTGGGCTCGAGAGCCTTTTAAGGGCACCTTTCAAGCTTGCCTATATACCGTTCTCAAAAGCTGATAAAGGGTATCAAAGCCCATCCTCTCAAAAAACGACTTGGCTGTGATGCTCCCCTCGGTGGAAATGTGAGGGGGGGGAGTTGTCGGGCAACCAGGGTGCTTTCCGCACTGCGATATTGATTCAAGCCGGTCTTACCAAAGAGCAATTTATCGGAACCGATGTGATCTCGACAATTTTAGTCGATACAGTCTGTGTCGCAGTCTACGGCTGGAGCCTTTTCTTGGAAAAATTCTCCCAGACTGAAGCATCATGCTGTTGCTGATGGGCGCAGCCATCGCCCTGGGCCTTATCTAGTACCCCAAGTCAAAGAGCATAAAGAGAAAGCACTAAATCCGCCCTTGTCACAAGAGTTTAAAAAAACCAAGACTTACAAGTCAGTGGTTCGATTTTCTAGAGGTAACTTCTTTGAGCGACCTGGATTTCTTTTTAAACCTATTTGTTGTTCTTAGGATATCAAATGCTAAACCTCCCGAAGGCGGGAAATATCCTTCTAGAGATTCGGAATAAACGGAGGTTATCAAGAAAAAATTTTGCGATTCTTTTGGGCCCCAAGGTCCTTTATGTTTTAATAAAGAATGGACGGGTTTGAGTATATGCTCTTGGAGTGTGCCGTAATCGTCATACCGATGACTTTTACTTTCCAGAAAATCGATGAGTTTTAACCGCCCTACAAAGGAGTGCACAAAGCGATACCCTATTTCCTGTCCTTCAACAACTTTAATGACAACAAATGAGTGCCCCGGAAACAATTTCGTTTCATTATCTGCATCAATAAATCTATCTGAATAAATTTGAACCATGAATGTTCCCTCTTCTGAATCTCTGAGAGCGGATTTTAATTCATGAAAGGTTAGTTGTTGGCAGTAAGAATGGTTAAATAGATTCGCCTGAACAATTGCACATGCTACATCTTGGCATTTTGAGTCATTTTCAATAACTTCAACATCAATATTAAAAACAGTTTTATAGTAAGTCTTTGCTAAATTTACCATCATGCCATCGGTAAATATTAACCTCTTTAGTTTCTTGTCGATTGCTTCGTAGCGATGATATAAGGCTTGTGAGATGGGAGATTGGATCGATGCGATTTTGTCAAATTTCCAATTGGAATTGTTAGCGCGCACTGTTTGAATGATAAGAAAAGATAGATAATTTATGCGCATCTCAAAACCCGGTGCCCTGTCCGTTGTCCGGCCAAAATTTGCCATCTCTAGCAATCGACCACTGGGACATACTTTACTATCCGGGCCAAAGCCTATAAGGCGCTCAGAGTAGATAGAGGTAATCGAAGAAAAATCTCGACATTCTTTTTTAGTCCAAGGCCCCCTTTTATTTAATATTGAGAAAAAGGGACGCAGAACTTTTTCCTTGAGAGAAGAAAAGTCAAAGTAGTATCTATCAGCATTTAACAGGAAATCCTTGAGAGAATACTCTTCCACATAACTTTGAGCTAATAGATAACCAGTTTTGCCGTCTTCGATAGCTTTTAAAACAGTAAATGCATGTCCTTGAAAAACTGCTGTTTTATTCTCCTCATTGACGAACTCGCTTCCATAGATGTTTAAAAAAAATGTTCCTTCTTCAGCGTCTTTGAGGGATCTGAACAATTTTTTTACCGAATCAATCTTTTGATAGCGAGATTGACCAAATAAATTTCCCTGGACAATCGCTCTAGCTGTTGTCCCGCATGCAAATTTATTGGAGTTGGTGCTTGAAGAATGAAAAATAAAGGGGCTATAGACGTTAGCCATCAAGTCGAAATGATTCGAATCATCAAAAAGCTGTATTAATTTTTTATCGATTTTTTTGAATCGACTTTCCAAACCATGATTACAACTCCTTCGCTTCTGGAAGCGATGAGAATACAAACTAGAATTACGCAGACACGAACTTACAAACATGATTTTTCAACTTTCAAGCTAACGATGGTTACTTCTTTTTGGCGCGCGAGCGATGCAATGAGTCATCAACTATACCATCAAAAGCCGGTAAAATAAAGAAGCAGTTTAGCTTTAAATGCCTCATCATCTTACTTATAGCGGTTGGATGGTAATGATTAGACCACACTCACACGATTCTAAAAGAGCGCTAAGCGACTAATGCCGTAAGATGCCCTCGGTGTCATTCAGCCCCGAACCCAGAAAGATGAATTGTTTTGTTCAAACACTAATGAAGACAAGATCCGAGTAAGATTCTGCAATTCAATCCTTCAAAATCATGCGTGGTTTGTGTCCTTAAGGGGGAAGTGCGCTTTCTCAGGATACTCACAAAGTCCATGGAGCTGGCTTACATTTGGATATTCTTAAACAACCTCAAATCTCAGATCGTTTAGAACCAACATAGAGCATTCTGCCGATCTTTGACGAAAGGTCGATTTATCGAATGCTTTTGAGAGAAAAATTTATTGTAATTCATTAAGAGAAAAGGAATCTGGGTGAGAAGATTCGAACTTCCGACCCCTTGCACCCCATGCAAGTGCGCTAGCCAAGCTGCGCTACACCCAGATTGAAGAATTTAGATGGCCTGAAGGCCCTCGAATTGATACTTAGGCTCTTTGATGTCCTTGGCGGCGATCTTGGCGCACTCCTCGATGATTTTTTCCATCGGGTCGGCAAGGTCTACGTTAGCCGCGGCAAGGTCCACTGTGATCGAAGCGGAAAATGTCGTGCCGCCTTTGATCCCATTCACCTTAAACTTGGAGAATACCCCGTTCTTTTTCTTGACGATGCTTACGAAGCGGATCTGGTTGTTTTCTGCAATATTGTTCATAAGCTCTTTCGGGGTTTTCAGTTTCGCTTGGGCACCATTCTATAGAAATCGGTTGTTTGTCGTCAATTAAAGAGAAGTGTTGAATCCACCTTCCTTGTGAAATTTCCACGGGGAAGATACCCTTGGAGAAAAAAATGGAGAATTTCTCATGGAAAGAGAGCAAATCGACGCGTTTTTCAACCTGCACGCAAGCTGGAGGACAGCTCTTGAAAACGAGTTCAACAAACCCTACATAGAACCGCTCATCCGGTTTGTAGAGGAAGAAAGAAGGGGAAAAGCCCCTGTTTACCCCTCTCGGGAAAATGTCTTTACCGCCCTCAACACCACTCCCTTCGATGAAGTGCGGGTCGTCATCTTAGGACAAGACCCCTATCACGGGCCCGGCCAGGCGCACGGCCTCTGTTTCAGCGTTCAAAAAGGGGTCCCTTTTCCCCCTTCGTTGCTCAACATCTTCAAAGAGATGCGGCAAGATATTGGCGCGCCGATGCCGACGCATGGCTTTTTAGAAAGCTGGGCTAAACAAGGCGTTCTTCTGCTCAACACCACACTGACAGTCTCTGAGAGCGCCCCTCTCTCCCATTTTGGCAAAGGGTGGGAGCTCTTCACAGACGCCATCATCCACGCCCTGGCGGAAAAAAAGGACAATCTCATCTTCGTTCTGTGGGGTAAAAACGCCCAGGATAAATGCGCCTTCATCCACAAAAAAAACAGCCTGGGCAAATCCCACACTTTGATCAAAGCCCCGCACCCCTCCCCCTTGTCGGCCCACCGCGGTTTCTTCGGCAGCCGTCCCTTCTCTACCGTCAACACCATCCTTTCCAGCCAACAGCAACCCCTTATCGACTGGCGTGTGATCTAAAGTTCTCATTTTGTTGGGGAAAATCTGTTCATGTGTTGAATAAACCTTTGTTCATAAGGTGGTTTTCAGATCCTTTTTGAACGATTTTCCCGTTATGAACAGGTCATCTAGACAAGATATCAACAGAGGAAACATCTAGGGAAACAACCCACTTATCAACAACCCCACAGCAACAGAAGAAGAAGAGATATCTATAAAAAGAAACTCTTCTTCAAGCGGTTGTGAAAAAAATGTTTTGTCACCAAACAAGATTTCAAAGATTTTCTCTCGACAATTGTTGAATGTTTGTCGACAGAATGTGTGTGATGAGCAAATGACGGCTTATTTTTGTCAGGAAGTTTCGACCGTTGTCGATAGCGGCAAGATAGTGAACAATCTTCCAACAAAGGAAGACTCTAGGGCAGAATAGGGAGTTGTTGACAAATCCACAGGGACTAAAGAAGAGGATTTACATATATATTACTTTTCTTCTTTCTTTTTCTCTTGAAAATATGCAAAAACCATTCACAAGAACATAAATTTCTCCTCAGGGAGTCACCGAGGCTTATGAACGATTTTTCCCCAACCAAACTCTTTGATTTATCAGGCTTTAAGCACGCTTCCATCTTCGATGGCTGTGAGTATGCCTGGGAAGCTTTGCCCAAAATCCATCTGTTTTTGGAGGGATTGGAGCTCGGCCGCATCGAATCCCCTGTGCCTAAAGAAGCCCATCTGGTCAACCCGGAATTGATTACGATTGAGAGCGGCTGTCTGATTGATCCGGGGGTCTACATTAAGGGGCCCTGCTATTTAGGTCGTGGAACAGAAGTGCGATTCGGCGCCTATATCCGCGGTGATGTGATTGCCGGGGAAGGAGTGGTCATCGGCCATACAACGGAAGTGAAGAACTCAATTTTGCTTAATAAGGCCCATGCAGCGCACTTTGCCTATGTCGGCGACTCAATCCTTGGGTGCGGGGTTAATCTGGGCGCAGGAACAAAGCTAGCCAATCTGAAGCTGACAAGAAGCCAGGTCCGGGTCAGGCACAAAGGGAGCAGCATCGCGACAAACTTAAGAAAATTCGGGGCGATCCTCGCCGATGGGGCGCAAACAGGCTGCAACTGCGTGACCAATCCCGGCACGATCATGGGAAGAGACTCGTCGGCCTTTCCCTGCACAAACATCGGAGGATTTATTCCCTCCAAGCACATTTTTAACCACGAGGGAAAACTTGTGGCAATGTCCGTTCATCACGTTTAAGCAGGAGATTTTGTTGTGGCAGAGCAGGCAAAAGAGCCCCGCGTATTGATTTTCGGTACGGGGACGATTGGCGGGGGGATCGCCAAGATCTTGTCCAAGAAAACGAAACCGCTCCTCTATGACAGAGATTTTTTGAAGGCGGAGGCTCTGGCCAAAGAGTTTGGTTGCATCGCGGTCAAAACAAAAGATGAGGGGCTCAGCCAGGCCGAATTTATAATCCTTTGCGTCAAGCCGCAAGATCTCAACCAGACAGCGCTTGAAATCCGCGGCCGCCTGAAAAAGGAGCATGTGATCATCAGCGTGCTCGCCGGTGTCAGCATAGAAAAGCTCCAGGGGGCCTTTGGTACGAATAAAATCGTGAGAGCTACCCTGAATCTTCCTTCGCTTTATGCGAGCGGCTTGATCGGCCTTGTGGCCCATGAGGCGACCACGGAGTGGGAGCGGCATCAAAGCGAGAATTTATTTAAAAAGATGGGGCATGTGATTTGGCTGAACGAAGGGCGTATCGACGCTCTGACCGCCCTTTCAGGATCCGGTCCTGCCTTCTTGCTGGTCTATTATGAGGCGATGGTCGACGCCGGCATCGCGCTGGGTATTCCTGTCGACTTGGGAAAGAAGATCGCTCAGGAAACTCTTTCCGGCACAATGGAGATGATCAAGCAATCCAAAAAGCATCCGGGGGAGCTGCGCTGGCAGATTGCCTCACCGGCAGGATGTACCATCGCCGGCCTGAAGCAACTCGAGGACGAGTCGCTAAGGTCTGCCGTCATCAATATCTTTTTGGCAACGCACGACCGGATCAAAGATTTCGACTAGGCCATTTCGTTTTTCTGCAGCAGGTCTAGGCCGAAGGTGTTACAAAATGGAGTGTGGGCAAAGAAGAAGCCTCGCGCTTGAAAGGTTGCAAGTCACTTAGTATTAAGTGATGATTTGTAATCTTTCAGGTGCGAGGCTTTTTTTAAACCAAAGACCCAATTTTGAGATGCTTTTGGTGTAACTACAATTTTTGGGGTTGGTCGACGTTTTCGTAGGGAAAGGTGGTGTTGGCCGCCTTCTGCAACTCCTGCCAAGATCCTCTGTCAAGCCATCCATGTGATCCGTTCCAGTAGAGAATCAACCAAACAAGACCCCAGAAAGGTAAAATGAAATAGATGAGTTTAAGCCATCTTGGAATCTCGGCGTTTTTGGATTGAACACTCCCGTCGGCAAAGATCTCAATTTCGTCTTTATCTTCTTCGTGATTTGTCATCTATCCATCCTTTGTCGTTGTCGTCGAGCATGCGCCTGGCCGGCTCGTCATCCATATCAAGACGTCCCTTCCACCATAAGCAGATAAACAAGAGCAGGGCCGTGCCAAAAAAGAGCAGCATGATGGAAAATATCGCCATCGATCCCAAAAAACCGGCGCCGTCTAAGCTGAGTAAAAGTGTCATGGTTGCGCCTGTTTTCTTTCGATCAACTCCTTGGTTTTTACCGGGTCTTTTCCAAGCCACCACGCTTTGGTTGGCGGGGTGATGCGTGTTCCTTTCGTCATTAGGTACTGGAAGATTGCTTCGAATTTGGCGTTGGGGATACCTGTAAGGGATTTAGAAGTACCCCTTGGGTCGTCGTCGAAAAAGTGCTGGAATGCCGGCATGATCGAGCCTTTGCTGGCGGTTTTTGGAGACCAGAAGTGGCCTTTGTGCCAGTCTCTGCTTGGCCTTTTGACACCCACACGTGAAATGTCGGGGCCGTTTCGTTTGGTGCCGGGGAAGGAGATCTCCTGGTAGATGTATTCGTTGGCCGAGGAGGGGGGTGCCGGATAGGACTCAGAACCGTTTAAAACGACATCTTGAATCAGTGTTCTTGTTTGGTCGGTGTGGCAGTACCAGCAGCCTTCGATGGCGTAGAGGTGCTCGCCATAGGCGATCAACTCTTTTCGCGACATAAATCCCAGCTCGTGGCCTTTAAGCTCGTCGAGAGAGGCAATCGGATCTCCTGCAGGGTCGTAGCGCCACCCCTCTTCAGCACCGAACTTATACTTTTTGACGCGGTACTCCTTGGGATTGCTGACAAAGATCACTCCGCTCTCTTGATGGTAGGAGTGGCCGTCGGTTCCTTCTAAAATCACGAAATCTTGGTCGACCCAATTCTCCAAAGAGCCCTCTGTTTCGCTATGGGCAAACGCCTCATCGCCGCTTGGACGGTATAGTTCAAACACAATCAGATCGGGAGGGGGAAGTCCCTTGTTTTCGGGGGATTCACTCCAGATCGCTCTGTGCTTTGAGGATAGCTCTGAGGCTTTAATCTCAATTTCGCTTCCCTTTGCCGGCCTTCTTAAAAGAAGCAGCTCTCTTGTCAGCTTGAGCGGGCTCTCTCCGGTTTTCGTGATATATTTCTCAAGCTCTTGCGGGGCGATGATCTTGACTGTTTCGCTTTCTTGGAACGAGAGGAGGGAGAAGCCCTTTTTCAGGTGATAGGCCACTTGCAACTCGGGACCCTTTTTAGTTGAGCTGGAGATGTAGACGTTGGGATCGGAGATCTCATACATCTGCTTTTGATAGGATGAGGAGGGTTCTGTCCAGCTGGGGTCGATATAGGTTGGGGCGACCAAGGTGACGCCGATGGAAAAGGAAAAGAGAAACAGGATTCCAATCAGTGTCAGGATTGCCGAACCATCCAGTTTGTGGAAGAAGTTGTCGTGGCTCATAGTGCTCTCGTTTAACTCGCAGGTTGTGTTTTTGGCTTTAAGATCACGGTATTGAAGACATTAAAGGCAAAAAGGAGGTTGGCAACCAAGATGATGATACCTCCCATAAGCCTCATGTGCCACCAAGGCTGCATGTCGGCTACGGTATCGAGGAATGTCATCTGTGTCAGCTGGTAGTGGTAGTCGGCATAGGTCGAACCGTCGGCCCACTTAGACCATAAGTAGCCTTGTAAAAACCCACCTAGCCAGAGAGGGAGGATGAATGGAAGGCTCCCGAGCAGGTTCAGAGAGAAGTGCCAGTTCGCAAGACGTTCTGACCAAAGCGGTTTACCAGTCAAGGCGGGCAGAGCCTGGTAGATGCCGGCAATGGCGAAGTAGGTAAATGTGGCGTAGAGCGCAATGTGTGAGTGTCCGATGATCCAGTCTGTCTTAGAGGTGATCTCGTTGATATTGCGAAGTGCCTGCAGGGGACCTTGAATACAGGTGAGCAGGTAGAAGATGTTGCCCATGATAATGAAGCGTACCGCTGCGCTCTTTGTGTACTGCTCCCAATCTTCGGCGACCGTCATAAAGAGGTTTGTGACAACGGAGAAAACCGGGATAAAGAGCCAGATGGAGAAGATAATGGATACGGTCTGCAGCCACTGTGTCATCGGGCCATGGATGATGTGGTGGGCTCCAACCCAGGCGTAAACGAAAGCGATGGTCCAAAACCCAACCATCGAGAGGCGGTGGCTGTAGATGGGTCTTCCGGTGAGTTTTGGAAGGGCGTAATAGGCGGCGGCAAGCCCCATGGGGGTGAAGATCAAGCCGACAAGATTATGCACGTAGAAGAAACTTAAATTAACACGCGAGATTCCTCCAGGAATCCAATTGATTGCCCAGCTGCCGGCGACGTAGGTGAATGTGGTCCAGATCATGGTTCCCATGGTGTACCAAAGAGAGACATACATCTTCTCGTAGCGACGTATTGCAATTGTCATGAAAACGTTGATAACGACAAAAACCCACGACAGGGTGAACATGGCCTTGACGGGGATGAAGGAGACGTTTGTGGGCAGCTCGGCATATTCCCAGCCGAAGTTGGTGCCAAAGGGGTAGGAGTAGACGCCGATGATAAGGCTTGGCCACCACAGGCAGACCGAGGCTAAGGCGAGACCTGGACTCCAAAGGGCGACACCTGTCAGTCTCTGCACAAAGTAGTAGATCAAGCCGACGTTGGCGGAAAGGAGCCACAACAGTGCGACGCTGCCTACGTGGACGGGCCTCACTCTTCCGAAGTGGGCATATTCACCCTGAAAGTAATCGGGAACAACAAAGCCGTTGAAGGCGATGTAGACGCCAAAAGTCATCCCGAGGATCATAAAGAAGATGGCGGGATAGAGCATCATCTTCACGGGTAAGTCGTTGTATTCAACCTGGTTCATTGTTCTCAAACCTTTTCTTTTGCAGATTGCATCAATGTATTAGAAAGAGGGGCTTCATTGAAAGCGTTAATATCATAAACCTCTCTCTCCTCGCGTTTGGAGCTCTCAGCAAGAATATAGGAGATTTTGTTGATCAATTTGCGGTACTGTCCGATTCTGGCCGCCAGCTCCGAGATCCTCTCTTCTGTATCTGCCGACTTTACCTTTCCCCGAAGTCCTGTCAGCTCATTATTGGAGTTGGTAATTTTCAGCTCCAATTGCTCGAGAAGGGATTTTTTGAGCTCTTCACGCTCCTTCTCAATCTCTTTTGAACTCTCTTTGTTAATCTTGCCCTCTTTAAAGGTAAAGGGGGTCTGATAGGTCGCGATCAATGAGATGTAGGTGTCGAAGGCCTCTCCTGAACCGAGCATCGAGATGATCGAGCTCCCCGCAGAAAAGAACCCCTGCTTTTCCTGTCGGATTTCGCCGATCAGATCGACGAGCAGGTTATCGATTCCTTTGAGCTTATCCAGTTGCCTCTCCGCTTTTAGTTCGGCGGCGATCAGGGCGGCGATATCTCCCTCTTTGATCTCTTCAGGTGGATTGGCTCTGAAGTCTGCTATTTTTTTTCTTGCTTCTTTCAGGGCGGCGATCTGTTCTTCAACCAGAGGATACAGGTGGCTTCTTGCCTCTTCCAGAACTTGAATTTTAGCGTCAAAGACTTTGTAGGTGATCTCCTTCAGCTTCTCACGCTGCACCCCTTCTTCACTCAGTGTGCGGATGTACATCACGAGCTGCATTCTCTGTAGTCCGGAGGTGACATCTCCCCATTGGGTCATTGAGGTGCCTGCAACACCGTACTTGATGGAGCGTAAAAGTCTTAGGTCATCTCTTGTTCCAAGCCACTCCAGGTTGGTGAGCATACGCGGCTTGGCGTCGACCATAGTCTGTGCACGAAGGCCTCTGCCATCGGCATCTTTTCCGTGGCAGACGGCGCAGTTGAGGTCAAATAGCGCTTGGCCCTTTTTCAGGTTTTCTTCCGTGTAGTAGGCGCGTTTGATGTAATACCCTTTTTTATCGACATACCCGTCTTCATGGGGAACGATGTCGAAAATTTCATCGACAGCGGACTTTTTAGGGGCTGTCGCCGGTATGGTCTTATCCAAGGAGGCGTAAAGAATCTCCGAAGAGATATCGAGGCGCGCCTGCTCGTTCTGTTTTTTTCTCTGGAGGTCTTGCACATCCTTTGGACGCAGATCTTTGATCGCATCTTCCGGAGTGTAGTTCCATTTGGGGATCTCTTCCTTGCCACGGATTACCGTGCTTCCGGGTAGAGATGAGTACATCCAGTCTACCAAACGGAGAACCTCTTCTTTTGTGAGAACGGGTGTTGCCACCTCATTCTCTTTACCTTGTCCAATCTCTCCCCAGGGCGGCATCGGTGTTCCCTTCACGCCGTGGATGATCGACTCGGCTGCACGCTCCTTGGTCAGGTTTCTAAGGAAGTTGGCATTGCGTAAGTTTTTGGGGATGGGATAGATCCAATCAGCTACAGGACCGTTCCCCTGCAGAAAATCGCCATGGCACTGCGAGCAGAGCATCGCATATGCCATCTCGGGGTTGAACCCGTCCTTACGCCACTCTTCTCTCAGCGCTTCTTTGTTTCTGATTCCGATTACATCCAGCATTTTTGTCAGGGCAAGGTATTTGCTGTCATCGAACGGAAACACCGGCATGATCGATCTGGCGACTAAGGCGCTGGGGTTGCGGAAATGCTCCATCAACCACTCATCAGAGCGGTATACGCCAGACCAGTTGGGTCTAGGACCGATCAACCTGCCAAGGCCATACTCTTGGATAAACGCCATGAGAACTTTATGCACTCTTTCTTTCCAGAGGGCTGTCTGTTTGGCCTCTTCCTCGTCCGGCAGGGCGGTATAAGCTTTCCCCTTCGCCCTTGCGGCATACTTGAAATTGGAGTAGTAAGATTCGATGAGCCCCGGATGAGTTTTTTCGATTTCATCAAGGAGGGCATTGTCCTTTTTCAAGGAGATTAATTTTTCATCGATTTCACGCGCATGGGCGTCAATTGCTTTGACGATGTCGGAGCCTTGAATCGATTCCGGGAAGAGGTTTGTAAACCATTCGCTTCCTTCACCTTCTTTCCCTTGGGCAAATCCAACAGAGGATTCAAACCCCTTCAGACGGTGGCAGGCAGCGCATCCCTCGGTGGCAAAGACTGTCATCGAGTAACGAAGGTCGTTGAGCTTCGAAGGGGGAATGGGCTTTTCCCAATCATTCTTTCTTCCTGCTTCCCACTCCTGAATCGCTACCTTGTGTCCAGTCTCTGATTCGCTCTTGCGTTTACCGGTCTGGGCCAGAAGGAATGTCGTCAGTGCCTCCAGCTCTTCGTGATCCATGTGCATGTTGGGCATTGTCGATGTCTTTAAATCCGCCTGAGGCCAGACGATCGACTCTTTGATAAACCATGGGTATTTAAGCCCCTCTTTGGTCAATTCAGGGCCGACACCGGCTCTTGAGAGGCCCGCGATACGGTGGCAGGCGTAGCATCCTTGGGCTACAAAGAGTGCTCTACCCCTTTGATAGGTCGATGTCAGGTGGTCGATATCTGTTTTAAGAGCAGAGATTGTCGCTTGATCCAAGACAGCGTCCTGCACTGAATTTTGCGTCTCTTTTGCGTGCTTTTCCAGATCCCTCTGCAACTTGAGTGCTTCGGCTTTTTTGGCAAGAGCACTCTTCGGCGCTGTTTCGATGAACGATTTAAGCAGAGTAGAATAATCAGTCCCGCTTTCACGGTCTTTTTTTTCCAGGATTTCTGCGAGAGCTTGCTGCGCTTTGTCATCGCCGGAAAGTTCGACAAGTGCTTTTTCGGTGGCTTTCACAGCATCTTCAGAGTTCTGATATCTCTTTAAACGCTCGATATTGGTGGCGACAGACTCTCTTTCTCGGTCAGAAAGGGAGGGGTTGTTCTCCTTTTCCTGCAAGATCGAGATCGTCTTTTGCAAGGTGTTCTCACTCAATAATTTTTTGAGGGATCTTAAGACTAAGAAGGCTTGCACATCTTCTTGCAGACCGGTTTGGATCGCGGCTGCTTTTTTCTCAATTCCCTTCACTGCCAGTCGCACCGAGTTGACGGAATTTCGGAATTCATCCGCAGTGGTCTTGTGACACTGAATGCAGCGCGCCTCAATTAAGTTGTTCACATAGAGAGGGGTCGTCATGAAAAGCAGGCTGTGTCCAGGCTTGCTGTTGAATACTTTGGAGAAAATCGGATCGTTATCTTCGTCCTGCTCTAAAAACTCAGGCTTGTGACCGACAAACTCTGCTTCATAGCGTCCGTCAAAAACAGGACCGTGCGCTTTTTCTGTCGTCAGTCCCCGGCCGTTGCCATTGTGGCATGAGGTGCAGCCGTATTCTTCTATCGGGTGGAACTCAAACGGTCTCGTCTCCTTTCCAATCAAAGGGTGCATCTTCAGCACTTTGGTGACATCGTACACATGTTCGCCAACCTCGGCTGTTTTAAGACCTTCCAGTTTCGCGGCCGCTGTCTCGTCCCCTTTTTCCCTCAGTTCCTGGATCTTCTTGTCTAAGCGATAGTAGACGTAGTTTTCATTCTTTTCCTGAACGGGAAAACCCTCTTCGTTCACGCGGATGTTGCCGTTGACGTCGCGAGCGACCTTGGTGGGAGAGAAGTGCTCAAACTGCAGGGCGACGTGGCAGGAGGTGCAGCGGTCGATGTCGGCCGGCCCCTTGTTTTCCTTTTCCATCACAATTTGCTGGATGCCCGACTTAAAAGGGGGTATCGGCTGCCCGGAATAGGTGGAGCGGAATTTTTCCAGCGCCAGGTAGTCGTTTTGGTAGATCTTATACTCGGGAAATAGTTCACGGTAGAAGAACACACCGAAAAGCCCTGCAGCGGCAAGACCGGCGGTGATGAGAAAAAATTGGTAGGTGTCTCCACGAAAAGCCCGCATATGTCCCCTTTAGTGCCTTGCAAAATTTTCAGTCCACGGCCAGACCCAGCCCCAATTGGCTCCGCGGAAATAAGTTCCAACGATAATCAGGATCGCCTGCAGCGTCATGAAGGCGGTGTAGACGAAGATTGCAAAATAGCGGCTTCTGTGAAACCACACACCTGATCCATGAGGGTTCCTGTCGAGATAGGGGATGACCATTAATCCGACGACTATCAGGCCCGGAATGGCAACGCCACCCCAAAAAGCGTTATAGGCAACCATCTCCTGAAGGCCGAGGAAGTACCATGGCGCTTTGGAGGGGTTGGGCGGGTTGCTGGCGTTTGCCGGTTCTTCGAGCGGTGCGTCAATGAGGGAGAGGGCCAGGCAGAAGATTAAAGTGATCAAAAACGCCACAAGCTCGGCCCGCAAAAGGTGTGGCCAGGTGAAGACGAAATTGTAGGGTCCTTTGTCTACAGTCGGACAGGTTCCCCGGACAAGCTCCATCAGGCCGTACGTTCTTCTGACACCGGGAGCAAACGACTCCTTGGTGTCCGATCGCTGGATGACGCGATAGGGATCGGGTCTGTATGTGTCTGCCGGGCGCGACAGGCCGCCATCTTTTCTGATTCGCCAAAAATGCACCCCAATGAGGGTTCCTGTTGCGAGAGGGAGCAGAGCGACGTGAAGGACGTAAAAGCGGATAAGGGCATCCTGACCGACCTCTGTCGAAGCCAACAGCATCACCTTATTGATATTGTACTCAAATCCGGGGAGATTAGGAACATAGCCTGCAATGTTGGAACCGACGGTGATAGCCCAGAAAGCGAGTTGGTCCCAGGGAAGCAGGTAACCGGTGAAGGACAGCAACAGCGTCAACACCATCAGGATGACGCCGATCACCCAGTTGAAACGCCTTTCCCCTTTGTAGGATCCGGTGTAGAAAACTCGTGACATGTGCAGAAAGACAAACAGCACCATTAGGTGCGCCCCCCATCTGTGCATGTTACGGAACATCATGGCAAAGGGAGTGGTGTCTTGCCAGTCTTTCATAATTTCATAGGCACGGTCTTCTGTCGGGATGTAGAAAAACATCAGAATGACGCCCGTTATGACAAGAATCAGGAAGAGGCTTGTTGTAATCGCTCCAAGGCCGAGGGTGTAGAAGGGGTCGAGCGAGTTTTTGTGGCACTTGACCGGATGGAAGTGGAGGAAGAAGTTTTTAAAAACAATTTCCGAGCGGTCAACGTCATTGTTGGGGTAGCCGTGCCTGAAGATCGATCTGAGTATCAGATTGGGGAGCCCTGCGATATATTCGGGCCATGTTTCCCTTTTTTTTCCCTGAAAGACTGCCATTGTTGTTCACTGATCCTTGTTGAAATTGATTTGGCGCTGCCCGCATCTGTTAAGCTGTTGGTTTAAACCACGCTTCGTTCCAGTCAAGAGTTGTTTTGGATTTATCCACTAAAATCTCTCCTGAAGCTCCCTGATAGACATGATAGTATACTAAAGGGTTCGGGGCGGGGCCTCCGGTGTTTCTTCCATAGCGGTCATAGGTCGATCCGTGGCAAGGGCAGGAGTACCCCGTCTCGACAGCGTTCACAGTGCAACCGAGGTGGGTGCACACCGCTGTTTGCACACGCACTTTCCCCCCTTGGGTCTCAATGAAGACCTTTTGTTTGGAATTGAACACCTTTCCGTCTTGTGAAAGAACCTCTTCAGGGCGGCCAATCGAAAATACGCTGGGAGGCACCTTCATGGCGTTCGGATAGAGGAAACCGAGGAGCGACGCTCCAAAGAAGCCGCCGGTTCCGATTAGGCAGGCCCCCACACCAATCATGGCTAAAAATGAGCGCCGGGATATTCTTGGGTCTTTGTCGTTGGCATCGACATTCAGCGAATTACGCAGTTTAGGCATGGTTCACCCGTGTTCTACTTGTCGTGATTAATGATCGGTTCATCGCCAAAAGAGAGTGTTTGCTTCTCTTTTCTTCGTTTTTTTTCATCTTCTTTCACCCGCGGGAGCTGATGATCCTGCTCTCTTAACATCTGGTATTTGGGCTCCTCAGAATCTTCGAACTGCCCTTGCTTTTGGAAATAGAAGTAAATGATACCGCCGGCCATTCCAAACGCCAGCGTCACTAAAATATATCCCAGCATGACATCACCCTATCCATCTGAAGGAGTAGTTCATCGCATCCATCGTCACAGCCTGTGTCGGACATTTTTCAGCGCAAAGGCCGCAACGGATGCAAAGGTCTTCGTCTTTTAACATGGCAGTTCCCATCGTTGCAAGCTCCTCCTTGCTCAATGATCTTGAATCGACACCGTAAAAGTTGTCGACAGCTGCTCTTAAATTGCCTTCGCCGGCATCGAGGTTAAGTTTGCTGATGGGGACTTGTTTTAAACAATTGCATGGACACACATCGACGCAACCGTTGCACTTGATGCAGAGAGTGCCGTCGAAAACAGGGCTGACATGACATTGCAGGCAGCGGTTTGACTGTTCGTGCGCTTCTTCTTCCGTGTAATTGTTCTCCACCATGTTTTCGTTAAGAACGCGAAGAGATGGCGGCTGGTATGAGGGAAGGGCCCATTTTGTGCGCAGATATGTTTTATCCCGGTGAGGCGACAGTTCCGTGAACTCGCCGACAAATTCCTGATAGGGTGTCGTTCCTCTTAAATCATGATCGATAGCCCTTGCGGACTCCTGGCCGTGGCGGATAGCTGTGATGAAGAGGGCCGGTCCAAAGGCCGCATCCCCTCCGGCATAGATCCCCGGAACAGTTGTTCTGCCGGTGCCTCTCTCTGTCTTGATGATTCCACGGTCGATGACGAGATCTTGTTTTTTGTTCCAGCCATTTAAAAAACTTAAATCGATTGATTGGCCGATGGCGAGCGAGATGGTGTCGCAGGGGATGATAAACTCCGTCCCTTCCACAGGTTTCGGCATGAACCTTCCCTGGTAGTCAAAAAGGCAGGAGATCTTCTGTACCTTCAGGCCAACGATCTTTCCTTGGCTATCGCGCATCACTTCGATCGGCGCCAAACGGTTCAGGGTATCGATACCCTCTTCCTGTCCGTCCTCGATCTCGAATTCGTCTGCGGTCTGCTCGTCGCGCGACTCAAGGCACACCATCGTCACCTTCTTGGCACCGCTTCTCCTTGATGTTCGGGCAACATCGTAAGCGACGTTACCGCCGCCGATAACGACCACATTCTCGCCAATTTTCCATGGCTCTCCAGCACAGCGGACGCGTAGGTATTCAATTCCCCGGATAATATCGGGTTCTGAAGCCCCTTTAATAGGAAGATCTCTCGACTTCCAAAGGCCTATGCCGATGAAGACGGCGTTGTATTTTTCCTGAAGTTCGGTCAGCGTGATATCCCTACCCAGCTTCATGTTGTAGTGCATCTTCGCGCCGAGGTGCTCGATTGCCGCGCATTCATTGAGCGCCACATCATTTTTCAAACGGTAGCTGGGAACTCCATAGGTGAGCATGCCGCCGGCCATCCGCATCATCTCGTACACATCAACATCGTAGCCGAGCCGCAGGAGGTCGTGGGCTACTGTCATCGACGCCACACCCGCGCCCACGCAGGCGACTTTTAATCCATTTTTTTTCGGATGCGTCGATCCTCGGGCGTAGCTCATTTCCAATGATCTGATGTGAGCTTCTTTGCTGAGCCCGAACCACTCGTCGAGAAAGCGTTTTTGCGCCCTGATGGTCAACGTTTTATCAACTCTGTCCCGGCGGCAGGCCATCTCGCAGGGGG
Source organism: Estrella lausannensis (assembly GCF_900000175.1). Lineage (NCBI taxonomy): Bacteria > Pseudomonadati > Chlamydiota > Chlamydiia > Parachlamydiales > Candidatus Criblamydiaceae > Estrella > Estrella lausannensis. The sequence goes on from NZ_CWGJ01000001.1 coordinate 204,282, forward strand.
CACCGCAGATCACGCCGCAGATGGAAGCGAAGGGATTGGGTCCGCGGGCGATTTTATACCCTTCGAGATAGTCTCCCCTATGGAGAGCCATCATATAACCCCTTGGATCTGTGTTGACAGGACAGCCATCGCGGCAGTCGATTTGCCTTAGGTAGTAGTCAAGATCGGGAATGACCACATCATACAGTTCCTCATACCCTTCGATTTTTTTTACTTCATCGTTTGACATGGCCAAATCATTTCCGAGATAATTCAATTTTGCGGGTATGTGCTGAAATTTTTTTTTCAGTTCCCAGAAAGAGGTATATACACCAGAAACTTCTTTTTTTAAATTGCTACTTTTTAAAAATTTCTGATCAAAGGAGATCGTTTTGCTACACGATGTCGATATGCTGCATGAGATTGGACAGCTTGCCAAACTTAAGCGCTCGGGTTTCGATTATCTGGGCGGTGTCAGGCAGTCGGTGGCCGAACACTCTTTTCGCACCGGTTGCATCGCCCACCTTTTGTCGAGCCGGCTCAATGTTCCTTTCGACCTTAACAAGATTCTTCTGATGGCTCTCTACCATGACTTGCCCGAGGCCAGAACGGGGGACCTGAACACGTTGAATAAACGGTATGTTCAAGCGGACGAACAGGCCTATGAGAGGGAGTTTGCCAAAGATTATCGGCAGGGATTTTCCATTATAGCCCTTCTCGGCGAATACAAGGCAGGCGAGAGTGTCGAGGCTAAAATTGTTAAAGATGCCGATCTTATCGAGTTGATGCTCGTCTTGAAAGAGCTTCAGGAAAAGGGGTGTCAGAACGCTCTTCTCTGGCATGAGAGGCTTTCGTCAAAATTAAATTTCGACTTTTCGAAGGAGATGGCCGAGGAGATTTTAACAGTCGACTCCAGCCGCTGGTGGATGCAAAAACAGGTTTGAGTGGGATTATACCGAAAGAATCTCAAAACTTGGGATTTTGGCTTTGAGAAAGCCTCGGGATTGAATGATCGTAAGCCACCTCATATTTCTAATATTAGGTGGCTTACGATCATTCAATCGCGAGAGCTTTCTCTTTGCCAAAAACCAAATTTTGAGACACTTTCGGTATATATCAAGAGCCTATCAAAATTCGGCATGAGGGCCTTGTGAAAGCTTATCAAGATTGAAAGGTGACTTGCCATCTTTCATGACAAACCAAATTTTTAGACCCCTTTGGCCTACCGCTTCACTTTGAAGCCGGTGAGGGGGGCGGCAATTTCTCGGAAATTTGTGTTCATCGAGTCGATTTCCGCCTCTCCCGGATGCTCTTGAATCCGGTGGATCAGCATCTCGAGATCCTGTTTTGTCCCCTGAGCGACAATCTCGACTGTTCCATCCGCTTTATTTTCCACGAACCCCCGAATGCCCATTTCTTTGGCAAATCGCTCTACTGTCGCCCGGAAAAAGACTCCCTGGACACGTCCGTGTACCTTGGCAAATAGCTCGACCGGGTTATCTGTCATAGCGTTGGCTCCTTGGAGAAAATCTGACTAATTTTCGGTATAAGCCAGAGAGGAGATATTACAAAAGAAATTTTTAGACAGCGTCTAAAACTTGGTCGCCGACGGGGAATTCCGCGATCAACTTTTTGATTTCGTTGATGGACTGCCCTTTGCTGATGAAGCCGCGGAAGCGTTTGGTGCCAAAGCTGTCTTTGATATACCAGCAGCCGACTTTTCGCATTTCAAGCACGGTTTTTTCATCGGGATAGTAAGAGAGCATGTAATCGAGGTGCTCCAAGAGGGCTTTCTTTCGCTCTTCGATAGCACGCTGTTTTCCAGGAATCCCCCGCAGGTGATCGATAATTTCTTCTGCGATCCAGGGACTTCCGAGCGTTCCACGGGAAACGAGCACGGCATCGCAACCTGTGTATTCGAACATCTCTTCCGCCTTTTCTTTAGAGAAAACGTCCCCATTGCCAATGACCAGGATTGAGTTTCTTGCGGCGACTGCCCGCTTGATGAAATCCCAGTTGGCAGGTCCGGTGTATCCTTGTTCTCTTGTTCTGCCGTGGACGGCAATCGCTTTAGCCCCTGCCTTTTCGGCAATCTTGGTGATCTCCTCAACAACAATCGAGTCCTCATCCCATCCGGCGCGTATTTTGACAGTGACGGGGATTTTCACCGCGGCAACCATATTCGACAGGATGTCACCGATCAGGTCGATGTTCTTCAGCATGCCCGAACCCGAACCGTCTTTTGTAACTTTATCGACAGGACATCCACAATTGAAGTCGAGAGAGTCGAAGCCGAGTTCTTCGATAATTTTGGCCGCCTGGCCGGCAATCGAGGCGTTGCTGCCGCAGAGCTGGGCGCCGATCGGCCTCATCGAGGCGTCATAGTCTAAAATGCGGAGCGTGTTTCTGTCGTAGCGGATCAGCGCCTCCATTTTGACCATCTCACAAAACATCAGACCGGGGCGGAAGCGGGCGGCCATTTTTCTAAAGGGAAAGTCTGAGCAGCCGGCTAAGGGGGAGTAAAAGATGTTATTCGGCAGAGTGATCCCGCCAAGCTGGAAGGGAGTCTTAAGATATTCTTTTTTCATCGGATAAACAGGGTGACGAGTAGGTATTTTATAACGTAGTTTAGCAGCTCCAGGGCTAAGAAGGCAAATATGGGGCTAATATCGAGCATGCCGAGCGGAGGGATAAACCTGCGGAAAAAATTCAGATAGGGGTCTGTGTAGAAAGAGACAAATTGCATGAAGCGTGACTGCTGAAGCTCAGGAATCCAGGATCCTAAGATTCTGGCAAAGAGCATAATCAGATACACTTTAAAAAAAACATCTATAATTTGAATAAGCGCTATCATATATCAAAAGTTCCATAAAGTAGAATGATCGATTTTAATATATTTTTTCAATTTTGTCTTCAAAAAAATAGGGTGGAGAGGTCATCTGTTTGTGGACAGTCTCTGATGGGGGTTATGTTTTAATGGGGAATTTCAATTGGACTTCGGGGTAATTATTTTTTGGATTTTGCTCAAAAATTCCTCTACCCAAGTGTGCGAGAGATCCAATAGATAGAGTCCATTTTCTCCCCCTTCTTGCATAAAGCGGTATAGCACCTTGCCGTTTTCCAGCCACTGGGGATCTTCCATGTGGTTTGTCAAGGCCGAACCGCAGGAGTAGCTATCGCCTGCCTGGCGGAGAAAAACAACCCGCTCCCCCATGTCGCCATGCAGACAAAATCCAAGTTGCATGACGGGTGTCAAGCCGACGATATCGGCAAAAAATGGCTTTTTCAGCCACTTGGGGTCTTGTTCCGGCTTTGCCGGATCAATCCAGCCCAGCCGGCCGTCGTATGTGGCAAAGACCAGATGATCTCTGATCTGCAGTAGATACTTGATCTGGAAATCTTGTTTGATGAGCAGGATCTCTTTCATGGTTTCTGCCTTTTCGGCGATCGCTCCCAAGTCGTAAAGGACAATGCCTCCCCCTTGCAAAGGACAAAAAAGCAGCAGGTTCTTTCCGATGAAGGGTCCGGAAACAAGGCGGGGCTTCTCGGGTTTCATCCTTTTGACTTTGGGCGGCGAGGAGGCATCCAGCAGATAAATCGAGGCTTTGCATCCGTCGGAGACGGGATCTTTCGAAATAACCACAAGCCCGACGTTACCGTCTTTGGACGATCCCTCCATGGAATAAATTTTAGCATCCAGAGAGATCACGGAGATGAGATCTAATGCAGTGGTATTTTGTTCCTCAGAAATTTTATAAACAAAGACATTGCCGCTTTCCGTCCCCACAAAGAGCATGTCGCTGCAGGTGCATATACAACTCGGCTTTTCATCGATTTTAAAAGATGAATACCAATCGAATGTCGCAGCCTCTTTTGATAAGAGGAAATGGCGGGGGGAGATCCTCTTGATTAAAGAACTTTCATCAATCAAGAAGTAGGAAGCCGTTCTTCGACAAGGCGGCATGCGCGCTATCTGCTTAAAATTTCCTGAGACAACTAAAGCGGGCTCCGGCAGATGGAATCTAGAGAAGTTATTGATGTTTTGAAGAGCTTGGCGGTAGATCTGAAAAAAATCGGTGCGGGTGGGCGTGATGTAGGGGGTGAACTCCTGCATCGTTTCGAGATCGGTCATCAGCTGTTCGAAGTTGCCGAATCGTCTTGTGATCTGCTTAGACCAGTAACGGACGTTTTGATCGGCGAATCTCTTGATGCTTGTCGACACAACCCTTGCTGTCAAATAGTTTGAGAAAGGTAAAAAATCGAGGATGCGCCCTTTGGCATCTTCGGGCACCGTCTCCCAGTTGACGCAGCTTGATTTGACTGTAATGTCTGTTTGCATAATGGGTTAGATAATTATCATTTTAAAAAAAGTCAATTGAAAAGTTCCTCTCTTCGAGGTAAAATCTCGTTTGCTTTAGAGAGTTCAAGCGGTTAGTTTATTAGATTTTATAGGGTGCGATATGGCTGAAAAAGAGTTGAAAATGCGGATTCCTCCGTCGTCGAAAGAGTCGGAGATGATGGTGCTCGGCTGTATGTTGACTAGCATCAACGCGTTGAATGTGGCGGCGGATGCCTTAGATGAGTCTGACTTTTACTTTTCCGAGCATAAGACGATTTTCACCATGCTTAAAGCGGCCTGGCGTCAGGACAAGCCCGCCGATATCCACCTGGTCGGGGAAGAACTGAAGAGGTTGGGAAAGCTGGAGGCTGCCGGCGGTATTCTCTATCTGACGACTCTGGCGCAATATGCCGGAACATCCGCCTACATCGAAGACTACTGTCAGCTGGTCAAGGATAAGGCTGTCCTCCGCAGGATGATCCATGCCGCCCAGGAAGTGGAAAAGAAAGCTTTCGAAGAACCCGGCGATGTCCCCGGTGCGCTGGATGATGCCCAGAAAATATTTTTTGAAATCGGCCAGTCGGCTTCGCAGAAAACTGGAAAGTTGATCGGAGAGATCTTAAAAGGAACCAAGTCCGAGTCGCAAAAAGCCTTTTTGAAAGAGTTGCAAGAGCGGCAGGAGTTTTATCAGATCCACGGCGAGCAGACGGGAGGCGTTTCCGGTGTCAGGACTCATTTTGCAGATCTGGATAAGATGCTGAACGGCTTCAACAACTCAAACTTGATGATCCTGGCGGCGCGTCCAGCGATGGGTAAAACGGCCCTTGCGATCAATATCGCTGAAAATATCTGCCTCAAAAACAACTTGCCCGTCGGCATCTTTTCGCTGGAGATGAGCGCAGAACAGCTGGTTCACCGTATCGTCTGCTCCCGTGCCGAGGTCAATTCGGATAAGATCAAGACCGGTTCGCTGTCGGGTATGGAGTTTCAGCGCATAGTCACCTGCGTCAACGAGTTGACCGGCCACACGATTGTGATTGATGATCAGGCTGGACTGAAGATTACCGATTTAAGAGCCCGGGCGCGTCGCATGAAAGAAAGCTACGGCATTGGCTTTTTGGTGATTGACTACCTTCAGCTGATCAGCGGGTCGGGTTCACGCAATTCCCAGGAAAACAGGCAGGGTGAAATTGCTGAAATCTCGAGGATGCTTAAAAACTTGGCGCGGGAGCTCAATATTCCGGTGCTTTGCTTGTCGCAGCTATCGCGAAAAGTGGAAGAAAGGCCGGGCCACCGTCCCCAGATGAGCGACCTTAGAGAGAGCGGATCGATCGAGCAGGACTCCGATATCGTCATGTTCTTGCTTCGCCGCGAGTACTATGATCCCAATGACAAGCCTGGCCAGGCGGAGTTGATTATCGCCAAAAACAGACACGGCCCCGTCGGCTCAGTCATCTTCACCTACCGCAAGGAGTTTGCCCAGTTTGTCAACTACACCCCCATGAAGTTCGGGGGCGGCCAGGTCGATGCGGAAACGGAAGCGGCCTTCTCCCCCTTCCAGGCTTAACCTTGGAAAGCAAGAGGGAGCCAGGTCTTATGACTTGGCTCTTTGGGCGGAGAGAGCCCCAATGCCAATTTACGAGAAACTTTCGGTATACAGTGAATTCATTCCCTCTTTACTTTTTATGAGGTATCGCCTACCATTATAACATCTTTTTTCGATTCAATTAACTATCAAAACCGGAGATAAGCATTTCCGGTCAATAACACCAGGAGCAACAATGTCCTCTGTAAAGAAGAAGAGGCGCGTCAAAATTGCGAAGCACAAACGCAAGAAGCGCGCCCGTAGAGACCGTCACAAAACAAGATAAAGGCTGAAAGTCAAGGACAGACTTTATCTTATGTGGGAATATCCGGAACATTTCGATGTCATCGTGATGGGCGGCGGCCATGCCGGCTGCGAAGCCGCGCATGCTGCCGCAAAAATGGGAGCGAGAACTCTTCTCCTCACGATGAACCTCGATACCATAGGCAAGATGAGCTGCAACCCAGCTATCGGCGGCATCGGCAAAGGCCATATGGTCCGGGAGATCGATGCAATCGGCGGTATCATGGGCAAAGCGATCGACTGCACTGGAATCCAGTTCAGGATGCTCAACTCTGCCAAAGGTCCGGCCGTCTGGGCCCCCAGAGCTCAGGCTGACAAGTGGCTTTACGCCCAAGAGATGAAATCCCGGCTTGAAGAGCGGGAAAACCTCGAAATCAAGCAAGGGACGATCGAAGAGATCCTCACCGAAGCGGGCAGAGTCACCGGAGTCGTCACCAAAGAAGGGCTTATCTACAAGTGTAAAAGCCTTATTCTCTCCTCAGGCACTTTCATGAAAGGCCTGCTCCATATCGGAGAAACCCAGCTGACGGGGGGCCGTAGCGGCGATCCTCCAGCTGTCGGCATCTCAGCAAGCTTAGAAAAACTTGGCATCCGTCTCGGCCGTTTAAAGACGGGAACTCCCCCTCGCATCCACAAGCGCTCGATCGATTTTTCACTGACAGAAGAGCAGCCCGGCGATGAAGGAGTCCGCTTCTCCTTCGATGAAGAAGAAGGGAAGCCACGCCCCCGTCAGGTCAGCTGCCACATCACCTACACGACCGAAGAGACGAAAAACATCATTTTAAACAACCTGCACCTCTCGGCGATGTACTCCGGCCGCATCCAATCTGTCGGCCCCCGCTATTGCCCCTCCATCGAAGATAAGATGGTGCGTTTCAAAGATAAAGAGAGGCACCAGATCTTTTTGGAGCCCGAAGGGTTGACCACTAACGAGGTCTATGTCAACGGCGTGTCGACTTCCCTTCCACAAGACGTTCAACGCGAGTTTATCCGCAGCATCCCGGCCTTGCGCAATGCCGAGATCATGCGTCCAGCCTATGCCATCGAATATGACTATGTCGTTTCCGGGCAGATCTATCCGACACTCGAGACGAAACAGGTCGAAGGCCTTTTCCTCTCCGGACAGGTCAACGGAACGACCGGCTACGAAGAAGCCGCAGGGCAAGGTCTTGTCGCCGGGATCAACGCAGCCGCCAAAGTGCTGGGGAAACCGCCCTTCATCCTCACCCGCGCCAACTCCTACATCGGGGTCATGATTGACGACCTCTGCACCAAGGGTTTGACAGAACCTTACAGAATGTTCACAAGCCGCGCGGAACACAGGCTCCTTTTAAGACAGGACAACGCCGACCTCCGCCTAAGGGCCATGGGATATGAGTACGGATTGATCTCCAGGCCAGCCATGGATCATCTGGAGAGAAAGGTCGCTGCCCTTGAAGAAGAGACAAAACGCCTCTCTAAGATATTTAAGCAGATCGATGGCAAAGGAACCCCGCTCACGCAGCTTCTTTGTAGGCCCGGTGTCTCCTACAGCGACATTCTCCGTGACTACCCGGAAGATGTCAGGGATTATGGCGCTGACATCAACATGCAGATCGAGCTGAAGCTGAAATACGCCGGTTATATTGATCGGCAAATGGCTGAAGTGGACAAGCTGTCTCATATTGAAAAAATCAAGGTTCCGCGTGGCTTTGATTTTAAAGCGGTATCGAGCCTGCGCCACGAAGCAAAAGAAAAGCTCTCCTTCCACACCCCAGAAACCCTAGGGCAAGCCTCCCGCATCTCCGGCGTGTCACCGGCCGATATCACGGTTTTGATGATCGCTCTTGGAAGGCGTGAAAAACAGGCTGTCTGTCAGGAAGAAACAGAAGATTTCCAAGGCCCTTGCGGGTGCTAAATTTTTAAGCGACGAGGGCCGATGTTGCAAAGACCGAGCCTGACCTATCTTCACACCACCATGATGCCCATCTTTGCGCAATTGCAGCTGGAAGAGGCTCTGCTTCGTGTTTCCAAAGAAAACATCTGCTTGATCAATCGCGGGTCGCCACCAGCCATCGTGCTGGGTATATCAGGAAAGCCGGAGGAGTGGATCAATCTCAGCGCCTGGTCGCAAAATCCCGTTCCCGTCCTCCGCCGCTATTCTGGAGGGGGCACAGTCGTCGTCGATGAAAACACCCTCTTTGTTACCTTTATCATGAACGGAACCGAGATCGCCGTTCCAAGTCAAATTCAAGCGGTCCATGCCTATTTCGAAACATTGTGGCAGAAAGCGTTTTACCCCCATCCCTTCAGGCTGATCGAGAACGACTATGTCCTCGGAAGTAGAAAAGTTGGAGGGAATGCGCAGTATCTGGCACGGGATCGCTGGGTTCATCACACCAGCTTTTTATGGGATTTCAAACCCGAACACATGGGGTTGCTCGCCCGCCCCCCTAAGATGCCCTCGTATCGCCAGGAGCGAGGACATTTAGACTTTTTAACGACATTGTCAAGCTGTTTTACATCGGCTGATGAACTGCTCTCTCCCTTGGTCAATGAGCTAAGCGTTAGATTTTCCTTAAGCGAGGGAAATGTCGAAGAGCTCTCCAAGTGCCTGACACAAGAGTATCGCAGGCAAACCATGCAAGAGTCCCTTGCAGTCCCTTTAGTGACTTGATCCTATTTCGGCTCCTTTTCCGCATCCTACACCTCTAGGCGCCAGTTAAGCTTTAATCTGCGATCGCAGTAATTCCGGTTCGATTTAAAAACTGTACAAGTTGTTTCTTTGGATACTTCCGGCTTGGCATAGATTCAAAACCTTCGGTCCGGTAAAGTTTTTAAGCAGAGACCCGGATACATTGGATTATTGACCCGAGCCTTCGCCGCCAAAAAAGGGAAATATTCTTGGAGCAGTAATTTCTTATCCTGAAATTTCGGCTCAAGTTGTTTCATATTCATTAACGAGTTTGTTGGTTGAATAAAAACCAGCCTTCCTTCGGTTTCTTAATAAAATCTTAATATCAATTTGTTTTAATTTTCTCTAGAAGTTAAACCAAGTTTTTATCCCTGGGAGGGAATATGAGTTTTATTAGCGACGTCGCTGCATCTTTTAAGCCGGGTTCTATGACCAATCCGATCGAGAGAAATTGTTTTGGTATTACTGGCATCGTGGGTGCTGTAATGGCGATTGGCTTGGCTATTTTAGGTGCTCCTGCAGCATCGTGGATTGCTGTTGGCGCTATCTCTGCCGCTTTCATTACGAGCGCGATGATTGAATCCCGTGGTCTTGCCTGGTCTGCTGTGATCGCCTCATTCGGCCTGTCGCTTGCCGCAGCCGCGTTGAACCCGATGCCTGTTTCTTACTGGGTAGTGATCTAAGAGGGTTAGCTTCCTCATCAAAAAAAGAGAGGCCCCTATTCGTCCTTTGTAAAAGGAAGAATAGGGGCCTCTCTTTTTTTAAAAAAAAGCACCGCCGCAAGGGATCCAAAGGAGGCACATCAACCAAATGTGCTAGAGGGGTCCGCTCCCTGGAGCGGCTTACTAGTGTAGCTAAGCTTAACGCGTTAGCTTATTCAGCCGAGCTCCAGCGTCATGGTCCCGTAATAAATAATACGTTGATTAGCTCGTATTGGGTTCTCCCAAGCAGCAGTGAAATGGGCGGTCAAGCCTAATCTATTTATAATCAAACTGTTATTTAAAATTCTAGTACTTTTTCGGGGGTAAGGGCTCTTCCCCGTTAAAATTTTCGGCAAAATAAACAAATGCTACTTTAGCCGGGTTCTCACGTGAGGTGTAGAGCGGGTATTCTCCCCGGAAAGTGACTTTTTGGAAGTAGGGCTCTAAAGACTTTACGGTGGCGGCGATATTTTGTCTTTCCGTTTCGATATGCGGAGCGTTTTCGACGATCACAAAGAAGCCGCTCTGGCCTTTCCGCTCCTCTTTCATCCCTTTCCAAAATGAAAATTGGTTGAGCCGGGCTCCAAAGAGGTTGAAGAAATAGGCTCGTTTCTTGCCGGGGCCATAAAATGAGAGCAGGCTGACAGTCTGGTATTTTGGGGCAAAGAGAAAATGGGCCTTTTCGTCATAGCCGGCTTTCTTTAGGGCCTCTTCGAAAGAGTTCCAACCCAGATTGTGTTTGAGGGGGTTTTGCCTGTATTGAAGAGCGAGGGGCGAGTCTTTCTGAAAGGGCAAAGAGAGCACATAGCCTGTCAGCAACACCGAAAGGGCGGAGCCTGCCACCAGATACTTTCGGCCTCGGGCCGAGTCAAAAACGTGGCCCATGAAAAGAAAGGCTGCCGGGTAGATGAAATCGCACCAGTTCCCTTGGATCTTCATGAAAAAGGACAGCGCTCCAAAAACGGCCAACGTCGCCAGGGTGGAAATGCCCAGGAAAGCCGGCGCCCTCTCGAAGGATTTAGACTTTGCGGCAAGGAAGACGAGGGAGATTGCCAGCAAAACAAAGAGAAGAGGAGAGACCAATGCGGCCTCGGCACCCATAAAGTCAGCGAACGATTTCAGCGAAATAAGTTCTTTATTGGGAGCGATATCGCCTTTGCTTCCGGCTTGGTAGTAGACGTGAAGAAAGGTGACGAAGTCGTGGCTGATATTCCATATTAAGCTGGGAATCAGTGCCAGCAGCGAGATGGCAACACCCAAGAAGAAACGTTCGCCTTTTTGCCGCCTTAATAAATAGAGCGGGAGGGCAAAGATCCAAAGGTAGTAGGTCACCCATTTAAATAGCGCTCCGGCAAAGACAAAAAGACCTGCGCGGGTGTAGTCTATTTTTCCGCGGTAAATTCCTTGATAAAGCGTGAGGAGCGCCATTGTGAAAAAGAGCACCGATCCACCGTCGGTGATCGCAAAGAGCGAGGATAGAAAACCCATGGGCGAGAGGGCAAATGCAATAGCAGAGAAGAAGCTCGCTCTCTCGGAAATCCCCCCCTTTTTCCCCATGGAATAGATCACAAGCGGTATAGCGAAACCGATCACGAGTGAAAAAAAGCGGACGCCGAGTTCCGTGTCCCCAAAAAGAGCGGTGCCTAAAAAAATCTGCCAGGCTATGCCGGGAGGCTTGCTGTAGTAGCCGGGGCTTAAACTTTGGCTCCAGGTCCAGTACTGTGCCTCGTCTGGGCCAAGACCGATAGCCCCGCTCTGGATTAGCCAAACAAGCGCGGCCGCTTTGATGAGGAGAATGCTGAGCAGAAGGGAGGGGTAATGCAAGAATTTAGCCACGTGTTTAAGCTCCGTCATCGGATTCAATAGGATCTTAGAAATCAGCCTGCGATCATGCCAAATTCAGGGGAAAAAATCACTAACGACTCTTTGCTAAAGACGCCAAGGAGCTTCTATTGCCTGTCGTCCAACCCGAAAAGATCGTGGAACCACTGAATGTTGACATCCCTGCCGATCGCCGCGATCGACTCCGTCAGCGGGATGCGCTTTGGACAGACGCGGACGCAGTTTTGCGCATTGCCGCAATCGGCAACCCCCCCCTCTTCCATCATGGCCCGCAAACGGTCTCCCGCATGCCCCTTTCCCGTGGGATGATCGTTGAAATAGCGTACCTGGGAAATGATCTGGGGGCCGACGAATTTGGATTTATCATTGGCCTGGGGGCAAGACTCGACGCAGCAGCCGCACGTCATGCACGTCGAAAGCGAATACATGATTTCCTGCTTGGCAGGCGCAATTTTAGGTCCCGGTCCTTTGGCGTAAGCGCCGTCAGCGTCAATCCATCCCCTCACTTTCTTTAAGTTGTCAAACATGATGGAGCGATCGACAATTAAGTCGCGGACTAAGGGGAATTTGGTAAACGGCGCTAAGACAATCGTGTCCGATTTGGTCTCTCGCAGTATATTATCAACGATCGCCGAGCAGGCTTGCCGGGGCCGGCCGTTGATCAGCATCGAGCAGGAGCCGCACACTTCTTCCAAGCACCCTTGCTCCCATACGACGGGAGCGACTTGTTCCCCTTTTTTGTTGACCGGGTTCTTTTGTATTTCCATCAGGGCGGAAATGATGTTGAGAGAAGGCTCCCTGATGATCTCGAACTCTTCGTAATACTGCTTTCCCGGTGTTCCTCGCAGCACTTTCAGGGTGAATTTCTTTATTTCATCCATGGCAAGATCCTTATTTCACGCAGGAAAAGTAATGTTGGAAGGAATGTTTTCCAGAGTAGGAATTTCCTTCTTGGCTTTAGTGTAGTCGCGCATCAGCGGCTTTAGATGGCGTGTGTCGACCGCTTCGTAGCTGATGACCGGATCGCTCTCGTGCGGATCGAACGTGGCAATGGTTGTTTTAAGCCAGTTTTGGTCATCGCGGCTTGGAAAATCGGGCTTGTAGTGAGCACCCCTAAACTCATCGCGAAGGAGAGCTCCCTTGGTGATGATGAGGGCAATGTCGAGCATCGCCGCGAACTGGTTGGCGAAGATGTAGGATTGGTTGGCAATGGAAGATTTGTCGCTCAAGGAGATATTTCCATAGCGCTCTTTCACTTCGTGGATTTTTGCCAAAGCCGTTTTCAGATCGGCATTGTTCCGTTTCACCGTCACATGACTGATCAGAGTCTCTGCGAGCTCTTCATGCAGCTTGAAGATGTTTTCCGGTCCGTTTGAAGAGAAAAGCTGCTGCTTGAACGACTCCTCGATTGCGAGAGCGTCGTCAAAATAGGTAGAGGAGGCATCATCGGCATTTTTTTGTAGGCTGGCGATGTATTTGGGGATTTCCCCTCCAGCGACAAGGCCAGCGAAGATGCAGGAGAGAAGGGAGTTGGCTCCCAGACGGTTAGCGCCATGGTATTGATAATCCGATTCGCCGACATTGAATATCCCGGGAATGTTGGTCATTTGACGGAAGCGCAGGTTTCGATCGGGGTCGTCGGCTGCCGGCCAGTCGACCCGCCGGCCAGTCGACCCAGGCGCCGCCCATCGAGTAGTGGACGGCAGGAAAGATACGCATCGGCACTTTCATCGGATCATCTCCGGTAAATTTGCCGTAGATGTCCAAGATAGCTTCCAGCTTGTGCAGCTTTTCTTTTGGCAGATGGCTCACATCGAGATACACTTCCATCCGGCCTTCGACCCCAAGACCCATTTCGCAGATCTTTAAGATTTCCCGGGCCCCGATGTCTCTTGGAACCAAGTTTCCGAAGGCGGGATAGAGCTCCTCAAGAAAATACCAGGGTTCTCCGGTCTTTCCGCAGGGGATGCGCTTGCCGTCGACCGTCTCGATCATCTTGCTTGAGTCGCCATAGACCCAGATCCTTCCTCCCTCTCCCCTTGCCGACTCGCTCATCAGACGCATCTTATCTTTTCCAGGGATAGCCGTCGGGTGGATCTGGATGAATTCACCATTCGCGTAGCGCATCCCCTGTCTCCATAGTCTGCCATTGGCTGCGCCCGTGCAAAAAGTGGAGTTGGTCGATTTTTTGAAAAGAAGGCCTAAGCCTCCTGTTGCAATCACCAGGGCATCGGCGCGCACGGTCTCGTAGTTTAGATTGAAGTGATCCATTAAAACAGCACCGACAGCCCTTCCTTCCGAGTCCAGGACTGCCCGCATAAACTCGTGATGCTCCAGCTTTTTTACAAGGCCTTTGGCTTCGTAGCGACGCACTTGCTCATCGAGAGAATAAAGAAGTTGTTGCCCGGTTGAGGCTCCGCAGAAGGCTGTCCTGTTATAGAGTGTGCCTCCAAACCTTCTGAAGTCCAAGTCGCCCTCTTCCGTTCTGTTGAAGGGGCATCCAAATCGATCCATCATGAAGATGATTTCTGGAGCGGCAAAGCACATTTCCACAACGGGCGGTTGGTTGGCCAAAAAATCGCCGCCTTTGATCGTGTCGTAGGCGTGGATAAGAGGAGAGTCATTTTCCCCCTTTAGATTGATGGCCGCGTTGATCCCCCCTTGCGCGCAAACGGAGTGGGAGCGCTTTACCTTGGTGATGGAGACCAAGGTGACCTTGCACCCTTTTTCAGCGATTTTCATTGTGGCGGAAAGCCCTGCGAGCCCGCCGCCTACCACCACAACATGTCCTTTGCTCATGTGAATAAACCTTCAGTATTTCAAGTTGATGAGGTAAGTTCCCCAGATAGCGATGAGTCCTAAAAATGCAAGTAGCGCCATAAATGCAAAAGAGATCTTTTCCACAATGCGCTGGCCCCGCACGGAAAGGCACAGGCCCCACGTGACGGCAAATGACCAAATTCCATTGGAGGCGTGAAACACAGCCGCCAAGACAAAGAAAGAGTAGAGTATTAGCATCAGCGGTGATTTGAAGGTATCCCTGACATTCATAAGGAATGCGGTTCCTATGTTTTTTGACATCAATACCACTTCTTGATGCTTTAACGAAAAGGACTCCAGCTGCTCAATGAAACGCTCCTTTTGTTCCAGCTCTTGCCTGATGACCGAGGATTTTTCCAAAGACTCTTGTCCGGTGAAGAGTGATACGATGGCATCCCTTGCTTCAGCGGTTGAGATTCGGGCTTTCTTCTCCATTTCGAAATTTCGTCTTTCTGCCTTGATAAGCGGAGAGGTATAGGTGTCAATTCCGAGTCTTGCCGCCACTGTCGGTAGGCCGGCGTCCTCGGAAACCTTGACCAGAAAGTAATCTTCATCACCCAGGCGCACCGTTTCTGGATATTTCAAAAAGCGCATTTGCCCGACATGGAGAATGACGAAGATAACGAGCAGCCAGGAAGTGATTCTCTGCCAGGTGTAGGCGTGGTTGCGCCTGTTTTCCGGAAGATGGGGATGGGAGGGGTCTTTGCCGTACGCATTTTGCTTCATGGTAAACAGATACTTGATGCCCCACACGATGTGGAGGGAGAAGGGAATCAGAAGAAGCGCAACTTCAACGACGGGCAGGTAGGGAAGGCTATGAATGAAGTTCACCATGGTGATAAACCCCTCTCCGTCGGCTCCAAAAAAGAGGGCCGCCTCTGAGTTTGTCAGCAGGTGTTCGATCAGGAAGAGGACAAGCCATATCCCTAAGAAGGAGTGGAATCTTCGATGGATAAAGGCACTTGGAATTTTCCTTGCCGCTTCTTCTGCTTGCATGATGAAATATCTCTTTAAAATGAGGTGCTGATCTTTTACATACTTCTTTCAAATATACCGAATGTGTCTCAAGATTTGGCTTTCAGAAAGCTAAATCGTGAGACACATTCGGTATAACCGGGAGAGGCAATGGCCTGCGAAAGAGGGGCCTTGACTTCCATAAAATTCCGGCACGAAAGGGGTGAAATTAAAACATTAAGTCGTCTCTTGCGACTTCTTCCCCTTCCGGGATGTTTATATATGCTTTTTTTGAAATTAAAAGAAGGAGATGATGCGAACCTGACCATTGACCTCATTTTAAATGAGGGTCTTAGGAAATTGTTGCATATTTTAAGCAAGTTGGGGTTCTTGGGAATAAACATTAGAAATGCTCTGGGTTTTCTTATTTACTTTTATCGATTTTTTGATATAATTATATTTTTTTAAATTACAAGTGGATTTCCATGCGCGAAATTGTCGAATCCAACAGAGTTTTTGGTATCGAAGTGAGTAAAACCACCCTTTCGTTCGCCGAAGTTGTGAAGAAAGGAGGGCGCATCAAGCTGTCGTCGATCAAAACGCTGCCTATAGCGGAAGTTGAGGGAGATGAGGTGCTTTCCGTTTCGGAGATGGGGAAGGATCTCATCAATAAGGCTGAAGCGAATATGGCTGTTTTTGGTGTTGAAGCCACGGATTGTCTTGTCCGCCAGCTGCAGGTTCCTTTGAAGAAAGATAGCGAGATCAATGACGCCTTGCCTTTCCAGGCAGAGACCCTGTTGCCTTTCCCGTTGGAAGATGCAGTGCTTGATTGGATTAAAGTTCAGCGAGACGATAAAACCACGCTGCTGACTTTCGCCGCCGTCAAGAGAGAGACGGCAGAAAAGACGATCGAGCAGGCAAAAAAACTGGGAATAGAACCGGAATTGCTCTCGACGATGGGAGCGGCTTTAGCTTCTTTCTCCAAGCACCTTGTCAACTTTGAGGCCCCTCATTTTGTCATTCACTTCGGCGGGGAGCGGGCCCTTTACGCTCTGATCAACAAAGGGCGGCTGATCGCCACTCAAGGGTCTAAATTGAATCTGAAAGAGATTTTGAAGGCTGCCGGCGAGGATATGGGAGAGTCGGATCCAGCCAGGATTGAGGAGGCTTTCAGAAACATAGATCTCCTCCATTTAGAGCCGGCTAAGTATCCGCGACTGTCGGCTTGCCTGATCGAGACGCGCCTGGATCTTTCCCGGAACGTCTTTGGACTTGCCAAACAGCTCAAGGGTGAGTCTGTCGATGATGCGCTGGTCACCGGTGCGGCCTTCGGATACCCCAGTTTAAAGGCCTACCTGCTGAAAGAGGCGGAAAAAGCTGAAATCCCGTTGGAAACTACGGAAGATTTTCCCTTGAATTTAGAAGATCTCGCTCTTAACGCCCTTCCGATCGGACTTGCGCTGCAGGGTGTCGACGCATCTCTCCAGATCAATTTCAGGCAAGGGGCGATCAGTTACCCCAAACCCCTTAAGAGGGTTGTCAAACCTTTACTCTTTTACCTTGGCTCCAGCCTGCTCTTTGCCCTGGCCCTCTTTCTTGCCGGCAGCGCCTACTTCAGCTACCGCGAGAGCGGCTTAAGACAAGAGTATATCGACCTTCTTGCTTCGATGAACAGAACCTATGAAGAATCGGAAGCGGAATTTGAAGGCATTAAAGATCCCGGAGAGGGGTACGTTCCGCAGCCGGTCGACAAGTTGGATGTCTCCGACCTCACAAGGAGACTTGATAAACTGGAGAAGTCGATCAAAACAGCTCCTGACTTTATCGCTTTAAATCCCAATATTCCCAGGGTCTCTGACGTTCTGGCATGGCTCTCTACACATCCCAATGTGGGATTTGAGGGAGGGGGCTCTAAAGAAAGCGACGCTATCGTGATCGAATTGTTCAACTACTCCTTAGTCAAAAGGCCTGAAGAGAAGAAACGCGATGCCCGCTATCAAGCTAAAGTCGAGATCGAATTTGTCAGCCCCTCGCCCAAGCTGGCCAGGGAATTTCACGATGCATTAATAGCTCCGAACGACATGGTAGACCCCAAAGGGGAGATTAAATGGAGTTCGACGAGGGGAAAGTACAGGACATCCTTTTTCCTCAAGGATAAAACCTATTACCCATCGCAAAGGAGCCTGTAGATATGCTGTCGATTCCTAAAAAGAGGCTTATCCTTTACGCGCTTTTCATCGGTCTTTTTCCGATCGCCTTTTCCCTGCTTCGCTTTGTATCTCTCTCTGACGAAGCGGATGTGGTTCAGGAGCGCATTACGGAGATCCAGGAGCTCTTTGGCGCTTACAAAAAAAGGCAGTCGGTCAATATCGCGACGATCAACCATTTTCGGGAAGCGGACCATTTTTACCTCGATAAGCACCTGGAGACAATCACTCTTCTTGAGCCTGAAATAGAGGCTTTGCAGAAAATCGCCGGTCACAAGAATTTTCCCGGAGATCCTGTGATTAAAAAGAGACTCGATTTTTTAACAGGTTCAGGCAACACCCCTGTCTTTAACGAAGGGACGGTGCAGTCTTTTCCGCTTTATCAGGAAACAGTCGAAACCCTTGCCCATCCTGTAGAAGCCAACATTAACGACATCAAAAACATCTTGGCGAAAACAGAGGGCGTTTCCCTGCCTCCGTTTGAGCCCATTCCGTCGAGGCCCCAGCTGATCGTTCTCGATTTTAAGCTTGAGCGAAAAAGACACCCTGACGGCAACGAAGTTTTTGTACTGAACATGAAACTTTTGAAACGCGAGTTCCTCTAATGGTTAAAAAATTCACCGCATACCTATTGACGTTTGCCGCAGCCCTTATGCTGTTTGGATCTCCTTCTCTCGAAGGAAGAGAGAGGGGCAGCAACCCCTTGAAACTGACTAGCATCAGCATCATAGACAGAAACGGGATGAACGAGACGATCCAGACGGAAGAGAGGCTTCAGCAGTATGCTAAGCAAGACTTTTTAAAGCCGCAACCTTATCAGAAAGTATTAAGGACCTATTCCCGCAACAACAAAGGGGAAGTGCTTTCCCTGATCACCAGTTACTACCCCAACGGTCAGATCAAGCAGTATATGGAGCTGATCAACAAAGGGGCTTACGGTCCATACTGGGAGTGGCATGAAGGAGGACAGCCCAAGCTATATGCCTTCATTATCGGGGGAATGGGCGATCTCGGTCCTTCTTCGGAGAAGACCTGGTTATTTGACGGGACAGCCAAATCCTGGAATGAAGAAGGGCGGCTTGTGTGCGAGATCCCTTAT
Organism: Estrella lausannensis; assembly: GCF_900000175.1. Taxonomy (NCBI): domain Bacteria; kingdom Pseudomonadati; phylum Chlamydiota; class Chlamydiia; order Parachlamydiales; family Candidatus Criblamydiaceae; genus Estrella; species Estrella lausannensis. The sequence continues at coordinate 222,785 of NZ_CWGJ01000001.1, forward strand.
AACAAAGGAGTCATCAACGGCACTTCGAAGTACTACCACTCCAAAGGATACCTTCAAAAAAGCGTTCCTCTCTCTGACGGCAAAATTCATGGCCTCGTAGAGAAATTTGGCCCTAAAGGCGAGGTTGTAGAGTCTATATCTTACGTCGAAGGCAAACGGGCCGGCAAGACGACCATCCTTTACCCAGGCGGGCTAAAAGCTGCAGAGGAAGAATATAAAGATGGCCTGCTGCTGACCGGCGACTATTTCAGCCAGGCAGGAGAAAAAATCGCTTCCGTCAGGGATTTAGAAGGAAAGCAGGCTGTTTTTGAAGAGGGGCGGTTGGTCGAAGTCCGAGAAATCAGGGACGGTATTCCGAGTGGAGAAGTGCTTCAGTACGATAATGAAGGAGTTCTTTTCATCCGCTACAGGACAAAAGATGGCCTCAAGCATGGGGAAGAGATCGAATACTACCCAGCCAGAAAAGGAAAAGAGCTTCGCCCCCGCATCTCACTAGCTTGGTACAAGGGGAAGATCCAGGGTGTTGTGAAAACCTGGTATGAAAACGGGCGGCAAGAGAGCCAGCGCGAGATGAGCGACAACAGAAAAAATGGCGTTTTGACAGCATGGTACGAGGACGGCTCCCTGATGCTGATCGAAGAGTATGATTTAGATCTTTTGAAGAAGGGCAGCTATTTTAAAATAGGGGATAAAACCCCGGTAAGTTTTGTAAGGGACGGGCAGGGAATCGCTACGTTCTTTGACTCCCACGGGAGCTATCTGAGAAAAATCCACTACAACCAAGGACGGCCTAAAGAATGAAATCGTTAATCCAAGAAAAAAAGAACGAAGTTCGGCAGGAGCTGAAAGATAAAAGAAACCAGATAGCTGTCGACAGAAGAGGCCAGGCGCAGAGCGAATGTGTTGATGCCATTTCCGCCATAGCCAGAACGCACCCCTTTGTACTCTCGTACAGCAGTATCGGCGATGAGCTGTCGACTAAGGGACTTAACCACTTCCTCGAAGAAGAGGGAAAGTTGGTTCTTCCCCGTGTTGTCGATGGTGAAATCAAAGCCTACCACGTTAAGGACAGCGCCCATGAGCTTGAATTGTCAAATTTTGGCATTTTGGAGCCTAAGCTGTCGTGTGAAGAGGCCGATTTAGCGAAAATCGGGTTGGTTTTAGTTCCGGGACTTGGTTTTGACAGCGGTAAACACCGCATCGGCTATGGAAAGGGCCACTATGACCGTTTTCTCTCCCGCATGCATGATGAGGCGATCACGATCGGGATCGGCTTTAGAGAGCAGTATTTTCCAGGGAATCTGCCGGTGGAAGAAACCGATAAATCACTCACAGCAGTCCTTCTTTTCTAAGGTGTCTATACCGAAAGTGTCTCACATCTTAAATTTTGAGACGCTTTCAGTATAATTTAGCGCAAAATCGATGATCGCTTCTTAGTACAGGTCAAAATTGGTTTTAAGGAAGTGATCGCGCACCTCTTTGTCCGATTGAAACACCGGCTTTCCCGCAACTCTATCACGCACGTTTTCGTTGTAGACCTGGAGGGTGAGCCTGATCAGGCTGAGCTGCTCTCCTTCAAGAGTCAGGATGTGAATGGCTTCGGGAACCTCTCTATCTGAGGTGTCGCTTCCGGTGGAGAGGAGTGGGTTAGAGCTCTCGGGGACGAAAACGATTTTCTCAATCTTTTTAGAAGTGCCGCGCGATGTGTCGCCCCAGGATATGGTGTTCTGAAATAGCGTAGGCCTTATAGCCAAGGGATTGACTGTATATCCGCGAGTCAATGTCTCGGCGTAGTAGACCTCTTCATATTGAACGGGTTGATCAAAAGAAATACTCACTGGGTTAGCTCCTGTTTTTTTTCTAATATTAAGGAACTATTAGTTTAAAATAAACAGGAATTAATAAATGTTGTTTTTTTTGTTTGTTTGTAAATTAGTGTTTTGTTTATTTATTCCCTATTTTATTGGCTATAGTTTTTTATTTATTCCACATCTCTTTTTTGAATTTGCTGGCGACATGAATAAATGAATCGACCGGCTTGCCATTGATTTTGCCGTCTACAATGACGCCTTGCGCCGTCAGTTTTTGCACCAGCAGGTCTTTATCTGCTTGCTTCTGGCAGACGATACCTCGAATCATTGTGGGGGGAACGGTATTTTTGACCATGATCTCGTTTCCGTGGTTGTTGATGCTTCCTGCTAAGTCCGGCAGGTTTGCCCTTTGCTCGTAGTGGCCGTAGTTGCTCTTATCCGGGTTCTTTACTCCATATTCATCGGAGTTGTAACCATAAGCACCAGTGTTACAGACATCAAGGTCGTAGAGCATCTGATATTTTCCAGAGAATGTAAAATCTCCTCCCCATTGACCCGATAGGTCGCCGCTCACCGTCTTGTTGTTGATCAGTCGGGTGAACACATGATCCCCTCCTCCTGTACGCAAGTCCTGCTCAGAGGAGGCACCTTGGGCAAACAACCCGGCCTGGAATCTGTCCTGGGAAGCAAGGGCGCCATTTTTCATCATCAAAACAACCGTATCGGCGGCATCTGAAGTCGATTTGCCGTCGCCGACCCCTGCCATGAGGCCGTAGGCCCCTTTAGCTCGCATCTGCGTACTGATATCGTTAATAGAGAATGTTGTTTTACCCGGATAGATCTCTTTTTTCTCGATCAGCTCAGGATGTTTATGATATTTTTTGAACACCTGCTTCATCTCGGGTACTTCTGCTTCGATCTTCTTCTGGAGCATATCCAAAGGCATCTCATAAAATTCTTTGGTTCTTTCCATTTTGATCGCTTGTTTAGGGTAGTAGCTACGGAATATCAGAGCCATTTTGAGACGCTCCTCATCCATGGGGCGCTGCTCATTGAGTATGGGGCCGACACCCAGCATCGTCAGCATCTGATGGACTTGTTGCTCAGCCTTTCCTTCGGGAAGGCCCGCTTTGACCAGTACTTTCACGTTGTTGTAAAGGCATCCGAACTCTTTATCGTTGCCGATGATCACGGATCCGACCCCTTCGAATTCAATCTGGAGGGCTGTTGCTCCGTATGGAGTATAGCCTTTCTCTATCCCAAATGAACCGTCCGACTTTTTACCAAGAAATGTGTCTTCCACCTCGGTAATGCGCACCTTACCTTTGAGTTCAGGAGGAAGGGAATCTTCGAAAGCGGTTAAGTTGTTTTGGATATTGAGCAAGTGTCCCTGAATGTTTTGTCTTGCATACCTGCTGAGTTTGAACTCGAGTTGTGTTACCTCATTTCCATCGATTGTGCGGTTGGATGCCCTCAAAGATCCGCCCTTCAAAATTCCTGTATCCAATCCCGAGAAGTGTGCAGGGAACAGGGGCGTTTTCTGCGCCTGTTGTCCGACAGCGACAGCCTGGCTCATATCATGTAGATTGCTGCTTGCTGCCGGGCCGGCAAAGGAGGCTGCATTTGCTCTCGCCTCGAAGGCCTGAGCGACATTGCCTGCGGCTTCGAATTTGTCGGCAGCCCTGCAGTATAGGTCGTGGAGTGTGGTAAGCTGAGGTCCACGCTCTTTTCCGCTGGAAGGAATAGTTTTCTTAAGCTTTTCTGCGGCCGCCAGAAACTGCTCAGGCGAGACAGAGACGCCGCTCGAGGCCATTCCCAGAAGTTCTTCCGGTGAGGCTTTGTCAATTTGGCCCTTTAGCACACTATTAGGCAGCGGTGAGTTTGTGATACCCCATCCATAGCTAAACGACCTCGCATCGTAAGGGGTAACGGCTTGAGCCTTTGCGATAAACCCATCGCGTTTTTTAAAAGGAGAAAGCGCGAATTGAGCGCCTGTCAATTCTGTGGTAGCTTTTTTGACGGGGAGCTGGGGCGTTGTCAGATACTCTTTGAAAGCAGGGTAGTTGAGCACTTCACTTAAGCTCCCGAATTTTTTACCCGGCTCTTCTGTATAGGAGATCCACCCTCCTGGAGTAGTCGGATCAGGCCTCAAACCGATGTTTTTGATTTGACCACCTCCCGCGGAGCAGACAAACACATAGCTGCCTGGGTAAGTTGCCCCTTCTCTCATATAGTAATTCCCTTTGGGCTGTGCGGAGAGACTCGTCACCATCAAGGGATTGATAATTTTTCCCTGGTTCAATTCACTGATGATCTCGCTGTCGGCCTTTGTGAACGGCTGTTTGAGGTTGGCTTTTAACACCGGCGAAGAGTTGATGACAGCATCTATGCTGTCGAAAGAACCCGGGGCAAAAAACTGACTGAACATAGGCGCTTGCTGCTGGGCACTCCATCCACTCGGCTGTTTCGGCTTCATGATGATCTCTGTGTACTGCTTTGCTGAATTGAAGAAGCAGAGAACCTTACTGTCAGGAGAGGTTACAGACGTGCGGAGGAGGTAGGTGCCATCAGGCTTTGACTCCAGGAGCGTTTTAGCCTCTGTCTGACTCAAATTGCCTTTAAAACAGGAGCCGATAATCTCTTGGTCTGTACCGAATGATTTGCTCGTGACGGGCACTGCGACCTGCATCTCGCTTTTCATTTGAGCGACTATGTCTTCCAACCCCTTCTTGCTCACATCGGAGAGGCTGCGCTGCAGAAGAGGAGCGCCGTCTTTTGTGGGACCTTTCATACAGACGACATACTTCTGCGCGCTTTCCGAGAATCGGATGACCCAGTCGCCTTGTTTGAACTGGGCTTGTGCCAAGTGCTGAGAGACCGCATCGGTGTCTTTAAGTCCAGCAACAAATTGGGATTGGCTTTTGATGTCAAATCCCTGAGCTGTCTGTTGGTTGATGGAGGCTACCACTTCCTTTTTGAAGCTAGCATACTCTTTGGCGATGTTGGCGGTGAAGGCTATCTCCTTCTTTAAGGAAGGGTCGGTATCACTTGTGATCACAAGTTTTTTGGCATCTAAATCGTAAGAGATTTTAAATCCTTTACTCTTCAAAGGGCTGCCGGCCATGATTATTAGCTTCTGTTCGTTGTTGCTGTCTCCTGGAACGACCAGTGCGAGTCCTGTTTCCGATGTTCCAGCTTGCAAGCCCAAGGCAGAAAATTCCTTTTTGATCTGATCCATTTTCTGCTTGTCTGCAGAGAGTCCCCCTCCCTGCATTTTTTCGACGGCATTGGCTCTGAAGGCATCAAATTCAGAAGGAATGCCCGAGGTGTAGGGCATCACTGTTTTATCGGAGGGATCGAGCTTTGAAGTGATATTAATTTGCTTTGTGGAAGGATCTAAGCTCGCGGTAAATTCTTTAGTCTCCCATTTTCCTTGCACCATTGCGATCACATAAAGCGTCATGTCGTTTCCGCTTTGTTTAACTTGCATGCCTCCAAGAGCATTTAAAGGCCATTTGTTGATCGTTTCGAAATCCTTCTGGAATTGTTCGATAAGCTTTGCGTCCGAAACAGTTGACATAGGAGCAAGTGTCATGTTGTCCACGGTAGCTTTGGCGTCTTGAACAAGTGAGCTGCCATACATGTCACTGCCAAGATCGTAGATGCTCTTCAACTGCACAGCCGTTTGAACGAACGAAGGGCCTCTTTGCTCTCTTGCCTTCAGAATGATTTCATGCGCTTTTTCTTTAAATTCGGAAGATTTCAGATTTCCGGACTCATTCATGCGCATCAGTGTTCTTGATGTGAGAAATGTTCCTGTTCGGCCAACACCTGCCCTGCAGTGGACCATGATAGAGCCCGGAGGGGCGTTTGCTGATAGTTTGTCGATTAAGGATGACAGTTCTGCCATATCCTTAGAGTTGACAGCTCCGTGATCTGGCCAAGCTTTGAAGTGCACCCTTTGAATCGATTTTTCTTTCCCTGTGGCCTTGTCTTTAATCAGATATGTGTAGACCGATATTTTTCCGAGATCTTGCGCTTGGGTGCATGTGACGCTCATATGTGTCAGATCGCGCACTTTGCCGACAGTCTTCGGGAAATAGCGTCTCTCGATGAATCCGGAGGTAACATCTTTTTTCTTGTCGGTGTCGTTGGTTAAATCCACGATCAGCGATGCCTTCTCATCGACCAGCTTGACGAATTGATCGTATTCGTGCTTTCCAGGGGCCTGGATGGCGATATAGCTTGAACCGTCCGGCATATCGACCGTGTTGGCATGAAGATGCTTTTTCTGCCCTCCCACGACGACTGAGAGATTGGTTTTTTCCGGTGTGGGGATATCGCCCCAGCGCATTGTGTATAATTTGCTGTCGAGCATTTTGACTTTGGGTGTCTGAGAGGCAAGCTGCTTGAACTGAGCATCGACATTTACATTTGCTAAAGGAGCTAAGGAGGGGTCTTTGGTGATAAGATTGGTTTTATACTCCTGCAGGAAGGCCATGCGCTTTGTTAGGGCATCGTGGTATTTGGCCGGAGTGGCCGCCAGCAGGGCGTTGAATTTGCTCTGAACATCGTTGATCTGGTCTACAATTTCCTGATTGGTGATGCCGCCGAAGATGGCAGCGCCGTTTGCACTAATCTTCGCGTCACGCATCGAATCGATTTCTGTGGCTTTATCGGAGAAACCTCCGGGTTTTATACCACCCTGGGCCCTAAATTCAAATGCCGATCCGTTATCGATGCGGACGGGAGTGCCGTCTTGCGTCACCAAGATGTTGTCCATAGCGAGGCCGATCACATCCCAGTTGGCGAGCAATGCGTCCGCCACGAAATTGGCGCGGATCTTTTTTAATACCTCTTCCCTTTGCTTTGGATTGGCCGAATTTAGGTACTTGTCTAAGCTCACCGCATTGTCGACAAAGCTTGCCAGCATGACGGGCTTGGCATCGGCGGCATGCTCCCCTCCGATGGCGGCCGAGTTCACTTTATTATAAAGTTTTACCTCGGGTACCTTGATGCCTAGGGCTTTATAGGCCTTGTTGGCGTTGTATTCCGCTGTAATGTGCCCTTCCTTGCCGCCTTCTTTCTGAACATATTTCTTGCCACCCGATTCCACGAGTTTGGCTCCTGTGGAACCGCCTATGGAGGCATTGAGCAGCTTGATGTCTTTGAACATTTCGGGGAAAAGAGCGCCTTCCGGAGGAAGTTGGGGCTTGGGAAGGGGGTGGACAGGGTTTAAGATGTTTTCCTTGGCGACCGGCGTAGCTGTCGCCACATCGCTCGGTTTCGGCAAAGTCATCTTATCGACTTGCGGCGGCGTGGCTGTGACTACCGGCGGCAGCTTCATGGGGCTTGTTTTTTGGTGTTCCGCAATCTTATCGGCAATCGTCTTGTCCAAGCCTGTATTCAAATATTTTTTGAGGTCTTCTTGCGTTGCCAGTTTGACGTTGGAAGCCTCCCAGTGTGCCTGTGCAGGGTCACCGCCGACCCTTCTGGCAATATAGTAGCGGGTTTTGCTGGTGGTTTTAACTTGATCCATCAAAAAGCCTTCGATCTTGACCTGTAGCCCCGCCTCTTCCATGGCCTCTTTGAGGGCGGTTTGCTGCATCGTCAGCCCTTTTTCCATCGTTCCTTTGGGGAATGTATGTTCGTAGCCGCCAAAGTGATTCTTCGGCTCGTATATCCACACCCTTCCATCCGGCTCCATGATAATGCAGCCGGCGGATGTTTTCATGCCCGGTTGCGGCACGAACGGAGGCTCGCCGACATCGACGTCGGCAATCTTGGAAAAATCAGGCATCTCTTTGACGGGTTTGAAGGGAACTCCGTTCAGTGACAAGCCTTCGGCGAAGAAATTCTTGTTGAAGACGACGCTCTTTTCGGGTGTAGCCAGATCCTGGTGCAGCTTCTTGTGGTCGGCTGCCTGCTTGACGATGAGTTTGGCTTTGTAATCTTGCAGGTAGGCCATCCTGTTTTTCAAAGCGTCGTGATACTTGGCCGGTGTAGCGGAAAGCAGCGCGTCCATTTTTCCCGCGATATCGTTGATTTGATCGATGATCTCTTTGTCGGTGATGTCTGAATAGATGGCAGCGCTGCTGGGATTGAGCTTGGAGTCGCGCAAGGTTTCGATCTCCTTGGCTTCATTGCCGAAGCCGCCCGGCTTAATGGCTCCCTGGGCCCTGAACTCAAAGGAGGCGCCGTTGTCGATGCGCACGGGCGTACCGTCGGCAGTGACTAAAATGTTGTCCATGTCTTTTGTCGAGCCAATGACGTCCCAGTTGGCGAGCAGGACGTCGGCTACAAAGTTCTCGCGCATCTTCGCCAGCACCTCTTCCCGCTGGTCGACATTGCCTTCCTTGAGGTATTTGCCAAGGGGTTTCGCGCCGGCGATGAATTCCGCCAGCATGACAGGTTTCCCGGGTGAACCCTCTTTGTCTGCCACCGCCTGAGTGGTGGTCATATTGTAGAGTTTGACTTCGGGAACTTTGACGCCGAGAGCTTTGTAGGCTTTGTTGGCGTTATATTCGGCGACGATGTGGGGCGCGTTGTTGCCGGTTTTCTGGATAAACTGGGTATCGCCTGACTTGACGAGCTTGGCGCCTGTCGAGCCGCCGATGGCAGCGTTGATGACCTCGATATCTTTGAACATCGTGGGGAACAGCGACGGCGCTTCCAAAATCGGGGGTTTCGGCAGCGGCTGCGCGGGGTGCACGATGGCCTGGGACTGCACTGGCGTCGCTTTGCTGACATCTTCGGGTTTGGGCAGCGGGAAGTTGTCGACTTGTGGCGGATTGGCTTTCGGAACGGGAATCAGATTCATCGGATGATTTTTCTGGTATTCCGCGATCTTGTGGCCGATAGGGTGGTCGTAACCGTTGTTAAGATAGCTCATGATCGTATCGCCGGGAACCAGCTTCACTTTGTCCGCTTCCCAGTGAGCCTGGGAGGGGTCGCCGCCAACGCGCCTTGCGATGTAGTAGCGTGTTTTGGTGGTCGATTTCTCGGTATCCATCAAGAACCCTTCGATTTCGACATGCAGCCCCGACTCTTCCAAAGCTTCTTTGATAGCTGTCTGCTGCATGGTGAGTCCCTTTTCCATGCGCCCTTTGGGGAAGGTGTGTTCATAGCCGCCGAAATGGTTCTTCGGCTCGTAGATCCAGACCTTGCCATCCGGTTCCATAACGATGACGCCGGCCGACGTCTCTTTTGTGGGGTGGGGGACAAAGGGCGGCTCACCGACATCTTTGTCCGGAATCAGGGCGAAATCAGGCAGTTTGGTCGTTGCCTTGAAAGGAACGCCATGGAGCGACAGACCCTCGGCCGAGAAGTTTTTGTTGAATACGACTGCTTGATCTTGCTCCATCATGGCTTGCTGCAGCTTCGTGTGCTCGACCTGCTGCTTCTGAATTAAGCCATGCTTGAAGTTTTGCAGGTCGGCCATTCTGTTTTTAAGCGTTGCGTGGTATTTCTGCGGCGTGGCCTGCAAGAGAGACTCAAATCTGCTTTGGACATCGTCGATCTGCCAGATGATCTCCTTATCGGTGATGCCCCCGAATATTTTGGCGGACTGGGCATTGACGCTGGGATCTCTCATGGAGAGAATTTCGCCGGCCTTATCGGAAAACCCGCCACCCGGTTTAATGCCCCCCTGGGCTCTGAATTCAAATGACGATCCGTTATCGATACGTACAGGCGTGCCATCGGCGGTGACCAAGATGTTATCCATGCCGAGTCCGACAACGTCCCAGTTGGCGAGCAGAACGTCGGCGACAAAACTCTCCCGGATTTTGGCCAGTACCTCTTCCCTTTCATCGAGTTTGGCGCTCTTGAGATACTCGCCAAGCGGCTTTGCCCCCTTGACGAATTCGGCCAGCATGACCGGTTGAGCCGGGGATGCCTCTTTGCCCTCCACCGCAGCTGTGGTTGTCTTGTTGTAGAGCTTAACTTCCGGGACTTTAACGCCCAGGGCCTTATAGGCCTTGTTGGCGTTGTATTCGGCAACGATATGCGGACCGTTGGCTCCCTCTTTCTGAATCAAGTCCACTCCGCCTGACTGTACATGCTTGGCACCTGTCGAACCGCCGATGGCTGCGTTGATGACCTTGATGTCTTGCAGCATGGTGGGGAAGAGAGAGTTCGTTTCGAGAACTGAGGGCGTTGGCAGCGCGGGAAGATTCGCAATCATTTCGGATGTAATCTTGGGAACGTCCGAGGGAGGGGTTGCAGACGGCAGCGGGAAGTTGTCGACAACAGGCTCTTTTCCTTTATCTACTTGAGGCAATTTTTTTTGCGCGTTGAGGCTTTCGGCGATCTCCTGCCTGAAATCGGCAAACCCTGCCGGTACGGTGCCATCACAGGGCATCTCGCGTTTGAATCCGGGATCTTTGGGATCGGTGATGGTCAGAGTCTGCTTTTCGGGGTCGAATTTTAGAGTGAAATCTCTGGATGCATCGGGACCGGTAAGCATCATGATGTTCATTCTCAATTCGTCGCTGCCCTCCTGCTCGTTGACACCGACAAATCCAATTGCCGAGCTGCCTGCCCAGTTGTTCATTTCCAGGAATTTCTCTTTGAATTTTTCTTGAGCGAACGAGTTTTTAATCACCTGAGAGGGTGTTTTTTCTACTTTGATATCCGGTTTGGCGGCCTGTGTCTTGGATTTTGTTTTTCCGGCAAGCAGTTTTACTTTGGACTTATCAATTGCTTGAGTTGTCTCTGCTGATTGCCCTCCCACTTTGGCGGGGGAGAAAAGCCTGGCGAAAAATTTTGGAATGGAGGCGAGGAACCTTCCGATCGCTTTAAAGAAATTGACGAACCGGCTGCCTAGGGTGAGCTTTGGTTTAGAGAGGGTTTTCTGGCTTTCCCCGATGTCTTTTAGGGCGGATCCTGCCAGTGTGTTAACGCTATCTGAAGTCTTTTTAATCAACGCTTCCTTGGCTTTGATCATCTCCTTGCCGATTTCATCCTTGAAGGCGATGACGGCGTGAAGGGCGTTGCCATCATCAGGAATTGTTTTGGAGTATCCCGGGTTTCCAAGTTCAGATACGGTGATCGTCTTGTCGTGGTCGTTCTGCTTGAGGGTAAAGAAGCGGCTTGGCGCGTTGGGGAGGGTGATGCTCAGAAGAACGTCTCCGTTGCTTTGGGGAGACGCAATGCCGAAAACGTTCATTTGCGCGGCTGTGTTGATTTGGCAAATTTTGTTCTGGAAGGCATTTCCTGTAATTGCCTTGCCGTCTACCTCAGAAAACTTCTTCTCGTAAGCTTTAACAGCTTTTAGAAGCGCGCCCGCCCCTTTTTGATCGGTGCCAGCGTTATTTTTTATGTAGCTTAATCTTTCCTTCAGGACGTAGATTTGGTCACTTTGCTGGGAGGGAGTGAGTTTTTCGAAGTTGCTCACCATGATGTCGACAGCTTTTTTAAGTTCGAACTCTTTGCCGCCTTGCATTTTGACTTTCAGTGAAGCCAAATTTCCCGTCGCTTCCTTTTCCATACTCTTCTGGATGGAAAATTGGCTTTGATCGAAGGCGGATTTACCGCTGGATGGAATCGGATTGGTCATAACCTTCTCCCGGATTTAGGAGTTCTATCTCATGTTCCGCTAGCCGAACGATTGTCTTCTTAAGTTTTGTTTCGCTGGGTGAAAAGGAGCGGATTGAGTGCCGCTCAAGAGAGAGGGTTTTTAAAAGGCAGTTTTAGGGGGCTTGCTCGTTACAACGTTTGCGATCGGTGGTGTCTTGTTCGCTATCCTGCTCGTACAGAAACTTTTCATCCATTTGTCTTTTATTTGTTGTTTATTAATCATCTAATTTATTGAATTATGTTCTTTCTATATATAATTTTATTTTAAAATGGGGTTGTTTGTAAATACCGTTTTTTTGCTTAGCTCAGCGGATAGAGATCGAAATTTGTGGTGAGATAGTGCTGTTTCAACTCTTCATCCGAGTTAAATGACGGTTGCCCGGCTACCCGGTGTTTCAAGAAGCGGTTATACACATCAAGTGTCATGCGTGTTAAGGTGATCTCTTCATCATCTTTGGCGAGAATATTGATCCTTTCCGGAGAGAGCTGGTTTTCAGGCATGACTTGAATTTGCTTGAATTTTCGGTAGGTTCCCCTTGAGGTATCTGCCCATTCGATCCGCTCGCCGACGATAGTGGGGCGTATGGCAATCGGGTTGATGTAGCTGTCTTTTTTCAACGATTCAACGTAGTAGACGTCCTCGTACCGGACGGGATTATTGGTTCCTTGGGCTGGGGTCATAAATCCTCCTTCAGCAAGTTTACTCGATTAGTGAGCAAGTTTTGTTCCAGTTGGCAAAGTTAGGCCTATCCGGGTCATTCCCTCTTCATCGCAAACCTAAATTTCCGTCATCATAAGCATCAAAATTTGTGTTCATGAAATAAGCCTGCACTTCATCGTCGCTTTTGAAGTCAGGGGAACCGGCTACTCGATGCCGCACGAATCTGTTATAGACATCAAGAGTCATCTTGGTCAGCACCACCATTTCGTCATCGCTGGTTGTTACCACGATTTTTGAAGGGAGTGTATTGTCGTTGTTTTTTGCACCGACCGCTTGCGACTCCCCGTTATCCCCGAAGAGTTGAATTTCGGCGATTTTCTTTGCCGTGCCTTGAGAGGTGTCGCCCCACTGGATGCTCCTTCCCTTAACGAGTGGGCAGATCGCGACAGGGTTGACGCTCTTGTCCTTTGTCATCGACTCGGCGTAGTACACGCCGTTGTAGGCCATCGGATTGTTTGGTATGTTCATCATAAGAGGCCTCCCTGCCTTTAATTATTTGTTCCACATGGTAGCTTTGAATTTTGTAGCGACATGAATAAATTCGTCGACGGGCTTGCCTTTGATCATCCCCCCGACAATCAGCCCCTGTGTTGTCAGTTCTGCAACGAGAGCGTCCTTATCCGATTGAGAACGGCATACAAACCCCCGGATGTGATCTGGAGATACACTGTTTTTGACCATGACTTCATTGCTGGTATTGCCGGCTGACCCTGCAAAATCGATCAGGCTTTCACGGTTTAAGTAGTTGTTGTATCTGTGGTCATCGGGGTTTTTACAGCCGTAGTAGTCGCTGGTGGAGCCGTAGTAGTCGCTGTTGAAGCCATAGGCGCCTCCGTTGACGGCGTCAAGATCGTAGAGAATCATGAACTTGTATGAACTGGCCAGGGAGAACGAGTCGACGTTGGTGCCGATTGTTTTTTGGTTGATGAGGCGTGTGAATACTTGGTCGCCGCCGCCTGTTGCAAGGTCGGTTTCCGATGACGCTCCTTTTGCAAAGAGCCCGGAGTGGAACCTCTCTTCCGACGACAGGCCCCCGCCCTTCAGCATGATAGCGCACGTTTTGGCGGCGTCCTCTTTGCTGGTTGAGTAGCCGACGCCGGCCATCAAACCATAGGCATTTTTCGCTCTCATCTGGGTGCTGATATCTGTCAGCGCCCAAGTTGTCCTTCCTTTGTAGATCTCTGTTTTAACCGCCAATCCCGGATTGTCGCGGTATTTTTTGAAGATGTTCACCATCTCTGGAACTTCCGCCTCGATTTTTTGGATCAGGGCATCGACAGGAAGCTCGTAGAACTCTTTGGTTCTCTCCATTTTGACCGCCTGTGACGGGTAGTAGGTTCTGAAGATTTGAGCCGCAAGCAGCCTTCTGTCGTCTTCTTGCCTTTGTTCATTGAGGATCGGTCCAATGCCAAGCATTGTCAGCATCTGGTGCATCTGCTGGGCGGCGACGCCCTCTTTTTGCCCGCTGTTGACTAATACTTTGATGCTGTTGAAGAGGCAGCTGTAACTTGGCGAGTTGCCGATCACAACAGCTCCAACACCCTCAAACTCAATTTGAAGCGCTTTGGCTCCGTTTGGGGTGTAGCCGTTTGCTGCATTGAACTTTCCTGTGCCGTCTTTTCCAAGGAAGCAATCGTCCACTTCCGAGATTCGCACTTTGCCCTTAAGCTCCGAAGGAAGGGCATTTTGGAAGTCAGCCAAGTTGGTTTGAATGGCAAGCAGATTCTGCTGCAAAGCGCGTCTTGCGGGTTTGCTGACTTTAAACTGCATCTCGGTCATAGGCTTGCCGTCGATGTTGCGGTTGAAAGCGCGCAGGTGCCCCCCTTTCAGGATGCCGGTGTCCAGCGAGCTGAAGTGCGCTCCCAGGGCGGGATTGAGCTGGGAAGTCGATCCGGCCTGTATCGCCGCGTCCAGATCATGAAGAGGGCTTCCCGGATTCGGTCCGGCGTACTCCGCTGCCTGCGACCTTGCTTTGAAAGCCCGCTCGATGTTGCCCTCTTTGCTATATTGTTCAGCTGCCTTGTCATAAAGGGTGTGCAGCGTGGTCAGCTCTTTAGCGCTGAGAACTCCCGTTCTCATCTCCTCGGCAGCTTCATAAAACTCATCACCTTTAACGGCTCTTCCCTGAGCGGCAAGGGAAAGAATTTCGCTGGGGGTTAACTTTGGACTTTTCGGCAGTGGTCCCGGGTTATTCGGAACGATTCCCCAAGGGTGGTTGAAGTCAAATTTGTTGGAGGCTGTCACCGGCATGAGCGATCCCCCGGACTTTTTAAAGGGGGAGGCAAAGATGCCGGCGCCGGCGCTGACAGCTCCGGGGTGCAACAGAGGTTTTTTCAGGAGCCCCTGAAATTCCGGGTCGTTCATCATCTCGTGCAGCTTGTCAAATTGTTTTCCAGGGATTGATCCGCTGGTAATCCACTTGCCGGGAGCATGAGGGCTCGGTCCGACGGTAATGATGGAAATGGATCCATCCGCTGTCGAGTAGAAGAAGGTGTATTTACCCGGTTGAGAAGACTCCCTAACTATGTAGGAACCGATAGGAGCTGCTTTGAGCTTTTTCTCGATTTCGGTGAAGTCGATGCTTCCCCAGTAGGCCTCATTAAGAATTTCTTGGTCCGATTTGCCAAGAGCCCGTTTAAGCTCTTGTTTAAGATAGGGCTGGTTAAATACCGCTTCCAGGTTCGGGAAATCCTGATCTGGAACGTTTTTGACACCGAATAAGGGGTAGGGTGAAGCCTGGGTAGCCGCCCATCCGCCGCCCATTTTAGGGGAGAGCAATATCTCGTTGTAAGCGCTGCTGGAGTTGTAGAATGAGATAACCAAAGCTCCCATTTGGCTTTTCGAATCGCGGATGAGATAGGTTCCCGTGGGCATGGGTTGCAGTTTATTCATGGCTGCCGGTTTGTCGACTCCTTTCAGATAGCACTTCTCAAGGATCTCTTCGTCTTTGGTCTTTCCTGTGTTGATGGGCTTGGGAGGAGTTGCCAAAGACGATCCCGGCGGCGGCAGCGGATCTTTGAGTTGCGCCTTCAGATAGGCGTCGTTCAATATGGCCTGATAGTTGTCGTAGGTTCCTTTGGCAAAGGTAACGGCGTTCTGGAAGGCCGAAGCATTTTCTGCGTTCAATTTTCCGCCAATCCCTGTCGTGACAGACAGCTCCACAAAGTCGCCCATGGAGTTATAGAAGGAGATGAGTTTCTTTCCGGGAGAGGAGATCGAGTCGCGCAAGAGATAGGTACCCTGCGCCTGTCCCGTCAGGCGTGCCAGCGCCTCTTCTCTTGAGATCTTTCCGTGGTCGGCCGACTTAATGATCTGTTCGTTTGTTTTAGCGATGATGTGGGCATCTTTGGATATGCTTTGTACGGTAGTCTCAAGGATTTCCTGCGTGATGACCCCCGGTAATCGCAATTGCCTGACCGGATTGCCCTTGGGTGTTTTCAGACAGAGAACGTACTCATTTTTCGCGGTGGAATAGCGCACGATCCAGTCGCCGACGTTATACTTTGGATGCGACAGATGCGCCTCTGCTGCCATGCTGTCGTCTAAGTCCGCCACAAACTGCGGGATCTTGCGGATATCGAAGGGCTCTTTTGCCACACCGAGAGAGTTGACGGCCTCTTCGGCAGCCGTTTTCAGAATATCCCCGCCGTAAATGGAGTTTCCGAACTCATAGAGGCTCTTGAGCTGTTCGGCTGTCTGGACAAATGAGGGTCCCCTCTGCTTGCGCCCGTGCAGTATGATCTCATGCACTTTTGCCTGGTATCCTTCCGGAGAGAGGGATCCCTGCTCTTTTAAGTGGGCAGCAGTTCTCGCCGTGATGAAAGTGCCTGTTCTGCCGACGCCGGCTCTGCAGTGCACCATGACCGGTCCGGGCGATTTGTCAGAGAGGTTGTCGACAACCGCGATCAGTTTCGCCATTTCAGTGGGATTGACAGCTCCATGGTCTGGCCACTCTTTGTAGTGCACCCTTTGAATTGTTTTTTCCTTGCCGGTCGCTTTGTCTTTGATGATATAGGTGTAGACAGAGATTTTATCGATGTCCTTTGCCTCGGTGCAAGTCACGTTAAAGTCTTTGAAGTGGCGCACCTTTCCTACTTGTTTTGGAAAATAGCGCTTTTCAATGAAGCCGGAGCTCTTGTCTTTTGCCTTGTCGTTGGGGTTTGTCAGATCGACAATAAGAGAGGGTGTTTCATTGACAAGCTTGACGAAGGCGTCGTGCTCTAAAGTTCCGGGGGCCTGAATGGCGATGTATTTGGCGCCATCCTCCATGGAGACATTGTTGGCATGCAGATGCTTTGTTTTTCCATCGATCTCGACCGTCACAGCCGTCTCTTTGGGGCAGAGTATGTCCCCCCAGCGAATTGTGTAGAGGCTATTGCTAAGGTATTCGGGTTTTGTTGTTGCCTGCTTGAGCTGCCAGAAGTCATCACCAACTTTCGCCCCCTCGATTTTTTCAAAGGGAACCTTTACTCCTGCGACTGCTTTCTTGACAGGCATGGGATTCGTCGATTGATAGGCGACGATTTTATCGGCAATGGTCTGATCGTAGCCTACGTTTACATAAGTTTTCAGGTCTTTGGCAGGAACCAGCTTCACATTGTCGGCTTCCCAATGGGCCTGGGAAGGGTCTCCGCCGACGCGTCTTGCAATGTAGTAACGGGTTTTGGTGGTTGATTTAACCTGATCCATCAAGAACCCTTCGATTTCGACCTGCAGCCCGGACTCTTCCAAGGCTTCTTTGATCGCTGTTTGCTGCATGCTAAGCCCTTTTTCTATCCTTCCTTTGGGATAGGTATGGTTGTAGCCGCCGAAGTGATTCTTCGGTTCGTAGATCCACACCCTACCGTCCGGTTCCATGATGATGACGCCTGCCGAAGTGTGGTATCCAGGCTGAGGGACAAAGGGAGGCTCGCCGACATCTTTGTCTTGAATCGAGGCAAAATTGGGTATCTTTGTCGTGGGTTTGAAGGGGACGCCGTTCACTTCCAGGCCATCGGCGCTGTGGTTCTTATTGAAAGTGACTGCCGCGTTGGGATTAACAAGAGCTAAAGCCAGTGTCGCCTGTTCCGTTTGCTGTTTCTTGATTAGCTCTCCCTTATATTTTTGCAGCGACTCCATTCTTTTCTTCAGTGTTTCGTGGTATTTGGCAGGCGTGGCGAGCAAGAGCGCTGGCATTTTCAGGGCGATATCGTCGATCTGCCAGATAATTTCTTTGTCGGTGATCCCGCCGAATATTTCAGCTGCCTGCTGGTTAACCGAGCTTTTGCGCATGGTGTCCAACTCGGTGACTTCGTTTGCAAAACCCATCGATTTTAAACCGCCTTGAGCGCGGTATTCAAAGGCTGATCCGTTATCGATACGGACGGGAGTGCCATCTTCCATGACCAAGATGTTGTCTTTGCCCATGCCGACAACGTCCCAGTTGGCAAGGAGGGCGTCGGCAACAAAGTTTGCCCGTATTTTCGATAAGACCTCTTCCTTCGCATCGATGGAAGCTGTTTGCAGGTAACTGGCTAAAGAGACGGCTTTCGGGACGAACCCCGCCAGCATCACCGGTTTTGGAGGATCGCCCTCTCCTGTTTTGACCTTCTGGGAGGTTGTTTTATTGTAGAGCAACACATCCGGAACTTTGACGCCAAGGGCCTGGTAGGCTTTGTTGGCATGGTACTCGGCGGCGATATGGCCGGCGTTGGCACCCTCTTTCATGACGTAATGCAAGCCGCCCGCTTCCACTTTTTTGGCGCCGGTGGAACCGCCGATGTGTGGATCGACGATCTGGACGTCGCTTAACATATTGGGGAAGATCGCTACCGGATCGGGAATGGTCGGTACCGGGATCGGGTGGTCCGGATTTAAGATTTTTGCCTTGCTGACGGGGGTGGCGTTGGCCAGATCGCTCGCCTTCGGTAAGTTAAAGGCGTTGACAAGGTTGGCGTTGGCAAGGGCGCTTGCCTTTGCTTCCTCCGCTGCTTTCGCCAGGGCTTTTTCCTCCGCCGCTTTTTGGGTTTCGGCTTTGAGTTGTGCCAGCACATTTTTGGAGAACTGATCAAATTCGACAGGCAGCTTTCCTTTGAACCCTTCTAGCGTGAGCACGGGGTGGAACGGATCTTTGGTATCTACGATGACAATCGGTTTCGATCCCAGATTATCCAGCGTGACGTGGTACTCTCTATGCAGGGCGTCCGGATCGGGCGAAGCGAGGAATTTGATATTGATTGTGTTGCTACCCGTCTCTTTGACCTGGATTAATGGATTGACTAAGTTGAGGGCTAAAAAGCTCTTTTTGAAGTCCTCTGTCTGTTTTTTTGTCTTGTCAGTCTCCAGGCTGTCCATCCCTTCCTTGTGGAGTTGTTTAAGCTCCTGAGGGAGAGTTCCTTCGAACTTCATTTCTTGAAGTGTTAACCCATGACTGTCTTTGCTTTTGATTTTGCCGGACGAAGGGTCGAATTTCAGAGTATAGCTTTTAAGGATCTGGGGACTTTGGCCGACGTTGGATATATAGTTTATATCCAGCTCATTGTATCCCATGTTGACAACTTCAACTTCCCAATCGTCCGAAGGTAGAATCTCCTCTGCAAGATCGCGAACCACCTTTTCAAATTGTTTCGATTTTTCGCTCAGCGCTTGCTGCTGCTTTACATTGTCTGTCGGCCCGACCTTGCCGTAGAGGTTGTCGGCTGTCTCAGTCAGCAGTTGTTTAAGCGCATCGGGTACTTTGCCCTCCTCATAACTCATCGTCGAGATAAGGCTTGCATCCAGATGATCCCTGATGGCAAGGGTGTGATTTTGTGGGTCAAGCACCAAAAGCCATGTGCGTTGATTTGCCGATGGGTCGCTAATATTTCCGACAATATGCAACTCAATTGTATTGGGCTTTGTCCCGTCCATAACGTAGGCATACCCTTTTCCTGCAGTTCCGACAGCTCCCATCTCTTTCACGAGGGCCAGATTGAATTTTTCAAATCCCTCTTTGCCTTGATTGGCGTCTGTCTTTTGATCGGTTTTGCTAGGCTTCTGCACTTTGGCAGGTTTTTCACCATTGCCGGCAAGCAAGGGCGATAGCGGCGAAATTTCCCTATCCTGGATGGGTCTGACAGGAGCCTCTTTCTGTTTACCGGTAAAGATGCCTGTAACAAAGGAAGCAATTTTACGGATGATATTGGCAAAGAAAGAACCGATGCCGGCAAAGAAGTTGCCGATGGCTCCAAAGAAGGTGACTTTCTTTTCCCTTAACGCCCGGTCTCGCAGGTCTTGTCTTGACGTTTCCGTGATCGTCTCCCGGCTGGTAGAGGGATGCATCTGCTTTAGCTTGGCAGCCGTTTTTTTCATGATCTCTTTCTGAGCGCTTTTGATCTCGTTTCCGATCTTTTCACGGAAGGGCATGATGACGTCCGCTAGCTTTTCCTCGGAGCTGAACAAGATTCCCGGGGTGGGGCTGCCCGGTTCTGTCATGTGGATCATTTTCGTCTTCTCGTCCAAGTGCAGATTGAAAAAGCGCGAGGGTACTTTATCTGTCCCGTCGATACTAAGCTGCACATCGCCGTTAGGGAGAGGAGAGAGCGCAAAGTGGGGGGAACCTTTGGAGTTCAAATTTAAGAGGATGGCGGCGTTGTGGAAATCCACCATTGCCGGGGAAAAGGCCTTGGCTTCAGCGAATTTTTTTTGATGGCTGACAGCACCCATGTATTGCAGCTGGATCGTGTCCAAAAGGTTGCCGTACTTTTTAGTGAGGTGTTTAGCTTGTGTATCTTGCGACTCAAAGTGTTTATAGAGAAACTCCACGCGCGACTTCAGCATGCTGTAATTGGCGATCTTCTCTTCCGGAGAGAAGTGCTGGTATTCGTTGACCATTTTGTCAAACGCTTCCAGCAGCTTGATCTTTTCTGAGAAAGACCCTTTGACCACCGAGATGGTCTTGTTGGCGAGCTTTCCCTCAAGCCCTTTTTCCATCTCCTTCTGGATTGCATACTGATATTGATAGAAGTTGAATCCTGATCCTTTGACAAAGCTCATAACTCCCCCAAACCATACGTTATGGCATGAAATGAAACTGCTCTAGTTTGATTATATCAACGGTGCGTTTGTCGAAGTAATTAATTGATTGTTAAGATCAGGGGGTATTAGAGGCTGTCCACACACAAATCATATAATTTTCAGTTTGTGGACCATCTCCTAGAGGTGGGGAGGGCGCGGCAGAGGCTTAGCCGCAAAAAGTGAACGGGGACCATACCGAAAGTGTCTCAAAATCAGAGTTTTCTACATGCTCAGCTTTTGAGACACCCTCAGGATAAGCATTTACCAGGAAAGACTTGCGCCCATCCTGTACTGGGTAACCTTGGTTTCGAAGAAATTTTTTTCTTTTTCAAGATCGATGCACTCGCTCATCCAGGGAAAGGGATTCGGCGAGCCATAGAGGGGCTTAAGGCCGATGCGTTCCAGTCTTCTGTCGGCGATATAGCGCACATAATCGAGAAAGAGATTGGATGTCAATCCGAGCACACCTTTCGGCAGGCACTCTTTGGCATACATATATTCAAGCCAGGTGGCCTTGTCGACCATCGCCACCACCTCTTCCTGGAATGCCGGGGTCCAAACCTCCGGGTTTTCGCTTTTGACCGTATTGATCAGATCGATGCCAAAATTGAGGTGAATGGTCTCGTCGCGCAGAATGTACTGAAACTGCTCGCCGATGCCGGGCATGATATTCTTTCGCTGGAAGCTCAAAATCATCGCAAAGCCGCTATAGAAGAAAATTCCTTCCATGATGACGTAGTAGCCGATCAGATTTTTCAGAAATGATTGCAGCCCTTCGGCCGTTTCGGTTGTAAATCCAGGCTTCAGCACCTCTTCCGTCAGAGTCATTTCGAAAGCGTCCTTGTTGTGGATCGTGTTGATTTCGTTGTACATGCCGAAGACTTCATGCGGGTTTAAGGAAAGCGAGTCGACGATGTAGTGAAAGGCATGCGTGTGGATGGCCTCTTCAAACGCTTGCCTTAAGAGATATTGCCTGGCCTCGGGATTGGTGACATGGCGGAATATCGCCAACACGATGTTGTTGCCCACCAGGCTTTCGGCGGTGGAGAAGAATCCTAAATTTCTTAAGATGACAAGCCTCTCCTCCTCTTTAAGGGAGCCCGACTTCCACTGGGCAATATCGCGGCTCATCGGCACCTCTTCCGGCATCCAGTTATTGTGGCAGCCGTTCAGGTAGTGCTCCCATGCCCAGTCATATTTCATTGGCATGAGCTGGTTGACGTCGACCGTTTTGCAGTTGACGATCCTTTTTTCTTTGGCTTGGAATGGTTTTGACATGATGGGGTTCCTTAGCTTTGTTGAGGGGTTTACTGGCAGCTTTCACAGGAGGAATCGAGTCCGCATGCCTGGGCAGAGCGCTTCACTTCGATGCCGCTCGTGGCTGACTTCGCTTTCATCCAGCGGGGTTGCAGCCCCTTTTTGTTGACGTCAAGCGTCGATTTCTCGATCTGCGTCGCTGACTTGGACCTAAGATAGTAGGTTGTTTTAAGACCTAAGCGCCACGCTTTGAAATACATCTCCGAGAGCGCTTTGCCGCTTGGATTGGCTATGTAGAGGTTTTGCGACTGTCCCATGTCGATCCACTTCTGCCGTTTGGACGCGGCCATTAGCAACCATTCGGGGCCGATTTCAAATGCCGTTTTGTAAAGCTGCTTGACATCTTCCGGGATGCGGTCGATCGGGAGCACCGATCCGTCAAAGTATTTCAGATCGGCAATCATCTCGCTGTCAAAGAGGCCGCGCCTCTTCAGATCATCGATCAGATAGCTGTTGATGGAGGAAAATTCCCCCGACAGGTTGGACTTGACGTAGAGGTTGGCATAGAGAGGCTCAAAGGATTGGGTAGTGCCAGCGATCTGTGCGATGGTGGCAGTCGGGGCGATTGCCATCACCTGGCAGTTGCGCATCCCCTGGAGGGTCACTTTCTTACGCAGCTTGTCCCAATTCAAAGATGTTGCAGAGTCCATATCGAGATACCCTCCGCGCTCTTGAGCGACGAGCTTTACCGTATCGATCGGTACGATGCCCTTAGACCACATCGATCCGGCAAAAGAGGAGTAGGAACCGCGCTCTTTGGCAAGGTCGCAAGAAGCGTCGATTGCTTCGTAAGAAAGCGTCTCCAGCAGTGTGTCGGAAAGCTTGATCGCCTCCTCGCTTTCATAGGGAACCTTCAGAATGAAAAGCGCTTCTTGCCACCCCATGACGCCCAGTCCGACAGGCCGGTGCTTTAAGTTAGAGCGCCTGGCCTCTTCTGTCGGGTAGTAGTTGATGTCGATGACGTTGTCGAGCATCCGGATTGCCGTCCTGACAGTTTGCTTCAGCCCATTAAAATCAAATCCCTCCTCAGTGACGTGCCTGCTTAAGTTGATAGAGCCTAAGTTGCAGACGGCGGTCTCCTCCCTGGAGGTGTTGAGCAGAATCTCGGTGCAGAGGTTGGAGGAGCGGATCACACCGCAGTGCCTTTGCGCGGAACGGATGTTGGAGGGGTCTTTAAAAGTAATCCAGGGGTGGCCGGTCTCAAAGAGCATCGTCAGGATTTTGCGCCAAAGCTCCTCGGCAATCACTGTCTTGTGCTGACGGATTCTGCCCTCTTGGGCTTCTTGTTCATAGAATGCATAGCGCTCCTCAAATGCTTGTCCATACAGTGTGTGGAGGTCTTTGACTTCGCAAGGATTGAAAAGGGTGAAGGTCTTGCCTTCATTGACGCGTTTCATCAAAAGGTCGGGCACCCACAGGGCGGTATTCATGTCGGGTGTACGCCGTCGTTCGTCCCCCGTGTTTTTTTTCAGTTCGATAAATTCTTCAACATCCAAGTGCCACGGCTCGATATAGGCGCAGAAGGAGCCCCGGCGCTTGCCGCCCTGGTTGACCGCGACAGCAGTATCGTTGGCTACCTTAAGGAAGGGGATGATGCCCTGGGTTAAGCCGTTAGTCCCTTTGATGGTCGCGCCGCGCGCCCTCACGTCCGTCCAGTCGTTGCCGATGCCGCCTGCCCATTTAGACAGCTTGGCGTCGTCGGCGATGACCTTGAATATATGGTCCAAGTCGTCTTCGACGGTGCTTAAGTAGCAGGAGCTCAGTTGGGGATGAACCGTTCCTGAGTTGAATAGGGTGGGCGTCCCGCTGATGAAAAGCAGGTTGGAGAGGTTGAGATAAAACGCGATAGCCTGCTCTTCTTTTTGCTCTTCATTAAGAGCGAGGCCCATGGCGACGCGCATCCAGAAGAATTGAGGCGCCTCAATTCTCTTTTCTTTGATATGAAGAAAATAGCGGTCATATAGAACTTTTAGACCGTGATATTTAAAAAGCAGGTCGCGCGTCGGATCTAGAGCCTGGCTTAGAGCCTTCAAGTCAAATGTCAAAAGCCTTGGATCTAAAAGACCGGCTCTCACTCCCTGCTGAATTCTTTTCTCAAATAGGGTGCCGTATCCCTCTTCGCTACCCTCCAAGACTTCGTCATAGATCTTCTGAAGAAGCAGACGCGCTGCGGCATACTCCATCTCAGGCGCTTCTTCAATTAAGCTCGAGGCAGCCAGTATTAGGGCATCTTGGACGCCGGATTCATCAATGCCTGTGTAGAGGTTCTTGCAAAAGGCGTCGACAATCTTCTCTTTGGGCGCCCCTTTTAGGCCCGTCAAGATTCTGTCCAGCTTGGACTCCACTTCATCGAGGCGGAAAAGTGTTTCCGAGCCATCACTTCTTGCCACATGGATTCTTTGGCCGCCTCCTTTCAAGGAGCGTTCGCGCGACCGGTCTTCGCGAAAGAGGATGAAGCGGCGCAAAATCTCATATAGCCCTTCGCGCAGGAGCTCTTTTTCAATCAAGTCCTGCACCTCTTCAACGTGCAGGCTGTCGCGGTTGAACTTTTCGATCTCTTGCTCGACTCGTGTGGCGATTTCGCCAATGCGGGCAAGATCGCTATTTCCAAGAAGCTGAGTGCTCTCAAGCCCCCTCTCTTCCCGGAAAGCGCCTGAGATGGCGCGGATGATTTTAGCAGGATCGAAGGAGGCAAAGCTGCCGTCCCGTTTTTCGATTTGCATGAGTGTATGCTGGACCATAGAGGCTCTCCCTTAAAAATGACAATAGGATGCCGAATCCGGGGAGTGATTTTCCCAGGACGGGCATGAAATCAATAGAATATTTAAGGGGATATGGATTTCTCGGTTCCCCCCATCCCGCCTTTAACGAGGCGGCTTTCCGCATCCTTTAACGGGGTGCGGTCGATGAGCGAGATAAAGCAGGTCTTCTGACTCCGAGATCATCCTCTGCGCTTGGCCTTCCCACCCATATCGGGCAGTGGCGTTTGACTAAAAGCGCATCGTCCTTCGTTACAGCGGCGTCACCGTACGGGGTTCTAACCCGTTTTCCTATTCTCCCCTCGAGAGGGGCACTTTATCACGTGCATTGAACATTGTTGTTCTTTGGCTACATGTATAAAAGGTCGCTTGCCATCCGGTCAAGAGTAATCGCTTTTACATATCTAAATTGTTTAACACTAAAATGATATAATTCCGCTGTTTTGAACGGGATGAATTAGAAAGGGATAGGTTTCACCACGAGGGATAATCCCCCCTTGAGGTATACTGTCTTTATTTCGTGGCAAGGAGAGAAAAGCGTGGTTACAGAAGAGCCCTATCCGCTAAAAGTCGTCGACATCGCGAGGCCTGAAGAGGGCGCGCAGTTGTTCATCCCCTCCTTTCATTCGACAGTAAGGGCGGGCTTTCCCTCTCCTGCCGAGGACTATATCGAGAAAAAACTCGACATCAACGAGCTGGTTGTCGAGCATCCGGCCGCCACCTTTTTTGTAAAGGTGGAGGGCGATTCGATGATCGATGCCGGCATTCACTCGGGAGATATTTTGGTTGTCGACCGCTCCGTTGAGGCAAAAAGCGGAAAGATCGTTGTTGCCGTAGTCAACGGAGAGTTTACTGTCAAACGTCTTAAAATTGACTCGAAAGGGGTTTTTCTGCTTCCGGAAAATCCGCGCTATCCTCCGATCCAAATCGAAGAGGGAAGCGAGTGTTTTGTGTGGGGCGTTGTGAGCTACATCATCCACAAGGCTCTCTGATGCTCATCGGACTTTTGGACTGCAATAACTTCTACGTCTCTTGCGAGCGTCTGTTCAATCCCAGGCTTTTGAACAGGCCGGTTGTCGTTTTGTCCAACAATGACGGGTGCGTGATAGCAAGGTCCAATGAAGCGAAGGCGCTTAACATTCCTATGGGTGCGCCCTATTTTGAGATTCGCCTCTTTCTGCAGAGAGTGGGCGGAGTTGCAGTCTCTTCCAACTACGCCCTCTACGGCGATCTCTCAGACCGGGTGATGCATATTGTCCGCTCCTTAGTTCCCCAGATCGATGTGTATTCCATTGACGAGGCTTTTTTTGATGCGGATGTAAAAGACCCCCTTCTTTTTGCCGGAACGCTTAAGGAAACGGTGCTGAAGCAGACGGGGATTCCGGTTTCCGTCGGTATCGGGCGGACAAAGACGCTCGCGAAGGCAGCCAATAAATGCGCTAAAAAGTCGGGCGGGTTTCATTTTCTAACACAGTCTGACGAGGCGGATCTTCTGCAGCAGTTCCCCGTGGAAGATTTGTGGGGAATCGGCCATCGCTGGACTCTTCTTTTGAAGAGTCTTAACTGCAAGACAGCTCTCGATTTGAGAGATGCCGATGATGCCTGGATCAGAAAGCACCTGGGGATTGTAGGCTTGAGGGTGGCCTCCGAGCTAAGGGGTGTTTGCTGCTTTCCGTTAAAAGACGGGCGGCCCCTGAAAGGAACGATCGCCACCTCCCGGATGTTTGGGCGGGCAACGGAATCTTTAGATGATATCCTGGAGTCTGTTTCCGCCTATTCCTCGAAGGCCGCCGAAAAACTGAGGAAAGAGGGGCTTTTGGCCTCATGCATCAGCGTCTGCCTCGTCTATCACCCCTTCAGGGCAGGAGCGCGCGCGCTCAGGGTCGTACTGCCTGAACCCACCGACTTCACTCCTGCGTTGATCGCAGCTTCCCGGCAAGCGGTGAAAACTCTATATAAAGCGGGACGGAGTTATCGGAAGGCAGGGATTGTTCTTGAGGGACTGGTGCCAAAATCCCTCTTTCAGCAGGACCTTTTTCATTCCGGAGCGCCCGATCTGGAAAGGCGGAAACGCGCCATGCAGGCGATCGACGCGGTGAATAAATCCTTTGGGAAGGAGTCGTTAGTCTTTGCCTCTGAGGGTCTTGATAAAAAATGGTCGATGCGGCAATCGCTTAGATCCAACCGTTTCACGACAAGGTGGGACGAGATATTGAAAGTTAAAATTTAAATAGACGATTCTTTCTTTTCTTTATCGGGATTGAGAAATCGGCTATGCTGGCCATCTTCATCTATAAAAATCCAAAATGAAGAGGAGTCTAATATGTCCCATCCCAGTCCGAGCCCCGAAAGAAGAAAGGCGCTTGAGCTTGCTGTCAGCCATATCAAAAAGCAGTTTGGCGACGGTTCGATCATGTCCCTTGGAAACAGGCAAGCACAGCGTGGCGTCGAGGTCATTCCGACAGGTTCTCTCGCCCTTGATGTCGCGCTTGGCATCGGAGGCGTACCAAGAGGGCGTATCGTAGAGATTTATGGCCCTGAATCCTCGGGTAAATCGACGCTTGCGACGCACATCGTTGCCAACGCGCAAAAAGCCGGCGGCCTTGCTGCCTATATCGATGCCGAGCATGCTCTTGACCCCGCCTATGCCGCCAAGATCGGCGTTAACCTAGACGACCTGATGATTTCCCAGCCCGATTGCGGCGAGGAAGCGTTGAACATCGCTGAGATGCTGGCCAGGTCGAATGCTGTGGATGTGATCGTCATCGACTCCGTTGCAGCTCTTGTTCCCAAGTCGGAACTCGAAGGCGAGATCGGCGACAGCTTTGTCGGTCTTCAGGCCAGAATGATGTCTCAGGCGTTGAGGAAGCTGACAGCGACGCTGGCGCGAAGCAACACCTGCGCCATCTTCATCAACCAGATCCGTGAAAAGATAGGCGTGATGTATGGCAACCCCGAGACGACAACGGGCGGCCGGGCGCTGAAGTTCTACTCTTCTGTCAGACTCGATATCCGCCGAACCGGTTCGATCAAGAGCAACGACAACCGCGAAATCGGCAGCCGCGTGAAGGTGAAGGTAGCAAAGAACAAAATGGCGGCGCCCTTTTCGATCGCCGAGTTTGACATCCTGTTCGATGAAGGAATTTCAAGGACCGGATCGGCTATCGACCTCGCTGTCGATTTTGGCATCGTCGAGAAAAAGGGTGCCTGGTTTGCCTACGGCGGCGAACGCTTGGGCCAAGGAAGGGAAGCTGCCCGCGAAGTTCTCAAGTCGACACCTAAGATGCTCGAAGAGATCGAGCAGCGTGTTCTCGACAAGCTGAAGAACAAGGGCATTGCAACAGCAGCAGCGCCGACTGATTCGGAAGAGGCTCCTCAGCCTGCCGCATCAACGCGCTCGAAGAAAGAGGCCGCTTCCGTTTAAACGGGAGATCGTGTTTTTTGAAAAAGGGCCGCAAGGCCCTTTTTTTTTTAATCTGAAGAGATCGAGCTCTCCATAATGTCTGCAAGAGTCAGAAGGGCTCTTGAATCGATGCCGAGATGCCGAAGGCTTTTTCGGAAGGCGTCCATCTCGCTTGCAAAGAGATCTTTGGTCTTCTGGATGCCAAGCTCCACGGCGATATTCAGTCCTCTCTCCCGTAAATCCCGCTCATAATCGTCCAAATCATCTAAAATCTGGAAACCCAGGCCGAAGTGGCTCGCTGTTTTTTTGATGTCCTCCAGCCGGTCCAAGTCTCCGCCGCCAAACAGCCATCCGAAGACGAAAGAGATTTCAAAGAGGGAGGTGGTTTTCATGTGGATGATTCGGCGGATTGTCGCTTCGCTGCGGTCGGGGGGCATCAGATCGTAGAGCTGTCCTCCCGTGGCGCCGAAGATGCCGGTATTAAAAGTGGAGTTTTCCAGGGCCAGTTGCAGGACGCTGTCTTGCTTTGAGGGCAAGGCAGCTGCGTTTTTTGCAATCAGGCCATACCCTTCGGCAATGAGGGCATAGCTGGCAAGAAGGGCTGTCGCCTCTCCGAACTTTTTGTGGGCTGAGGGGCGGTTTCTTCTTTCGTCGTCGTCGTCCATGCAGGGAAGGTCATCGGCGATCAGAGAGGCAGTGTGGAAAAACTCGATCGCGAGCGCCGAGGACATGGCGTCGAAAGAGGGTTTAAGCATCTCCTGCACCATCAGGACAAGCGCCGGCCTTAGTCTTTTGCCGGGAGTGGCCAAGACGTATGCACATGCATCTTTCAGAATGTTTTTAGGTCCCATGGCTTGAACGTGCTGTTCAATGGCGCTTTCGATGCGCTTTTGATAGGGAGCAAGAAGGGTGTCCAATTTCATCTTAGAGGGATCCGCGCTTTTGACGGACGCTTGTCTGTTTTCCATGAGAGGCTCTTTTGAGTCAGTTTGCTTACAAGAAAGTTTGTGAGGGGTAATGCTTTTGAACCGGTCGCCGCCTGAGGGCGGGAACAAGGTTTTATTATACCGAACAGTTCTCATCATACAACAAAGGAGAAAAGGGTGCGCTGATTTTTTTCCTCTCTCCCGGCAATCGTGGTTTTTAAAAGAGGGCGGTATAACTTTCTCATGGAGTGTATCTAATTGGCTATAATAGAATTTTGGGGTGTTATTATTTTTACAGGTGAGTATTTGTGCAAATGACAGGCGGTGTCTATTCCTTTAACAGGGTTTTTTTGGGGTGGCTTGAAGGTGTCAAAGAGGATGTTCAAAATCCGATCGCTCTGGTTATTTCCGAACTGGCCAAAAGCTGTTTTGCAAAGGGGATGAGCGAGCTGGATGTCAAGGCTCTCCCTCATGGTTTCAAGCAGCTCATCTTGACAGAAGCTAAGTTCATCTACCACGCAGCTTTTGTTGTGGCGACGAGCATCGGTTTGGAAGCGCTTGTCTTGGAATGGACAAAAAATGAAGAGGAAGGGGCGCGAAGAGCGCTTTTACGGGCGGCCATTCATATCGGATCCGAGCACTTAAGCAACGAATTGCTCTGCCGGTTTTTGAGTGAAGTCGACTGTTTTCCGGGGAGTGCCTTGTTCAAGGACGGCCTCGCTGAAGATTTGATACGGTGCCGTGGAGTGACGCTGGAGGATCTTTTCAGTATTCATCAAAACCCAAGGGAGCGTGCTCTCTTCCATCCTGTCCTGGATATTAATGGCGTTCGTCAGAGGCCGGTGGACTTTGAGACGGTGTATGTTCAATTGTTTCTTGCCGACCACGACTTACCGATGGCCATGATCCAATTTGATATGGGCAAAGATCCAAGAAGCGGTGAGCTCTCTTCAAAGGGCCTGCAGGAGCAGATCCTTAAGAAGATTGCCGAGGCAATGGAGCGCGACGAGGGGGTAGTGTGCTTCACCAAAAAAGAGGAGTGCTGGACGAAGAAGCCGGACACGTGGACTTGGAAGTATCGGGCTATACTGCCGCTTGAGCTCGTGGTGTCGAGAGAACTGATCAAAGTGGTGGATTCGACTAAAAGAGTCCTGCGGGGCAAAGAGATATTCGGCCTTCAGATTAAAAGCCTTCCTTTCAAACCCATGTTGAGCGGTTCTCTGATGCGAATCAACATGTCAGCTGACAACTGCTTCCTTGCAGCGGATAAAAATACGGCCGACAGCTACCCGCCCCACCCTTTGAAACAGATCATTATACTGTACCCTGAGGATAAACAAGATGTGTGGTGCTCTTTTCTTTTTCCCTCGGGAGAATGTATGAGATTTAGGTTGAACGACCTGGATCTTCCAGGTGTTCGCGAAGAGCTGGAATTTTTGGTTTTTTTGGAAAATGGGGTGAATCAGATCGGCAATTTCGGATTGAAGCATATGTGTCAGGAGGCTGCGCGGTCTGCGACCTTCCGCTCCATCGCCCTCTTCAACCTAGCTTTGAAATTGGAGCGCGTCAAGGTGGCAGATAGGATGACCGGAGAAGTCGGTGAGCTCTTCAAAGAGCCGCTTATGGATTTAAAAACTTTCACTTCGCTATCGTCCGACCGGCTGCCCCTTTTGTTTGCCGAAATGAAAGAAGCGGTGACGCACTCGATGCTGAAGCATCAAGAACAAGACGCCTGGCTTCTTTACCGGGGATGGAAATTCTTAAAATCCCCCTTAAGCATGCTTCCTGCGGAGCTCCTTCAGATGATTATCGGATTTCGGCGGGAGCATGACGCCAACAGTTTGGAGAAGGATTTGGCCAGATCGGGTGCCTCAGGAGGCCCTTCCCTTGCGGATGCGTGCTTCCATAGCCTGTAGTAAAGGCTCGATCTTCTTTTGGTGGGGCGCCGGCAGCCGGTCTGTGAAGAGGATGCCGTCTAGGTGGTCCATCTCGTGCATCAGGGCTTTGGCATACCAGCCGGAGGCTCTCTCTTCTTTCTGCTCTCCGTTAAGATCGGTGTAGCGGACGCTGACCTCATAGGGGCGCTCGACATCGGCCTCGATTCCGGGAATGGAGAGACACCCTTCCGTATCGGCCCACGTATCTTCTCCCGGATTGAAAAGAGTGGGGTTGATGAACACTTTCAGGTCACCCAGGGTGATCGTTTCGTCGAAATTTTCTATCGGCTGTCTGATCAGGAAAATGCGGAGCGACTTTTTGACTTGAGGGGCAGCGATTCCTAAGCCATCCAATGCATCCATTGTCTCTTGCATGGCACCTACAAGCTGCCTGATCTCTTCGGTAATCTCTCCAACCGGCTCTGCTTTTTGCTTAAGCACCGCATCTCCGAAATAGGCCATAGGCAAGAGTTTTTCAGGAGAGGGGCCTGTCAGCTGCTCATCGAGGCCGGAGGCGATCAGCCCGTTGCGGTAGAACCAGCGCCCGTTCAGGAGCTCGAAATAGCTCTTTTCGGTGAAGGAGGTGTTCTTTCGCTTTTTGGAAAGGTGGGCGGCAAAGGTCACGGAAGAAAAGGGCGCTCTTGGGGTGAACTCTAAAATCTCGAGGTTGTGGAAGGTCGATTCCCGGGAAAATTTGAGGATGGACTCTATCCACTCCGCGCGGTCGTCTTGATAGAGCAGGCTTGCCGGATGGGTGGTTGTGATGATGTAGTCGGCAAGACCTAGCGCATACGCGGAAAAGCGCGACCGCATGAGGGCCAGAGCGTCGGGAGCATCTTTTCCCTGATGCAGGGGCTGACAGCATGTCGCATAGGCTTTTTGGCTACAGCAAGGGCAGGGAATCTCTTCTATCTTGTTCATCTGAATTGGAATTTAAGGGATAAAAAATGAAGTGAATTATTTTCCGTAAACTAAAAATTGTAACAGAGCAGGCAATAATTTTAAAGGCGGTTTCTGCCTGCAATGGCTCGGAGTTGTTAGTGGGAAACGGTCTTAAAATTGGAAAATAAAATTTTGAGGCGGTTGCTTGGGGCCTCCCTGCCCCCTCTGCAAAAAAAACAGCGGACGGCCCACGAGTGGCGCTTCCGCTGATGGATCGGACCCCTTAGAGGGAGGCAAACGGGTTGCTGCTGAATTTTTCCTGCTTCGGAGCTGCCTTTTTGGCTGGAGCTTTGGCAGCATCCCGGTTTTTCTTGGCGGAGAGGGAAATACGCTTCTTCTCCGGCTCAACCTGCAGCACTTCGACTTTGATCTTATCGCCGACCTGCAGCACTTCCGACGGATCTTTGATGTAGCGGTCGGTAATTTCTGAGATATGCACCAGACCGTCTTGGTGGACGCCGATGTCGACGAAGGCTCCGAAGGCGGTGACGTTGGTGACGATTCCTTCCAGCTTCATTCCCGGTTTCAAATCGTTCATCGTCTGCACATCGTCGCGGAAACAGGGCGGCTCGAAGAGGGCTCGTGGGTCGCGACCCGGTTTTTTCAGCTCCGAGATAATGTCCGAGAGGGTGTGGATACCGACTTCGGTGTTCAGGTAGAGCTCGACGGGGATAGCGTCGATAAGACGCGGGCTGCGCATCAGCTCCTCCAGCGAAACCTTCTGGTCCTGGGCGATCTTCTCGACCAGCTCATAGCGTTCCGGGTGGACTGCCGATTTATCGAGGGGATTCGGGCTTTCGCTGACGCGTAAGAAGCCGGCGGCCTGCTCAAAGGTTTTAGGACCGAGTCCACTGACCTCTTTGAGCGCGTTGCGGCTTTTGAACGGGCCGTTCTTCTCGCGGTGCTTGACGATCTTGGTTGCCAGCGTCGGTCCGATGCCGGAGACATAGGTGAGCAAAGAGGCGCTGGCCGTGTTGACCTCGACGCCGACGGAGTTGACGCAGCTCTCGACCACCTCTTTGAGCTTATCGTGCAGAAGAGGTTGAAAAACATCGTGCTGGTATTGTCCGACACCAATTGATTTGGGATCTACCTTGACCAGTTCCGCGAGTGGGTCTTGCAGCCTTCTCGCGATCGAGATGGCTCCCCTTATGGTCAGATCAAGATCAGGAAACTCTTCCCGCGCGGTGTCGGAGGCGCTATAGACGGAAGCTCCCGATTCGCTGACGGACACTAAAATGATGTGCCCGAGGTTCTCCTCTTTAAGAAACGCGCGGACGAAGCTTTCTGTCTCCCTTCCGTAGGTGCCGTTTCCCACTGCGATGGCAAAAGGGCTGGTCTTTTTGATCATGGCGCGTAAGCTCTCTTTGGCAGCAGCAAGCGCTCTCTCCCCTTGGGATAAGAAGACGGTAGCATAATCGAGGAATTTGCCCGTTTCATCCACCGAGGCGCATTTACAGCCGGTGCGGATGCCGGGATCGATGCCAATGACCGTTTTGGTGCCGAGGGGTGCGGCCATGAGGACATTGCGCAGGTTGGACGCAAACACATCGACTGCCTGGCGATCAGACTGCATTTTCAACTCAACACGCAGGTCAGTTTCGATCGAGGGTTTCAACAGGCGGCTGAAGGCGTCTTCGATGGCGGCGGCCAGCTCTTTGGCGTAGGGGGACTGGGAATTGACTTTCATGAGCTTTTGAATTGCGCTGAGAGCTGCTTCTTCGTTGATTTCGATGTGAAACCGCAGCACCCCTTCATTTTCACCCCTGCGTATCGCCAGATAGCGGTGGGAAGGGATTTTGGAGATTTTTTCCTGGAAATCGTAGTACTGGGCGAATTTCTGTTCGACGTCTTTTTCTTTGTCCGCCTCTTTGGAAACCAGCATGCCTTCTTGGGAAAAAAGATCGCGGATGACCGATCTGACGTTGATGTTTTCGGAGGAGGCTTCCGCGGCGATATCGCGCGCGCCGGCAAGAGCCTCTTCGATTGTCGCCACCCCTTTTTCCAAGTCGATGAACGCGGCGGCTTCTTTTGAGGGATCGGCGGGGAAGGGCTGGCTCAACATCCTCTCGGCGAGAGGTTCGAGTCCCTTTTCCCTCGCGATTTGCGCCCGGGTTCTGCGCTTCGGCTTATAGGGTAGGTAGATGTCTTCGAGCTCTGTTTTTACTTGGCAGGAAGAGATTTGGGCAAGGAGAGCATCGGTGAGCTTTCCCTGCGATTCGATTGAGGCGATGATGGTCTCTTTTCTCTCGTGCAACTCAGTCAGGTAGGCGAGCCGCTCTTCAATCTTGCGCAGCTCAAGCTCGTCTAAGTTGTGGGTCATTTCTTTGCGATATCTGGCGATGAAAGGGATGGTGTTCCCTTCTTTAAGAAGCAAAACCGTAGCAAGCACGCTTTTGACGGGGATGGACAGCTCTTCTGCGATGGATGGGACGGGCTCAAAGGGGATTTTGTTCATGGCGACCTCTAACTGAAATGAAGATATACCGAGACTGCCTCAACATTTGGCATAGGGGCTTTCTCTTTGCCTATACCGAAACAACTTGAAA
>NZ_CWGJ01000002.1 GCF_900000175.1 Estrella lausannensis
TTTTGAGACACTTTCGGTATACCATACAAGAGCTGCCGAAGAATTTCCAGCGCCATTCGAAAAATTGAAGGTGTTCTTGGCCTTCTAAGAGACGGCTCACATGCTTAAAACGAGATGATTTGTGTACTGACTTCACTTACCTCATCAAGTGCTCCTGGCCCCTCAATGCAACATTTTGAGATGCCGTCTTCGACACGTTCATACACAAGGGGGTTTTGCTCTCTCATCCGAGTCATTCTTTTTAGAACTGAAGGCAACGGTTTGGTTGGTGTATTAAGTTATTTCTTTAATTTAGCGGTAGTTTTTATAGCTAACTTTATTGAAATAATGTGTTAAGACTTATTGTCTTTGGCAAGTCTCAAATTTTGAGACGCATTCGACAGAGTACCACGAGCGAATTTTAAAGGTGCGCGTATAGTAGGCTACATTAATAACATCAATAACATCTTTTTCCTCGGACATATTTCACCTTTCCGATAAGATAGCTTTAGTTGAACTTTTAATATAACAAACTGTAAAAGCTATATGTCGATTCAGAAAAAACGAGCCTACGATTCAACTTCGAGAAAAGCGGCAGCTGAATTAACTAAAGGCCGTATCATTGACGCGGCGAAAAGCCTTTTTGGCAAAAAGGGTTTCGAAAAGGTCACCATCGAAGAGATAGCTGAGGTGGCTGGAGTCTCGGCGCCGACAGTATACTCCGTGTACCTATCCAAGAAGGGTGTTTTGCTTGCCGTTCTCGACGATGCGCTCGCTGCCGAAAGATATGATGAGCTATACTGGAAATCCATCCACGGCGATTCCCCTGAAAAGCGCCTAATGACCAACACCCGACTCGCACGAGTCCTCTACGATGCCGAGAAGGAAAGGCTTTCACTGCTCCATGGATCTTCCGCAATCGATCCGGTCTTCAAAGACTTGGAAAAGGAGATGGAAGAGCGCCGTTACAGAAGGCAGGAAGAGGTCGTCAAGGCGCTGTTTGAAGGGGGATATCTTAAGGATCGCTTAACCCTTGCCGACGCCCGCGACATTTTGTGGGTGTTTACAGGAAGAGATATCTATCGCATGCTCGTTGTAGAGCGGGGATGGACTTCAGATCAGTATGAGAAATGGATTGGAGAGTCTTTAATCCGAGAACTTTTGAAATAGTAAGTAACATCGATGGAAATAAAGAAACGTGCCTACGACTCCAGCTTGAGGAAAGCCTCTGCGGAGATGACCAAAGAACGCATCTTGAAGTCCGCTAAAGACCTGTTTGTCCGCAAGGGGTTTGAAAAGGTGACTATCGAGGAGATCGCCGAAGCTGCCATGGTTTCGACGCCGACGATCTACGCTGTTTACCAATCCAAACGGGGAGTCCTTCTGGCGCTGATTGACGATGCGCTGTCCCCCGAAAAATATGATGAGATCTTCTGGCATGGTTCCAAGGAAAAATCTCCTGTGATGCGGCTTGAGGCCATGGCAAAGCTTTGCAGAGAGCTTTATGATGCCGAGAAAGAGCGCGTCGCTCTAGTACACGGTGCCGCGGGCATCGATCCTGTGTTTAAGGATCTGGAATACGAGAGAGAGCAGCGCCGCTACGTCAGGCAGGAGGCGGTCATCAATGAGATCGCCGAGATCGGCGCACTGAAAAATGGTCTCACTGTCGAAATGGCCCGAGATATCATGTGGGCCTACACAGGCAGGGATCTTTTCCGTAAGTTCGTGGTCGAAAGGGGCTGGTCGCTTGATCAGTATGAGAAATGGCTGGGGGCGTTTTTGATTTCAGAGCTTCTCGACTAGCTTTCAGAGCCTGTCTTTAAACACAAATCTCAGGAGCCGTTATGAAACCCCCGTTGGTTCTTATTCCAGGGATGTTGTCTAACGGCTTAGTCTGGACCCACCAGGTTAAAAATTTGAGCGCCGGCGCATCCATTCAGGTGATTGAGGCTGTTCAGGACACTCCGGAAAAAATGGTTGCTCAGATTTTGAAACGGGCTCCACCCTATTTTGCTGTGGCCGGTCATTCAATGGGCGGTTGGCTTTGCCTGGAGCTGATGAAACAAGCCCCTTCCCGCATCGTAAAGCTGGCTTTGATCAATACGACGGCAAGGCCGGATTCTGATGAAAAGCGATCCCGGCGCCGCAGGCTGATCGACCGCACCCTGGCGGGCGAATTTGATGCGATTGTCGAAGAACTTGCCGCTCTCTTTGTTTTCGATGATAAGGTGCGCCACGAAGTGGTTTCAATGTTTCAGGAAGTCGGCCCCGAAGCCTTTGTCAACCAGCAGCGGGCAATGCTGGCAAGGGGGGATACTTTTTTCGCACTGCCCCACATCCACGTTCCAGCTTTAGTCATTCATGCCGCCTTAGATGAAAACTTCTCCTTAGAAGAGCATCAGGAGCTTTCAGAAACTATCCCCGGGGCTAAGTTGGCTGTTGTGGAAGGCTCGGGCCATATGAGTCCGATGGAGAGGCCCGAAGTTATCACGGGGCTAATCAGAGAGTGGCTTGCCTCTCCCTCAAACTCCTTAAAAAGCCTATCGCTGTGAGGAGTTGTTCCGGTATTTTCTAAAGAAGATGAACGCCACGATGGCGATCAGGGCGAAGACGAGCAAAAACTCCACCCGATCCTCAACGGCCTGGAAAATAGACATCCCGTAGGTGCCGAAGAAATAGCCGAGCGATACGAATGTCGTCACCCAAAATACAGCTCCCAGATAGGCAAAAGTGGCAAAATGAGTGTACTCCAATACGCTGATACCGGCTGTCAAACCTGTGAAATGGCGGACTCCGGGGATGAAGTAGCCGACGAACAAGCTCCATTTTCCGTACTTTTCGAACCATTCATGGGCTTTTTTTAGACGTTTTTCGTTCATGCCGACATATTTGCCGTATCGATGCAGGAAATGCAATCCGGCGGTCCTTCCTATAAGGTAGCTCATGGTGATACCGCAGATGCTTCCGCCGTAAGCGGCGCACAGGGTGGGCACTGCCAGCAGATGCCCCTGTTTGATTAAAACTCCCGATATGACCATCAGCGTTTCTTCGGGGACGGGAAGGGCGATAATACCGAGCGCCAGCAAGATAAATAGTCCTATGCTGCCGTAGTTGTCTAACCAGAAGATTAAAGTCTCTTGATTGGGAATATAGTCCATCGCTGAATTGTCTCTAATCGGATGTGTTTTTGATGTCGTTGGGGCTCTCGCTCCCTGCCGGACAGTTTAAACGGCATGGCTCCACTATAGTGAATTTTCCATATGAAACCAAGCGGGCATCGTTTTTGCCGGTTTGATCCCTTCATGGGAATGAGGGGGGGGCAAAAGAGGGGCATAGGGTGGCTTTACCGAAAAAACCTGCGATAAATCCGTTCTCGTCTTCTCAATCAGTTTGATCATTAGTAGTTGATGAATACGAAATATGGGTATATGTTTTTTCGTGAAAATGTAGTTTTTGTTCTCCTAACCGCAAATCCTATCTCAAAATCCTTGAAAAGGAAAAACCATGCATCCATCCCATTTTCCAAGTTCTGCCAATCCGATCTATCCGACATTTCCTACAGCGCCACGAAACGCTCGTCCGGAGATGCCGCCGGTACAAGCATTTAACCTCCAGCCTATCTTTCAGCGCGCGATTCCGGCGACGACCGCTCCAAACGTTATCATGGGCAATCGCTTGAACCGCCCTGTTTCCCCTCCAAAAGTTGCCGGCGAAATGTCTCTGCATGCGGCAATCACATCACACGGACAAGGGGGTAAAACCTTTGTCTTCCAAATCACGGGATTGATTCAGCTGACGGGAGAGGATGATAGAAAAGAGCTGAAAAGAAAGCACTCTGAATCCTTTCCACCGGTAACGACGGCCGCAAAGGGGGTGGAGCCAACCAATAAAAGGCCCCGGGTGGAGCCTACTGATGCAGCCATTGTGACCGGTCATGAACAAGCGCTCATTCTCGATGAAAGTCTCAT
This sequence comes from Estrella lausannensis, assembly GCF_900000175.1. Classification (NCBI taxonomy): domain Bacteria; kingdom Pseudomonadati; phylum Chlamydiota; class Chlamydiia; order Parachlamydiales; family Candidatus Criblamydiaceae; genus Estrella; species Estrella lausannensis. Next base: position 3,948 of record NZ_CWGJ01000002.1, read on the forward strand.
GAGTTCCACGGAAAGAGATTTGATCATGAAGAGATACCGGGTGCAGCAGGCTTTAGACCGTGAGTTCAAGACTAGTGTTGAAAAAGCTTTGCTCCATTTGCAATCTCCCGCTTCGCCGGAAGGGCGCGACCATAAGATGCAACCTCTTGTTGAGATCGCGTTAGAGACGCTTAGAGAAAGAGCTCTTGATTTTCTCACGGATTTGGCAACCAAAGGCCATGCCTGGAGCGCTCGCATTGTGGGATTGATATACCTGGGCGGTAAAGCCGATCAGGCCGTCAATATAGCCAAAGCCAAGCAATTTTTCGGAATTGGCGTGGATCAACGTGATGCGCGGAGTCTCTTTTTGTTTGGATCGATGTATAGCCAAGTCAATACGACCCAAGAAGAAAAGAGTTTCATGGTAAACTGCTTGCGCCTCGCTGCCGGTATGAATCAACCTAATGCACTCTTAGCATACGCACAGGCTCTCTCACGGGGCATCGGAGTAAAAGCCAATCTAACAGAGGCTTTCCGGCTCATGGAAATCTGTGCTGTACGCGAAAGTATGACCGAAGGGAAGTTTCAGCTAGCTCTCATGCTTCAGTCAGGCAAAGGGTGTAAAAGGGATTTGCCGCGCGCTTTTAATCTGTTCCGCAGCGCATCCGATAAGGGACATCTCCTCGCAAAATTGAACCTTGCCAACATGTGCTACACAGCTCTCGGTGTTAAGAAGGATAAAGCCCGAGCTGCCAGGCTCTACAAAGAACTTGCCGATGCCGGCAACGCCAAGGGATTGAACAACTACGGAGTTATGCTGATCAAAGGCGAGGGAATTAAACAAAATCAAAACGAGGGTATCCGCTACATCAGATTGTCCGCCGAGCAAGGATTCCTGCCGGCCCGAAGAGCTCTGGAAGATTATTTCGCCTCGGACAGAGGAGTCGATAAGCTTAAGTTCTTTAAGGTGTTCCAGCCGGTGATTTTTAACCTGTAGTCCTTTTCAAGCTGTCACAAGCGGATCGGCCCTGCCTTCTGAAGAAGCAGGGACCGATCCCCCCCTTCTTACTTCATCTCTTTATTGCTTATGGTTAAGGCTTAAAATCTCATTCCAGGCGACAGCACCCTTCAATTAAAAAATATATTTAAAAAAATACTGCAAGGGTTCTACTTGGGTTTCTCTGCAAACTATTTTTCGGTGGGAAAATGGTGACGTCAGAGGTGCCCGGTTACAATGCTATCGATCAGGAGAAATAATGAAAGGCTCAAAGCTACTTAAAGGGTGTATTTTCACTGCCCTTTTTTTCATGGTAACTTCCCACACAGAAGCCTACGAGGCATGCTGTGAAAGCCCTTGTGACGAGCCGTGGATCATCAAGCTGGAGGGAGCGGCAACCGGGGGGCAATTCATCGGGCAAGACAGGGACTATGTTGAGTTGGGAGCGTTTGTCGCTCCAAGACCATGCGGCGACCTGTTTTACTTTGGAGACGCTCGCGCTTTTTGGCTTGAAGGAAAGCGGTTTGCTGCTAGCGCCGGATTGGGTGTGCGCTGGCTGGAAAGAGGCAATGGGTATCTCTTTGGCGGCAACGTCTACTACGATTATTGCGAGGGCGACCAGGGGGGCTTCAACCGAATTGGCGTGGGCCTTGAGATGCTCACGACGTGTTTTGATATCCGGGTGAACGGGTACATTCCTCTCACTGAGAGCAACCAATCCTCCGGCAAGACTTACAACTACCTGGATGGCTACAGAGCGACACTGCGCGAAAAGGAATATGCCTATAAAGGCGTAGACGCCGAGATCGGTGCCGAAGTCTGGGATGGATGCTGGTTTGATCTCTATGCTGCCATTGGTCCCTACTATTACGGCGGCAACAAGCTGCCGGACGTCGCCGGTGGATTTGCAAGGTTGGAAGCGCACTTTTTAGACTATTTTACGGTCGAAGGGCGAGTGAGCGATGACAACCGATACCACTGGAATGCCCAGGGAAGAATCAGCGTTTCCGTACCGCTCGATACCCTATTTTCCTGCTGCACAAGCACAGACAGATGCCTTGAGTTTTTCGCTCAGCCCGTCAAACGTAACCCGCTTCCATTCTTCTATAAGTGCTGTGACTGGAAATGGAATTGGTAAAGATAAGCAGCCTTGATCACAACATTAATTAAGGAGTAAGTAACGTGAAGAGTCTATTGGGTTTATTTGCAACCGCCTTGATCTTGGCAGGTGCTTTTTCAGAAGCTTCCGAGCAGACCGGAAGGTCCGTATCGATTTCCTCTCCCACCGCGGGAAAATGCCACACCCCACCACAGGGACCTCCGGGACCCCAAGGGCCTGCAGGCATCTCGCAAGTGAGCGCCTTTGGCTCGTACGCCTACTATGACGCAAACAACGTTTTCGTTAACCCAGGCGATTTGATCCAGTTTCCCAATACGATATCGAGTCTGAACATCTCGCACCCTAACAGTACAGATTTTGTGGTTCAGGAAGCCGGTTTTTATTACATCCATTTCGGCGTTGCAAGCCAAGCAGATGAAGCGGATCCCAACACGATGATTCAGTTGACGGTCAACGGCACGGTAGTTGATGCGGGGCAATTTTTTCTCAGGGATATCAACGAGCTGTCTACTCTGGCGTTGATTATCCCTCTTCAGGCTGGAGATGTGGTACAGGTTCAAAATACCCCTGAGGGAGATGGTGGCGTTGCCTTCACTCAGGGCGTTGGAGTGCTTGGTCCAACCACCGCATTTTTTGACATCATCCGCCTAGCGCCGCTTGTCATATAAGGGGGTTGATGTGAACCAATTCCATTTGATCAAAACGTTTTTTTTAACGACCCTGATCCCGTTGAACTTGATGTCTGCCCCAGCCTTCATAGAGATGATAGAAGGCCCTCAAGCTTCCTGCGCCTGCCAACCTCCGCAGCAAGGCCCCGAGGGGCCTCCCGGAGAGGCAGGAAACCCTTTCACAACATTAGGTTCCAACTATTACATTGATGGTGATACGGATATAGACCCGGGAGAACAGATCCCTATCGATATAGATGGGTCGAATGTCAATGTGGTAAGATTGAATGATTTTCAGTTTCAGGTTGAGGAGGCGGGGAATTACTTCATCATGCTGGGCTGCACATCAAATGATCAACTAGAACAAGGAAACTCCGCAACACTAGGGCTCTTTGTGAATGGGTCATTTGTGACAGGAAGTGAGCTTTCTTTAGTTAGGAACTCAAAGCTCTATAACCTCTCCCTCATAGTTCCCCTACAGGTTGGCGATATCCTCGACTTAAGATCAACAGCAGAAGAGTCTTGGGTCATTGGATCTGATTATTATAGTGGTTTACTTTGGGGAACCTACGTGACAGCGACGCTCACCCTGTTCCGTATTGGACCTGCACCGGTCAATTAAGATAGGACGTGGAAAAGCCCATAAGGGCTTTTCCACGCCATTTAAAGCTATGACAAGCGCCTTCTTTCAGTCTACTCTTCCTAGAGCCATCAACTGAATTCGCAGCCTACTATGTACGATCGCTCTCTTTCTCCAACTCGACGGCAAACAGGCTATTTAATTTTTCAGTTAACTGGGCTCCATGTTGCAGCGCCCTTTGGTAGTAGCGAATCGCTGAAGCCCAATGCTGAGTGACACCCTCGCCTCTCTCATACATCATCCCGACCCTTGACATGGAGGGGTGGTATTTCCCTTTGTCGGCAGCAGCCTTAAATATCCTGAAAGCCTCTTGTTTGTTCATTTCGATCCCTGTGCCTCTAGCTAAGTTAAGCGCAAGAGTGTGCTGAGCCAGGGGGAATTCTTGCTCGGCAGAGAGTTTGATGTAGCGAATACCCTCTTCCAGATTTTTCTCTATTCCTGCCCCAATAATCAGCAGGGCACCATAGTTATACTGGGCCTGAGGGTTGTTCTCTTCGGCGGATTCTTTATAGAGTCTTGCCGCCTCGGCTTTATTTTCCGGAACCCCGATCCCATCGTAGTACATGCTGGCAAGACTGTTTTTTGCGGGAGTATAGCCCTTACTCGCAGCGCTTTTGTAAAGCTCAATAGCTCTTTCATAATCGATTTCGCACCCCTCTCCCGTACGGAAGGCATAAGCAAGCCTGGATTCCGCCTCGGGCAGTTTGTCTTGTGTTGCTGAGATTTCCATGAGCCTGAGAGCCTCTTTTGGGTTCGCCTCGACACCAATCCCCTGGAACAGAACTTGAGCATAGTTGTATCGCGCTTTCGTGTGGCCCAAGGCCGCAGCGATCCGTATTTTGTTTACCGCGTCGAATTTTTCTTCCAGGGTTCGAAATTCTATAAAGCGCACCGATCCGACTGTATAGCAGCACTCTGAATCCATTTGCTCGGCGCCTATTTCGTAAAAGCTCAGGGCTTTTGCTATGTCGATCGCTTGACGGGCTTTGCCATGAAAGTAGATGTTTCCCAAGGTATTCGCAGAAATCGTATGGCCTTTTTCCGCCACTTTTTGGAGCGCTTCGATTGCTTCTTTCTTTTCTGTGTCTGACGATGAAGCGTTTTTTAAAATGCCTATAGCATGATCGATGACATCTTTGAACTGACGTTGAAGCTCTTCTTGCAGCTGATGTTTCTTGAAGATTAGCTCCCGTTCGCCCGGCAGGAGTAGCTTTTCGTCGACAATCAAGTTCCTTTTCAAAGAAAACGCTTGAGCTCTGGACGAGGGGGAGTCTAAGCGTTGCCGCTTGAGTTCAGTTGTCTCATTCTCGGAGTCTTCTTTAGACGAGTCAAACCCTTTTCTCTTGAGATCTTTTCGTTCGCTTTCTTTTTCAACTGGCGAAGACTGTCTCATAACTTCCAGGTAAAGTGTTGTTATGCCTGGGTGCGGCGGCTGGGGAACTGCTGAAGCATAAAACCGCTGGTTCCAGAAGGGATCGAAATAGTGGGGTGGAATACCCTGCTGAAACAAGGCTTGGAGATTGGGGCCCGGCGCCTGAGGTGTTTGCCGCTCTGTATTTTCTCGTGTGGGAGCAGGAATTGGACTTGGAGGATTTCCCCTGGTTGGAAAATGAACAGGCTGCATGCTGTATCCTTTGTAGAGTGGCTTTTAGTTTTGAAATTCTATTTAAAAACGCGCGATTAGCGATAAAATATATATGTAAATATACAATACATCAAGGTGTATCAATTTAACTCTTCGCTTGAAATTGTACGGCGGACTTGTCCGTTCGAGCGAATCAAGCACTAGCACCCCTTCAAAAGGGTGCGCTTTGTTTTTCTTGATCCCTTCCCCCGTTGGTGCAACTCTGCATAGGATTCAAAATAGCTTTGAAAGGAACTGTCTTCCTTGAAAGTTCCAAAAATGGATCCGTGGAATAAAAGACTGTCCGATTAACTCAAACTACACGATTTCAGCTTGTGGACGCCCTCTCAGGTATAAAGCGCAATTGAGGTTTACGAGATATCAAGTGTTAATAAGCAAAATTTTGATTTTCTGAAAAACAATCTAAAGCTATAGTTTCGCGTTCAATATAAAAATTGGTTTAAATGAGGGTGTATGGAAGGGACGATTTTGATTATCGCGATACAATTATTGTGTTTTAGTGTCGGTTACGGGTGCTGGAAATTTTTAAAATATCCACTCTGCCAGGCCTCAAACATGTCAGCTCAAGGAAATCTTGATGCAGACAATAGCAAAGAACCCAATGAAAAAATTTACAACAAATGGCTCCAGGGTTTCGGCTTGTACTACGTGGGAACGCTTCTGTACTGTATCGCTATTTTTTTGCTAGGTGCACTGACGTTTGAAGAATCCATGCAGACAAATAATTTGGTTCAAATTGCAGGATTGGTTGCCTCCACCTTAGTGTTTGGCATACTGATGTATCTGTTTGCCTATATGAAAAAGGGGACAAAGTGGATAGGAGCCTTTTTGCTGATTTCTCCTGTATTAAATTTGATCGATTTGATAGCCGATCCGGCATCTTTGACCGAACATACTCTTCTATTAGCGGCCTATACATACTTTTGGGTGTGCTGCAAAAGACTGTATGATCTCAACCGCTCTCTTAAAGTCCCTAATCGACCGGAAGTGGCCTCTCAGACAGGGTCTTGAGGCTTTTGGGTATCTGAGGGAGTCTATTACTTTGTTGAATTTAGCCTAAGAGGGAGCGAAGGGGGGGAATTTTTTTAAACAATTTTAGAGGTGTTTAAGGGTCTTTAGAATTGTTAATTACATCATAGACATTAAAAAATTCGGCATCTCTCAAATTCGAAGAAAAGACTGTTATGGTTCCAGGAAAGAATTTGCTGATGAAACCTTTGGCTTCTAAATTTCTCAAATTTTGAGCGAGGCATCTCAATCTTCGCTCAATATCTGTTTTTTTTTCTAAGGTAATTATGTGGACTGGCTGTTGGTCTTTTCCGAGTAATGCAAAATTTACTGAGTCAGCATCGGCCATGTCATCCCAGGTTCGAATTAAGTAGTCGTATTTCTCTTGATCAGGTGTTGTGCTATTGAAACATCCCCCAATCCTATTAATCTCCGAAAACAGGCCTAATGCGCTATGGTGAAACCCGAGCTTTCTGCACTCGAAATACATACCACATAATTTACCCACCACTCCTCCCCATAATTTCATGGCCCGTAAACGTTCGTTTTTTTCTATGCGTTTTAGGTCTATAAATGGGTAGCGGTATAGAGTGTCAAAGAAGATTTCACTGATGAAAGTGTTATATTTTGGAAGTTCTCTTATATCCTTGGCCATCCGCTTTATTCTGGCAGCAATAAAATGCGAATGCTGATGATTGGGGTACCGCCTTAGAAAGGAAACAGTTGCCTGTCTATATACTCTCCTGGATGACAAGTGCTCCGAAATAAACTTTTTGATTCTAGCAGCAATATGATCACAAAATGCTTCAGATTTGATTTCTTCCTCTGAAGCAAAATTTTTCCATTCGGCTGGAAGGATATCAGAAACTTGAGTCTTTAACGCTTTTCTGATTTGTCCTAGTCCGATTAGTTCTAGAAATATTGCTGAGGTCCAAATCCATGTAAAATCGGTGTTCACAAAATTAGGGTGAAACCTCTCCATTTGGTCCAGATATAATTCCCAATGATTAATTAAATCCGGCAGAAGTTTTCTTTCCGTTGTAAAAGAAATTGGAGATAAAATTGAAGTGTCAAAAAAGAAGTTCTTTTTTGAGTGTGATATATTATTTTTTATTACGATCACCTTTTAGGTCTTTAGGTTTAACTTTCAGAAGTTATCGTAGATTATTGCTGTTTTTCGCGAGGGGGGTACCCCACCAGTCCCTCTTTCAGTAAGAAATTATTGCACTTATAAACAAAAAAACCTCAAAAGCTTGCGCTAGAGAGGGTGTGAAAGGAATGCCTGAAAGAGGAGTCGAACCCCCGACCTTCGCATTACGAATGCGGGAACTATTCAGACAATCGGGTAAGAACCAGCCGCTTTACCTGTGATAATAGCCTGAAAGGGCATAAAAGGCTATTGGATTTTACCGGATTTTAATGGCAAAATAGTTTTTCATTGCACCGCCATTGCACCATTTGTTGATTAAAAAAGTCACTGAAATTCTACCACGTGTTTAGCAGTTCTGATTGTACACAATCCATATTTAAACCATGCGTTTGCATAAACGTTTTAACTTCTGTAACAAACCAAGGAGGGGCAAGTGGAGAGATGACGACTTTTTGGATAAGGATTTTTAAATCTATCGAAACTGAAATTCCCTGAGGATCGTCTAACGTTTTTATAATGGAGTGATCACAATAGATAAGCCTAAACTCTCTTTCATGTATAAATGCATTTCGCTTGTGTGTAGCTAAAAAAAATGCATTTCCTTCCGATGTTGTTTCGTTGTTAGGATCATAATAAGACACTCTAGATCCATAAATTTCTTTATCATCAGTAATAGCACTAGATAAAAGAGAAAATGATGAGACAACAGCCATCGAAAAAGGACTCGTTCCATATATTTTCCATTGTGAATCCGATTCTCCATCGTTCATATGCCAACAATTAATAAAAAACATACGACTCATTCTTAAATGTGCTTGCATATGCTCTTCAATTTCACCGGGTCTATTTAAGACGTCTTTTAATTTGCGATATTCTAAAGGATTATCCTTACCGTTGACAAATCGGACAGGAATTATTCGATTTTCATCAAAATTCAACTTTGATGGTCGTCCTTCCCAAGGATCATCTTTAAGTTTGTTTATCCAAGGGAAAAACATGGCTTTCCGTTGTACAAGAGATACAAATTTGGGAAAATCTAAATAACGCCATAAGATTTGAGAGTCTCCTGGCAGAGCTAAAAGCGGGTGTTTAACAAAAGGCATTGGTTGGTCTTTAGTAAATATTTAACCACAATCAATCGAGAAATCTTCCATGTATTGATTCAGCATGGCTAATGTTTCAGTTAAAAAATAAAGGTAGAACTTGCTGTAAAATCGGTTTAAGTAATCTTGATGACCTAGCCAAGCGAGATAATGATGAATTTCGGATTTGAAAGCTGCGGCATGTTGTTTGTTTTCATGACCCCAGCGTTTTTCAATGTAAGGGGTGAGAAAGCCATAACCATACTTAAACATCATCCAAGCACAAATGGCTCGACCAGTCCTGCCGTTTCCATCATTAAAAGGATGAATTTGTTCAAAGACGAAATATGCTCTACACGCTTTTTCAATGGGATTTTTTGCATCTTCAATTACAGTATACTCACGCACATATTCAGCGACTAGCCCTTCAAGATCATCACGTTCTCTCGTTGGGGGATGATATCCATTAACACCAATATTATTTTCATCAAACCAAGATGTGGCAGGCGCTCGAAATTTTCCACTACAGTTGAGAAGCCTGTGAATATTGCAAATTTCTTCAATAGCTAAGATGTTTTTCTTCTCATGTGCTAATTCTTCAACATAATGAAAAGCGTCTTTTATGCGTATGGGGACATTCTGATAGTGGGTAGTAAAACTTTTAATTAGAGATTTTCTTGTCGAAATCTCATTAAGTAATTTTTCATGTTCATCATTAGAAACTAATTGAATTTGAAGAAGCTCTCTGTCGGTTGATATATGATCCACACTCACCCCTAAGTCTTATTTTGAAAATTAAATATTTCGAGGAGTTGATTATGAACTTTCTTATAAAAAACTTCAATCTGCGTGGCACTATCTTCAAACGCTTTTTTTGCTCCCGTTTTCATTTGTTTATCGGAAACAGGAAAATTTTTATCGAATAAACTGTCGGGCAATGTTTTTACAATTTTTTCAAATTCGTTTATCTCACTCTCAAGCTCTGGATTTGACAATCGAAGTACCTTGTATTTGGAGTTGCCCCTATAAAACC
>NZ_CWGJ01000003.1 GCF_900000175.1 Estrella lausannensis
GTCTAAATGGGGAGCACTCCAGTATTTGACCCGACGAAGTTCCTCCATAATCTGATACGCTTCCTTGCAATAGTTATGGACTTCGTATCTATCATTATTAAATTGATTGATTAGTTTTTCCTTTTCATCTTCTGGAAGCTGTGCAAGGGCTTGAATGTTCTGATTTGAATGCCGGTTGTATACGAACCAAGCATTTGCAAACTTTATCCAAACATCTATTCGATCTTTAAATATGTCTAAATGATTTAATGCTTCTTCAGCAGCGTTACTTAATTTTTCCGCACGCTTTTCCTTCTTCCATCTTTTAATAAGATAAGGCCCATAGAAAAAAGAAAATATGGCCAGGAGCAAAAGTATAAAAGCACAAATTCCTGAAATGAATCCGCCTAAATTACCTGCTTCCTCTGATAATACCCAATAAGGATGCGTGATAGGATCGTGTAGATTAATAATAATATTTTTCATTTTTGATTTCTTCTTATTTGTTGATCCCAGCAATCGTGTCCTAGCGGTTCACGACCAAGCTCCTCCCGATGCAGACGCCAATGAGGCATAAAATTGTCCATGTGTGCTTTAAATCGTGCATTGTGATGTTTTTCCAGTAAATGCACTAATTCATGAACCACAATATATTCTAAGCATTGAATAGGCTTTTTAATGAGTTCAAGATTGATCCAGATCCGGCGCTCACTAGTGTTACAAGAACCCCATTTTGTCTTCATTTTTTTTACGCCCCATTCTTGCACTTCAACGTTTAGAAGAGGCTGCCATTTTTCCAGCATTGGAGGGATAAAACTCTTGATTTCTTTTCTGTACCATTGCTGCAAGGCTAATTCGCGTTCTTCGGTATTACTTTGAGGTGGCATGTGGAGCTTAATTACAGATTTGTTGCATATCACTTTGACTGGCCCTGTACCCTCAATGACATCTAAGCGGTAGCGTTGCCCCAGATAGTAATGACTTTCTCCGCTAACCATCTCTCGCGGTGATTGTCGTGGCTGGTTAGTAAATTTCGCCTGTTGCTGCTTGATCCACCCCATCTTCCCAATCACGGCATATCGGACCGCCTCATCATTTACCGCTAAAGGAGCCGCTACACGCACTTTTCCATCAGGAGGGTAAACCCCAAGATGCAAATTCTTGATCTCTTTGCGCACAATGTCGACGGTAATACCATTCACATCAATCTGGTGCATCTTTAATATTCCGGTTGATTTTGAACGATATCAAGAATTTTAGATGTTAATGCATCATGAGGATCTGTCGATTCACCCATATAAGTGCCAGGTTCTTCGCGCACCATAAAGCCTTGCCGTTTAGTCAGAGCACCCTTGATAGCATTCTGGACTTTGATTCTCTTGATGCGGTTATTGCGCCAATCGTCTTGTCGGTTTTTGATTACGGCTTCATGAACAGCCAGGGCTATTTCTTCACTTTCATCCAAGTTGTCGTAAAGAGCTCGTTGGCCAGCCGTATTTACTGAGGATGGATAGTTTGCATTGTTTGCAGGGTTCTGTACCTGCTTGGTTAATTCAATGACCTTAGCCAAATAGGTTTCGTAATCGATTGCTTGCTGCCTCCGCTGTTCTATAAGTGCGCTTAGCAGCTCTGACATTTTTTCATAATATTTAGGATTGATCGGGTGTTCGTCGATGATCAATTTTCTAACATTGTTCTCAATCGTTTCGGCAACAGCCTCTTTCTTCTGCATACCTTTAGGGAGGGATTGGACAGCGTCGGGACCACGCTCAACAATGAGTTGAATCAAGGATAGATCATCGAAAGCCGAGATTTTTTCGCTCTCTTCTGCGCGAATGTAAGTGTCGATGAGATGTCGCATAGCAGGTTCAAACATCTTGAGATCGATATAATCGCTGCTTGCTATTTTCACCTCGGTTCGAACTTTTTCATAGTAGTCAACTTCACTCTTGAGTAAATTAATCTCTGCTAAACTATAACCGGCTTCCTCTAATTCGTTTGCAATATTTGCAAATGCACGGATAAATGCCGCCGTCAATTTGTATAGAGCAAGACGCTTCGGTTCATTTTCTTTAAGCTGTTCAGAATTTCCGGAGTCCTTAGCGCAAAAATAATGCATATAGGCAGGCGTGTCTTTTGGCGGTTCTACCGGTTCGCAAAGGCTCTTAATAGACTCTCTTGCCTGTTCCAGACGTTCCTTTGCCGTGCTTAATCTATCCTGTAACAATCCTGCCACATCAGCTTTGTCATACCCCGCCAACGCCTCGGCAGTGTAGTCAGTCACAGATTTTTCCAAATGTTTGAAGAGATCTTTGTAGTCGATGATGTAGCCATATTCTTTATCATCTCCATCGAGGCGGTTAACTCGGCAAATGGCCTGGAAGAGGCCGTGGTCATGCATTTGCTTATCGATGTAGAGATAAGTGGCTGAAGGAGCATCAAAACCTGTTAGCAGCTTATCTACAACGATTAGTAGTTTCATTTGACCTGGCTCATCAACAAATTTCTTCTTTACTGCTTTTTCAAAAGCATCCGGATCTTGACCCGCTAGCATCTTGTTATAGATCTCATACTGACGTAGTTTTTCGGTCATTCCTTCGCCGGATTCTTCCCCCTTTATGTCTGCCGGGGATGGTTTATAAGACGTCACAATTGCACATTTGCCGCCCAAATCCGTTTTGTCAAAGAGTTCATAAAACTTGCAGGCGGAAAAAATGCTATCGCAAACAAGCATGGCATTGCCGCGTCCGCTGATTAAACGATCTCGCGTTTCCATATCCAAAAGTATGTCAGCAACGATTTTTTCAAGCCTCGACTGGCTTGAAAGGACTTTTCGAAGAGTTCCCCATCGTTTCTTAAGCTGTGCTTTGGCAAGATCAGTTAAATTTTTGGTTTTCGATGTAAACCAGAGATCAATTTTTTCTTGTGAAGTGATTTTTTGGTCAATGTCACGGGCCTCATAACGCAAATCCAGAACAACACCGTCTTCGACAGCCTCATTAAATTTATAGGTGTGGATGTAAGGACCAAAAATCTCGATACTTCTTTGCTTATCGGCTTTGAGCAATGGTGTTCCGGTAAAACCAAGAAAGAGGGCGTTTGGTAAAAACGCTTTCATAGCCTTATGCAAATCGCCTGATTGAGTCCGGTGACACTCGTCAACGAACACGAAGAGATTGCCTTTTGCTTGGAAGTTTGATGGAATAGCCCTCTTCATTTCCTCGATAAATTTCTTAATGTCTGTCCCATTTTCCTCTTCGTCCTTACCGCCGAATTTGTGAATCAGCGAACAAACGAGCCAGGGCGTTGTCTCATTTAAAGTTGAGAGCAAATCGGCACCGCTTTTGGTTCGATAGATCTTCTCATTAACTCCTTTAAAGGTCTTTTCGATTTGCTCATCTAATTCTTTGCGGTCGGTGATAATAAGAACCCTAGCGTCTGTAATATTCTCTCGAATCCATTTGGCGAGCCAAACCATCGTTAAACTTTTTCCGGAACCTTGCGTGTGCCAAATGATGCCGCCTTCTTGCCTCTTTAAATATTCCTGTGCTGCACGGATTCCAAAATATTGATTGGGACGGCACAGCTTTTTTATACCGGCATCAAAGACAATGTAGTCGTGAATAAGCTCTAAAAATCTAGCTTTGTTGCAAATTTGAGAGATGTGGCGATCAAGCGTATTTGAGATAGAACTCTCTTCTTTCCATGTCAGGTAATATTTTTCCGGGGTTTCAATAGTTCCATAGCGAAGTCCTTCAGTGTCGTTGCCCGCCATGACCAATTGAATCGTTGAGAAAAAATGCTGAATAAAGATCGATTTCTGATTATCTAAATTTTGACGAATTCCTTCAGAGACTGACACGGTAGAGCGCTTAAGCTCAATGACCCCTAAAGCAATACCGTTGACATATATAACAACATCAGGGCGTTTTGTATGTGATTTTGAATCAACTCCTTTGACGGTGACCTCTTCGGCGATTGCAAAGTCATTGTTTTCAGGATTGTTCCAGTCTATTAAATGGATCGTTTGAGTATTTTCACCTACTTCCGGGCGTACATTTACGCCATAACGCAGCAACTCATAAACGTCTTTATTTCTGTCATAAGAGCTCTTACTCTTATCATCTGCCGCTTTGCTAATGAGGTGGATTGCGCGCTTTATCAAAACATCTTCGTATCCCTGCTTTTGCAGATATTTTAGCAGCAGTTCCTCCTCAATATTTCGGTTCCCTGCTTCATCAATCCAATTTCCAAGGTAACGATATCCCAGCTCATTGCGAAATAGTTGAATAACTCTCTGTTGAGTGATTTCCTCATTGTGACCAACATTCTTCATGTTAACCGAATCCTTCCTGTAAGCAGCTCCTGCATCATGCCTTGTTTGAGCTTTCGAGCTTTATTTAGTTGCTGTTCGAGGGTAGAAATTTCGATGTCCATGTCGGAAAGAACTTTTGCAATAGCTTTTTGTTCTTCAATTGCTGGTATTAGTATTTCAATTGATTTTATGATATCGCCACTAAGATTAGGCTGCCCACCTTGTGTATAAATGTTTATTAACCATTTTTTTTTCAGCTCGAAATAGTGAAATAAAAAATCAACCTGATCATATTTAGGAATAATAGCGAGTATTGCTTGGTTGATAGCTGCATCGATTCGTGTAATTGCAGTCACCCCAGCAGTAGCACCGTATAGAGCAATTAACAAAGTTCCTTTTTTCACCATTTTTGCAGCGGAATTATTCAGACCTAAAGTAGTAATTTTCCCTTTTACATTTTTGATATATCGTTGATTAAGATCACCTGATGTAATCCAAAAAATATCGCCATTATAGTAATGGGAATTCGATGTTAAAGGTGTCCCTCCAGAATAGCAATCCGCAATTTCACCTAATTGTTTCTTTTTCCATTCGCCGATAAATCCCTGAAGGCGTTGCTTGCCAGTGAGTAACTGTTGCATGGTGGCTAGCTTGATATTGCGCTTCTTGGCAATAAGTTCATCAAGGCTGGTAATTAGTGAATCGATATCAGAGAGAGTATTGGCTATGGAAGTTTGTTCACATATTGGAGGCAATGTAACTTCAATGCTCCGAAGATTATTTTTTGAAATTCCATAGACAGAAATGCCAGTGGCAAGTCTAACCATATCAGCTCGAAAAGAAGGTATGTATTGAATATATCTTTTAAAACCATCTGCAACGATCTTTTTATTACCTCTGAGTAGAAAAGTATGTAAACCAGCTACTATTTTTTTATTATTGAGATTTGCGATTTCAAGGCTTTTCCCAATCCCTTCATAATCTTCCGATGCGTCTGCTATTATAAGATCTCCCTCTTCAAGAAAAGGAAGATTTTTCACTTTTTTTTGATGGATGCAAGGTATTGATTTTTTTGAACAATCTAAAAATGATGATGAGCTTCCATGAATATCTCCATAATGGATATACCCAATCTCACCATAGTCGGAAAGATCACTCCTTGGATTATTTGCAGTGCTCAAAAACTGAAATACCTCTCCTATGCGTATTGACTTCCACTTATCACTAAATTCAGTGAAACTATGCTTATCATTAAGAGTACGTTCTTCATTAAGAGTACGTTCTATAGAATTCTCTTTGACCTCGAGGTTATCAATGAGGATATTGGCCTTTTCTGTTATTGGCATACATTACCTAAATAACTAAATATTAATTTGTTAAATAAAATACTCAAAGAATGGCACTTTTTTATGCATGAGAAATAAGATATGCACAAAAAACGAGCAAAACGTGTGCACGAGACATAAAACATGCACAAGAAATAACGATTTCGTGTGCATAATGGATTTAAATATTCACCTTTTAGGCTCAAAAAAGCGGTCATATTTCCCTATCTCCTCGGGAAGCTCGGCCGGCATTAGCTAAAAGATCGAATAAAGCCGAATTGAGATAAAAATTTTCTTTGCCAAGCTTATGTTTGCTCAGCAATCCAATCCGAACTAATTCCTCTAGATATTTAACCGCCGTATTGCGATGGATTTGCAACTCTTGCATGACGAAATCGATTTTAGTGTAGGGGTGTCTAAAAAGATTATTTAATAGATCCTGGGTATAAATCTTAGGGAGCTCACTGCGAAGCTTATGCTTTTGATGGAGCATTAAGTCTCTCATTCCAAGAATAAGACTTACCGTTTGACGCGAGGTTAGCTCTATGCCTTCTAACATGTATAAAACCCAGGGCTCCCAAGAACCGGTATCACGTACCGCTTGAAGCAAACGGTAATAATCATTCTTATTTTGATTTATATAGCGTGAAAGGTAGAGAACTGGAGTATCTAGCAGCCCTTGCTTTACCAGATAAAGAATATTGATGATACGGCCTGTTCGTCCGTTGCCGTCGTAAAATGGATGAATACTTTCAAATTGGTGGTGAATAATCGCCATTTTGATGAGAGGGTCAGCATCGTTGAGAGTATCGTCGTTAATGAATTGCTCTAAGTTATTCATTAAGGTGCGAATTAGACCTTCATCTTGAGGCGGGGTATAGACAACTACACCTGTTTGGTCATTTTTTAGCATCGTTCCGGGGATCTTGCGAAAACCAGCACCGTTTTCTACAAGAGCCTGTTGAATCTCCAGGATGTGATTATTTACCAGAAGTCCGGTTTTTTTAACCTGCTGATATCCATTTTGAAGGGCAGCCGCATAGCTATACACTTCCTTGGCTGCAAAATTCGCAAATTGTTTCGTGGTAACGTCGCTTTTATACAACTCATCATGAGTTGTGATGATGTTTTCAATAGCCGAGCTATCTTTAGCTTCTTGCAAGGATAGGGTACTAATCAAAATGCTTTGATTGGGTATCACTCCGCTCACACCCTTTAATTCTGCAAGGGCTTGATGGGCTTTCATTAGCTTTTTTAGAATGGGCTTCGTTTCTAATTCAATGTTCAGTGGGAGACTTGGAATGGAATAACTCATGAAACAACTCCTTCACATTTCGATGTCACAGATTCCCAATCAAAACCCATTCTTCTCAAATGGTCCTCAACTTTAAGTTTGTAGCTTTCGACCTCTTGTTCAATTGTAGGTAGGGGGGTTGCATAACGCTCGGCTAGCTCATTAATTCTGCCGGATAAAAACTGCGAAACACGATTCATTTCCGTTTGAACATCATTGGACAATACTGTTAACCATTTATCCTCAATTACAAGCGTTTTTATTTCATCTTCCGTAAGTTTTCCATATTGAGCGGCAACTCTAGCCATAAGTTCATCTTGTGCATTACTCAATTTCTTTTTCGCAATAGCCTCTTTTTCAATTAAATCAAGGTAGCTAGAGAGAATGGTGCGTTCATCTTCGGCATCGGGATCTCGTTTGATCGTGGCAAGTCGAGCTTTGAGGCTTACTTTTGTCACCTTATCTTTTTCATTCTTTGCATCTACTAAAAGCCCCTCATCTCCACCATGCTCCTCATCCAGCTCTTCCATTTGCTGGAGGAGTGAATTACAATCGGTTTCAAATTGCTCTAAGAGTCTTTGCTTTTCAGAGAAATAGCGAGCAATTACAAGAAAGGGGGGAATAAAATCTGCCTTGTATTTTTTCTTGCCGATGACCAAGTCTGCCTTTTCCTTATTTTTCTTATCTTTGTCTTCAACAATCAGTCTAAGCTTATTGGCACCACACCATCCATCGGCTACAATCATGTAAATGTCGTCTTGCATCGTTTCAGCCCAGTAGGTCATCAGATGTTGATAAACATCATAGGGGTCTAATAAACTTGCCTTTTGGAAAACTTCGAGCAAACTTTCAGAAAGATTTTTGATCAAAATTTTTGGATGGTCACTATTCGCGATATTTTTCAATCGGAGGATGTTGTGCTCCTTCCATTGTAGGAACAAAGCAGTGACACTCTTGCTAAAATGGATAAATTCTTCATGTCCAAAGATCGTAGAATTAATATCATCGAGTGCAATTTTGAGTTGATTGTAGCCAGGACGATTGGCGGGAGAGAAGAGAACTTCTCGCAGACTTGGGAACACCTTCCAGTATCGCTCTAATCCATTAATGTCGCGATCAGGAATACCCCCTTTCAAATGCCCTTCAATGTCCTGTAAATCCTCAGCTTCCGTGCTGTCAATATAACGAGGGATATTGAGGTTGTATGCATTCGCCTCGATTTCGGATAAAGGTACAAGACGAGAATATTTGGCAATGTTCTGCTGATTGTTAAACGTATCTACAATTTTATGGATATCTTGATCGCGTAGTCGATTTTTGTTGCCGTCTTTTATAAACCCCTTGCTTGCATCGATCATGAAGATGCCGTTGCGTGTGTCCGCCTGTTCCTTGTCGAGGATGATGATACAAGCAGGAATACCGGTTCCATAAAACAGGTTAGCTGGCAGTCCTATGATTCCTTTGATAAATCCTCGTTTAATCAACTGCTCTCTGATTGCAGCTTCAGCGTTTCCACGAAATAGAACACCATGAGGAAGAATGATCGCTCCCTTACCTGTGCTCTTTAATGAGGCAAGAACATGCAGCAAAAATGCATAGTCACCGTTTTTAGTTGGAGGAATACCATAGTTGAAACGATTGTAGGTGTCATTGTAGGGGTCGAAACCATGGCTCCATGCCTTTGTGGAAAAAGGAGGATTAGAAACTACAAAATCGAATGTCTTTAATCCGCCGTTTGGTTGCTTAAAATAGGGATTTGATAAAACGTTATCTTTCCAAACTTCTGCCGTAGGGCAGTGATGTAAAATCATGTTCATTTTGGCAAGGGCAGCAGTCGCATTATCGTTTTCCTGGCCATATAGGGCTAGATCTAAGCCTGTATTTGAGCGAGCTTCATCATGCGCCTTAAGAAGAAGAGATCCCGAACCGCAAGTGGGGTCATAAATCGTTTGATCGGCGCTTTTCGCTGAACTAACTCCAATGACTTTAGCCATGATGCGAGATACTTCGGCAGGAGTATAGAATTGGCCTTTGCTTTTGCCGGATTCAGTTGCAAAGTGACGCATAAGATATTCATAGGCGTCACCTAAAATGTCATCTCCATCGGCTCGATTATTGCGAAAGTCTAAATCAGGAGTATTGAAAGTAGCGATGAGGTCGGAAAGGCGATCGACCATTTCCTTGCCTTTTCCGAGCTTATCGGCATCATTAAAATCTGCGACGTCAATGACACCCTTAAGCTCATTAGCTTCAGCAAGTCTTCCGATAATTTTGTTTAGTTTGTCACCAATTTCCTTATCACCCTTCAGAGTAACCATATCGGCAAAACTACCGCCTGGAGGCACTTCAATGAGAGCGTCTTTTTGACCTGCATACCTGTCAGAGACATATTTAATGAACAGCAAGACGAGGACATAGTCTTTGTATTGCGAAGCATCCATACCACCGCGCAATTGATCGCAGCTTCTCCATAGGGAGCTATAGAGTTCCGATTTCTTAATTGCCATTTTCAGCTCCTACAAGGTCTTTCAATTTTTCTGTTTTCTTGCTCAAAAGGTCTATCTGTTTTTTTGCTAATTTGGAGGGTTTCGTTTGCCCATTTTCCCATCGGTTGACGCTTGTAAAACTTACGCCTAATTTGTGAGCTAACTCCTCTTGGCTAAGCCCTAACTGTTGGCGGATAGATTTAATGCGCTTGGAATAATCATCGGGTTCTTGGTTGTTCATGCCTAAGCTCTCTAAAGTAGATTGATGGTTAAATGACATATCATATAGCAGGTGCTATATCACAAGCAAGGGAAGATTTCTTGAGCTACTCGCCTATATTTCGGCGGCTTCGCGTTCAATTTTTAAATAGTCAAGATAGTCAGCTTCGGTGATCATTTCTACTAGATAGGAAAGGCGGACGGACTCAGAGGCAGTAATGCGTCCTGCATGTAATTTTTTGAATAAATAGATTTTTTCTAAGGATTTATCTGAAAATGAGAGGTATTGCTTCTTTAGCTTTAAATATAATTTTTTATTCATTTAATCTTCCTCGTACATTTCAAATAATAAAGACTCATTTTCACGAAACTTTAAAACATAATTTAAAATATCGTTTGCTGCGGCCCGTCTAACACCTGGAGGGTTTTGAGGGTCTAAAAGCTCTGTAAGTGTATCAGCAGCTCGTTTGGATTCAATTTTCAACTGTTCAATAGATTGAGTCCCTATTGCACGCCGCATTCTCCAGAGCTCTCTTTTGAACTGAGGATTTTTCATCCATTGATAGAATGTTTGTTTGCTAATCCCAGCTTCAGCACAAGCTTTTTCAATATTTAGCTGGGTGCAAAAAATGGGAAGTACTGATCTTTGCTTCGGCGATAAAACGTCATCATTCGTCATCTTTCGTCAACCTCCTTTCCTAAAGTTGAAGGTGAAATAATAAAAATCTCATAACCACTAGGGTTCAAAAGGTTCATAAGTCCCTTTTGGACCTTTTGAACCCTCGTTTTCATCAAAAAGTTTTGGGTGAAGCCAATACTTGACGGTGGATCTTCCTCTTGTTTTTATTGGCGTTGCAAGAAGACAATCTTTTCCGATCAATAAT
Organism: Estrella lausannensis; assembly: GCF_900000175.1. Lineage (NCBI taxonomy): Bacteria > Pseudomonadati > Chlamydiota > Chlamydiia > Parachlamydiales > Candidatus Criblamydiaceae > Estrella > Estrella lausannensis. Next base: position 10,503 of record NZ_CWGJ01000003.1, read on the forward strand.
TCAATAACTTCTCTAACTTCTTCTGGATCGGTTAATCCAGTCCAATGTTTGCCATGATATACATCTCTTACAGTAAATGGATTTGGAATTTCTTCATTTCTTACTCTTCGGATAAGATCCTGGGCTGCTTTCAGAACCGCATTTGTACTGCTATTATAAATGCGATATGCATGGCTTTCAAAATAGTCCAACCATAGTAAAGCAGATTTTAGAGACTTAGTTGAAATGGCTTGAGGATAAAGACCCAAAAGAGCTTGGTCTAGATGCTCAATAATCAGACAAAGGCTAGGGAGAAGCTTTTTATATTTAGATAAATGTGCTTCCAAGTAGGGAGGAAGCTTGCCTGATCGAATTTTGTTTTCAAAAACCTGTTGCCATGGGTCTGTCAAAAAAAATGTGT
>NZ_CWGJ01000004.1 GCF_900000175.1 Estrella lausannensis
TTCAAGTTGTTTCGGTATACTTTCGGCATAATATCTCTGGTTGCAATTATAAAATGATTTTTTAATGCTGCGATCATTCTGTAAAACTGGTAGTTCGATTTTTAATGTCGTTTCATAGAATGAATTTTGTTTTTATTCATTCGTGCAGGCTGATACTATACACAGTCAATTTTTCATCTTATTAACCTAGGTGCTCAATGAATCTCACTCCGGTTGTATCCAGAGGTCCTAAAACCTTTGATGCCCTCGCGCAATCTTCCAGCGGCTCTTGGCCGCAAACCGAAGGCCTTGCGGCGGCGCAATCCCGGTTCTTAGAGCCCCTTGGAGATCCACAAAGATCTTTCCCGCTTTCGAGGGAAATTGTTCCCGTCAACTCTCCTGAAGAGACGGCCCCCTCCCTGACCCGCCTGATTTACCGTGTCGTCTGGATTGCATCGGTGATTGGCCTTCTAGCCGGGGTTATTTTCTCATCACCTTGGCTGGTTACCTTTGCTGTGACCGGTTTGGCAGCAGGTGCCCTTGGAGATTTTTCATATCCTCCAAGCGAGCCGCGGCCCCGTGGAAATGAGTCTCTTCAAGTGCCGGAGGAAGACCTTATCCGTTTAGATATTGAAGAGGAATTTCCACCGGACAACATCTTCGAGATTACGGACAGTCCTGAGCAGCCCGCTGAGGTGTCGATAGAGATCTCTTCGCCCTTTATCATGGAAGAGCCGGTCGATAAAGTGAGAGGGCGATCCACTCTATTGGTGCAAGAGCCATCGGCACGTACGAAGGAGCCCTCTCCTTTGCCGGAGAAGCTACCCCGGGAAATCGAGCAGAAGATCGCCCATTGGGCAAAGTTTGGCAGAAAGGTGGTCGCCCCATCGATCAGGGAGAGGGAAAGAATCAACCTGCTCGCCTTTTTTAAAGAAAAATCCGATGAAGAGTACCGCGATCTGCTGGCCGCGATGCCAGATAAAATGACCAATGTGCTGGAGAATTTTCCGGATGTATTTGCCGAAGTGTGTACTCCACGTCAAATCGCTCTCATGGCCTCATATCTGCATAAGACGTTGAACGATATGCAGGGGAGGGCGATGACCACCCTCTTGCAGTTTTTCTATGAAAAGTATGTGATACCCGACAATTTAGGGGCCGGAGGAAAGCTTTCCAACCGCGCGGCGATCACCCAGTTCTATAACCTTCTTCTGGCTTTTGCCGACACCTTGGTCTTTAACCCCCTCCTCGAAAATCAACTGAAGGCGATCAAACTGAAAATTCCCGCAAGCTCGATTCCAAGCGGTCAGCCAAAGCCGGCAGATCTTCTGGAAAAGATTCGTCAAAATATTGAGGAGTGCATGAAGTTAGCCGCCGCTTTGGCCGCGGCTCTCTCAGAAGAGCCCGATGTCAGCGAGTCAAGGAAAGAGGAGATCCGAGCCTTCGCCGATGTGCTCATCGAAAACCCGGATGCGGATCACTTTGTCAGAAGGCAGAAACTGACGGATATGGCCAAGCATCCCAAGCAGGCTGACATCCCCTTTCTCATTGAATATTTAGGACAGGAAAATATCGGGAAGCTTTGGGCTTTCGAAGCCGTGGTCGATAACCGGGCCAACGATCCCACTTTGCGTCTGACGCAGATGTTTTCGGCGCTCTCTCCCGAGCAGTTTCATATCTCGCTTGCATTCCCTGACTTTATCGTAACCATCTCCAGATGCCCCCCCTCAGTGCTTGGCTTGCCGATATCTCGTCTGCAGTTGCTGGCCGATCAGCGAAATTGCGATAAGGCACTCTCCGATCTGCACCGCTTTCTCGTTGAGGATAAAACTCCCTTGTTTCAAAAACAGGAGAAGATGGCTGTTTTGGCACAGGCAGTCCTCAGGATGGAAATTTTGGCGCAAGATGAGGAAGCGCGCCTTAGAGCTCTTCAGCCTTTAGTCAATATCGAAGAGTTTATAGAAAATCTGAAAGGGAATGAAGATCCTGTCGAGGTCGGTAAAACGATCGATCGGCTAGACGATGAAAAGCTCACGGACTTCATCCGCCAGCTGGGAGTGGATAGCAAACTGCAGATGTTTTGGACCATCCAGGGCAGGAAAATCCTGGCCAAGACGTTAACTCTGCAGCATAAGGCCCGCCTTGCCAGGATCTATCCCAGAATGTCGCCCGAGCAGATGGCCGAAGCGGCAAAAAATGAGGGCTTTAGAGTAGTGCTCAACAATGCCGAGGACGGCTATATTGACGCATCGATCTCCGCGTTAACTGCCGAGCAGTTCGGGATCATCGCCCGCCAACCCGATGTTGCCTGGCACCTGATCGATATCGTCAATAAATTTGAGAAGAGAGATCCGGAAAAGTTTCATAAGCTGCTGGCGATCGCACAAAACCTTCCCGTTTTTACTGCTGTGAGCACGACCAAATATCAGCTGGCACTGGAGCGGATAAGGGACGCTGCCGAAAAGCACTTCGTCACGATGGTGACCCCCCGAAATGGCTGGGGCAACTTTGAGACAAAGTTCAAGGCGACAAAGCACATATCCCAGCTTTTCAAATCAAAATTTGTCTAAAGCTCTGCTGAAGGGAATCCAAAATTTGAGATACTTTCGGTATATACCGAAAGTATCTCAAATTTTGGATACATTGTAAGAGCTTTTGGTTTTCTATAAAAGATTTAATATTGACTTTTGAACCCTCAATGCGTTAGTATTTTCAAATACCGCATACAACGTGCGGTATCTCATTTTTTAACGGCTTTTTCTTTTTGCAAATTTTTTGCAAAAAAAAAAGCACATGAATAATCAGTTTTTTTCATCAGATTCCTCTCTAACTACCCGTAAAACCATCTACCTCCTGATCCAGTTTTTCCTGATCATTTTCGTATACCATACGATGAAGGATCTGAAAGATTCGGTTGTCATTACAGGCAGCGTTGCAGGTGCCGAGGTCATTCCTTTCATCAAAATTTGGGGAATGCTGCCTTTGGCCGTAGGGGCTAGTTATCTCTTTTCTGTCATTTACAACCGATTTGGAAGGGAGACCGCCCTCCACTTTTTCACAGGCTCTCTGCTTCTTTCATACCTGGCGTTTGCCTTTATATTCTATCCGGCCAGGGACGCCCTCTATCTTGAGAAGTTAGACGGGACGCTCCAAATGATTCTTCCTTCCGGATGCAGAGGATTCATTGCGATGGTTTGTAACTGGCACTTCACCCTTTTCTACCTGACGGCGGAGCTGTGGTCGGTACTCATCCTTTCCATTCTTTTTTATGGTTATGTCAACGAGACGACGACGCTAAGCGATGCCAAAAAATTCTATCCGTTATGCATGTTCACCGGAAACTTTGCCGGGATCCTCTCCGGGCAAAGTTCCCTTTTCCTTTCACACTCCCTGCAAGATATCCTTTCGTGGGAACAGACGCTCCAGGTGATGATCTCGGTCGTTGCTGTAGCAGGGGTTTTGATCATGGCGATCAGCCGCTTTTGCCTCGATAGCTCTTCCCATGCAGTAAGTGGTAGAGCAAGGGCTCCGAAAAAGTCCGTCTCCTTTATAGAAAACATCAAGAACGTGGTGCGGTCAGGACCGCTTCTTTGCATCACCGCCCTAGTGGTTGGTTTTGGCTTGTCGAGCAACCTGATTGAAGTGGTCTGGAAAGAAAATATCCGCGAACTCTACCCCGACCCGAGAGCCTACAATGCCTTTATCAACCAGATCACCTTCTTCATTGGTGTCTCGGCTGTTACCATGGCCCTTTTTTCGCGGCTGCTCTTTCAGATGCTGCGCTGGGGAAAAGTGGCTTTGATCACCCCTGTCACCCTCTTTATGACAAGCTCCCTTTTCTTTTTGGCGCTGCTGCTGCCTGATGAAACCACTGCATCAGTGGCGGAAGCACTTGGGATGACCCCTCTTCTGCTGGTGGTCGTGCTCGGTTCTTTGCACTATGTGCTTGGTATGACAGCCAAATACACCTTGTTCGACTCCTGCAAAGAGATGGCGTTTTTGTCGATAGACTCCGAAGAGCGGATGAGGGCAAAATCGGTGATCGACAGCATGGGGTCGCGCCTTGGAAAGACAGGTTCTTCCTGTATCCTGCAGGTGTTTTTGATCGCTTTCGGCTCAACGGCAGGGCATCTGTCGATCATCGCCGCCATCTCCCTGCTTGTGATCGCGGCCTCGATCGCTGCGACAAAGAGGCTCAGCGGTTACCTGCAGGAGAAAACAGGGGAAGAGGGGCTGGTTGAAGAGCCATTAGTTGCGTAAAAGCCTGCCCGTTAAAGGGCTTTTACCGACTCAAACACCGATTGCACCACTCTTCTTCTTTGAATCCTGTCAGCCCGAAACTTTCGGCAAGAAGGAATGGACGTTTGATTAGCATTCCGTTTTGACTAAGAAGGGAGAGTACCTCTTCTGTCGGTATGGACGCTATTTTTGCGCTCAGTCCCATCTCCCGGTAGAGCATGCCGGAGGTGTTGAGCAGCTTTTTGATATTCCCCCCCTGAAACTCAAGCATCGTTTCAAGCTCTTTACGGGAGGGAGGGTGTTTGACGATATCCCGCACTTCACACGTGATTTTATTTCTCTCCAAAAAGCTGAGAGCTTTCTTGCACGTCGAGCAGGTCATATGGATATAGAGGATCATGGGTCTTTATCTCTTGGATATCTTTTGAAAATGTCAGCTAAGGCGAAAGTGTCTCAAAATGGGGACTTTTGGCAAAGAGAAAGCTCCCATGCCAAATTGTGAGACACTTCCGGCTTGGCGGCAAGCGTGGATCTCCGGGAGGGCTGCAAGCCCTCCCGGCATTAGAGTGAGAAAGTCGATCTTTCGGAATCCAGGGGTGCCAAGCATCGCTCCTCCTTTATTTTTTCCCATCCGTTTTGCTGTAGATGATATCCGAGAGCTGCCCTTCCTCTTCAAAAATCTGGAAGATATCCCCGATTTCAGGCAGGGAAGCGTTGTTGACGACAACGATGTAGGCGTGAAGATGGCCGTTCTTTCCTTCGATGTAGCCGGCGTAGGCTTGGGTGATCAGAAAAAACTTTCCTGTCGACGTGTTGAAGGCAATACCGGTGCCGGGCTTGGCGCGCACCTTGCCTTTGGCCGGCGTTTTGGCAGCGAAATCCTCGAGCGACCCGTCGACTCCGAGTATGGGCAGGGCATCAAAAAAGCGCTGAAATGAGGGTGCGGGTTTTTTTCGCATATAGCTTAAAAGCTCGATTTCGGCCTCTGGCGTCAGACGGTTTTCATTGCCTCCGGCGGCATCGATCAGGACGAAGGAGTCGGAAGAGAGTTTTACTTCCTTTTCAGCAAACTCCCCGATCATGCGCATTCCCTCATCAAAGCTCTTTTTTCCCTCTTTGGAAGCTAAAAGAAGGGGGATTAAGTCGGCGCCCAAATTGTGGCTTACCTTAAGGATCAGCTTAGCGTATTCGGAAAGGGGTGGGGAGGTGTAGAGAGCGACCGTTTCAAGTCCCTCATAGCTTTTCAAAGGCTTTCTCTCTTTGCCTTTCGCAGCACGGCCCGTAACATTGATACCTCGCTGCTTGAGCGCCTGTATAAATGCTGCCTTTGCAAAAGAAGAGGGATCCTTGATGGGGGAGGTGCGCACCAGCTCTGTCTGATCGGCGGGGATTGTTCCTTCCACAACGATGTGCTTTCCCTCTTCATCCGGTGTGATGTTGACATCAAGAGGGCCGCCCTTTTCTACTGTTTTGACTTTGTTCACTACAGAGTAGCCGGGAACTTGGGGCCGCCATGACATCAGGGCTTCCTTGCCGGGTTCGGCAGGTTTGATTATGACGTCGATCAAATTTTCGTTGATGATGAGGGGAGTTAGCATGAGTCCTCTTTTTTCCGTCGCTTCAAAGAGGGTGTCGTCAATGATGATCTCTCCCGTTATTTCTTTAATCCCCTTTTCAGCCACCTGCCTTGCCAGCTCCTGCATACCGTGTAAAGGATCCTCGGGAGTGAGGATAGCCCCGGGCACGTCGTTGGCTACAATGTGATCCATTTTGGTATAGGAGATTGTATCGGGGCTGCTTTGCCTGCCGCCCATAGTCAGATCGCCTTGGCCGACAAGGACCAGATCTCCGTCTAACTTTGAATTCTCAATCTTTCCCGCAGCGTAAACCGGGGTTTTAAAGCGGTAGTCGTCGCCAAAAGCATGCAGAAGGGCGGAGACAGAGACCAGCTTTGTCGTAGAGGCCGGCGAAAACAGTTTACGGGCGTTGACATCGAAAAGGACTTCACCGCTGTCGAGATCTTTGACATAAACGCCCCAGATCGCGTGCTCATATTTTTTTTGGTCCATGATCTTTTGCATCTCTTCGGGCAGCTTCGTTTCATTGCCGGATAATAGGGATGAAGAGAGAAATCCCAAGGCGATGACGGCTTTGACAACGACTCCGGTGGCAACAAGAGATTTATTGATTAGAGGGTTCATACGATCTACTTTTTGTTAGAGTTCTTTTGAGCTCATCCTACTGTATACTGAAATTGTCTCAAAACCTTCATGCCAAATTTTGAGACAATTCCGATGTAAATAAAATTGAAATAGCTGGTTTTTCATTACTTTGAGGGAGGGGGTGGGGATAACTATCTGAAAATATATGACATGAGACGTGAGCGGAGGTGTCGTTAAATGGGTTTTGGCAATGAGACAGCGTGCTGGCAGGAGTAGTACAGGTCGCCCTATCTTTCGAATAGCAGGCGACCTGTGTAATTGATTAAGAATCTTTTACGGGTTAAGTTCCGCCATGGTGGAGATGGTTTCGGTACACTGCGGCAGCAAGCTGATTGCTCAAGGTGGTAATCAGCTTATTTACGTATAATTTTAGTGTTGAGATCCCTCTCGATATAGATCTCTACGTACCCTGGCAATTTTTGCGGGGTGTCGAGTTTGAGAATCTCCTCACTCAATCTCTCGTCTTTATGATCCGTGAGGAAGACGATTTTCCAGACATTGAGAGGGTGGTCTTCACTGCCTGCCACAGAGTGTTGTACGTGGAATAGCGGCTGCTTCCGCTTTACCAGCAGGGTGCGGCCGGAGCTGTCTTCAAGTGTTTCTGCCCCCAAAAATGTGGCTTTCTTGTCTTTGTGGTTTAAATACACTTTCTCAAACACCTCCCCATAGGCGCTCTTATCCATCCATTCGCGCTGCTCAGATGAGCGGACAAACAGCTCATCGCCGTTGTCAAGCTGCACCCGTCCCCAGGATTTTCCTGTCCTGACGACGTAAGGAATGTATGTTTTAGGATCCCAGGCCTTCTTCGCCTCGACGTCCCACAGCATCGTCGTTGTGAAGTGGACAGGTTTGTCTGTTTCGTAGTGGGCGGTTAGAGTTTCATTGATGGGAATATCGGATAGTTTAACCTGGGTATAATGGGGATTGTCCCATGCCCTCTCAAACTCTTTCTCAGCATCGAGAACTGCATTCGCATACCCTGTAGATCCCATAAAGCTTTGCACGAGCAAAGCGATGAGCAAATATTTATTAACAATTGTATTGATCATGGTGGTCCTTATTTTTATGTCAAAAGGCAAGTAAAATTTGGCGTGGGAGCCTTCTCCTTGCCAAACCGAAATTTTGAGCCGCTTTCGATAGGAGATTACTCGTGGTTCCAGCCTCTTAGCAGGACGTCGAGAGTGTTTTCTGCCATTAGAAGACCTCTTTTATGTCCTTCCTTCGATACCTTCGCTCTCATCAGGCTGGAGACTCCGATGAAAATACAGCGGATGATGTCGAGTGCTGCCTGCAGATCCTCATTAGAACGGATGTGGGGGCTCTTGAGCTTTGTCAGGGCTGCGATAAATAATTTTTCAATTTCTAAAAAGGCTTTCGGGATCTCTTGAGGCTTTTTACCGAAACAGACCTCCGTTAGCAGCTCATCGGAATGCGGATGGCTGGCGTGAAATTCCATCGTCTTAAGGACGAGTTTTTTCAGATCTTTTTCAGGGCTGTCCGTCAGAGGAACTTTTTTCAAAATTTCCAGCATCTTTTCGCAGTTGTCCTGGCAAAGTACTGCACATAGCGCATCCTTACTGGGGAAAAAAGCGTAGATTTTCGACTGGCTGTATTCAATGCGGTCGGCGATAGCGCGCATGGTGAGGCTCTCAAGCCCCTCTGTTTCGACGATCACTAGCGCAGTTTGGATGATGAGCTCGCGGAGAGCTTCTCGCTCGCGTTCTTTTCTCTCTTGTGTCCCCATAAAAACCTTTTAAATTAGAACGCTGTTCATAATAGAACATTGTTCTAATTTATACAAGTGTTCTTTCTTTCAGGGTCAGGACGAGAGTCCATTTCCGGGCGCGTTTTCCCGCTTTGAGACGGGGATGAATGCCTGCTCTAACGAAAAGAGTTTGTAGAGTGCGGGCAGAACGAGGAGCGTCAGGAAGGTTGAGCTGATGAGTCCGCCGATGACGACCGTAGCGAGAGGCTTTTGCACCTCAGAGCCGGTTCCTGTCGCAAGAGCCATGGGTACAAACCCTAGCGAGGCGACAAGTGCGGTCATCAGCACGGGCCTAAGCCTCGTCAGTGAGCCTTTCGTGATAGCCTCTTCTTTATCCAATCCCTCCTGCCTTAGCTGGTTGATGTAGGAGATGAGCACCAAGCCGTTCAAAACAGCGATTCCCGACAGCGCGATGAACCCGACGGCCGCCGTGATAGAAAAGGGGATGTCGCGGATCCAAAGAGCTGCTATTCCTCCTGTTAAAGCCAGGGGAACGCCGGTAAAGACGAGCAGCGCATAGCGGATGGAGTTGAAAGCGGTGTAGAGGAAAATGAAGATCAAGCCGAAACAGATCGGGACGACGACGAGCAGACGATTTCTCGCCGATAGCATGTTTTCAAACTGCCCACCGAAGGCAATCCAGTACCCTTCAGGGATTTTCACCTCTTTGTCGATGCGATTTTTCACTTGCTCGACAAAGCTCCCGAGGTCTGTTCCGCGGACGTTTGCCTGCACTGCGATAAAGCGCTTGCCGTTTTCGCGCAAAATTTCATTGAGGCCGTCGCTGACTTGCAGTTTGACTACTTCGCTTAAGGGGATATAGGGAAAATGGGTGTGCTTTCTTTCGTCTCCGTTAGTCGAAAGGGGGATAGGGAGCGTGCTTAAGGTGGTGGGATCTGCCCTCAATTGCTCCGGCAGCTTGACGATCACATCAAATCTTCTGTCTCCCTCAAAGATTTGTCCGGCCTTTCCGCCGCCCATGGCAATGGCGACGACATCCAGTGCGTCGGAAACATTCACTCCGAGGCGGCTGGCAGCTTCCCGATCCATCTTGAGATCCAATACAGGCAGTCCGTCTGTTTGTGTTACCTTGACATCAGCCGCACCGGGAATATTCCTGATGACACGGGCGATTTCCTCTCCTGCTTTTTGCATCCGCTCAAAATCGTCTCCGTAGATCTTGACAGCGACGTCGCTGCGGATGCCGGAGATGAGTTCATTGAAACGCATCTCTATCGGTTGGGTAAATTCGTAGTTGTTGCCGGGGATTTTCGTGACCGTCTCTTCAATCTTTTGTATGAGTTCGTTTTTTGTCATCGCCCGATTCGGCCACTCTTCGGTGGGTTTGAGCATAATGAAGGAGTCCGAAACGTTGGGCGGCATCGGATCGGAGGCCATCTCTGCCGTACCTGTTTTAGAGAAGACATAGGCCACTTCGGGCAGCTTGATGATCGCCGCTTCCACTTCCCGCTGCATCGCAGTCGACTGTGTAAGCGATGTGCTGGGAATACGGATGGCGTGCATGGCGATATCCCTTTCGTCAAGTTGGGGGACAAACTCCTGACCCAGATGGTTGAAAAGGAAAAATGAGCAGGCGACAGCTATAGTGGAGGTTACAACGGTAATCCAGGGGCGCTCAAGCGTGCTTTTGATCAGGGGCTGGTAGATGCTTTTGGCGGCCCGGATGATAAAATTCTCCTTCTCCTTGAGATTGCCCGTGACGAAAACAGCGATCATCGCGGGAACAAAAGTGAGGGATAGAATGAACGCCGAGATCAAGGCGAAGATGACTGTCATTGCCATAGGGTGGAACATCTTCCCTTCAACATCGGTCAGGGCAAGAACGGGAAAATAGACGATGATGATGATCGCCTGGCCAAATACCGTAGGCTGGATCATCTCCTTACTGGCCTTCATCACCTCCTGCATGCGCTCATCAAATCGGAGCGTGCGCTTGATCTCATGCTGCTTGTCAGCAAGACGTCTTAAGCAATTTTCCGTGATGATCACCGCTCCGTCGACAATCAGTCCGAAATCAATGGCTCCAAGACTCATCAGGTTGCCACTGATTTTCGACTGGACCATGCCGATCGCGGTCATCAACATGGAAAGCGGTATTACTAAAGCGGTAATGAGTGCCGCCCTGAAGTAGCCTAAGAAAGCAAAGAGGACGGCTACGACCAAGAGAGCACCTTCGCTTAAGTTTTTCACGACTGTTGTGATCGTGGCATTCACAAGCTTTGTGCGGTTGATGACTGGAATCAGCTCGATATCGGCCGGGAGCGTTTTATTGATCTCCATTAGCTTGTTGTCGACTTCCTGTGAGACGGTGCGGCTGTTGGCGCCGATTAGCATCATGGCAGTTCCCACCACCACTTCATGACCGTTTCTCGTCGCGCTGCCCGTGCGCATCTCTTTACCGATCCCGACCTCTGCGATATCGCGGATGCGAATCGGTATTCCTGCGCGTGTGGCCACAACAATCGTCTCAATCTGGCGAGGGGTGTCGAGCCGCTCATCGGACTTAACGAGCAGCGCCTCTCCATGCCTTTCGATATACCCCGGGCCGATGCTGATGTTGTTTTTCTTGACGGACTGAACAATCTCCTCGAAGCTAAGTCCAAGAGCGATCATCTGTTCTATATTGGGTTCGATGTGATATTGACGGACGAATCCGCCGATGGAGTCTACTTCAGCAAGCCCCTTGATTCCTTTAAGCTGTGGCCTCACTATCCAGTCCTGAACTGTTCTTAGGTACGATGCCTTTTCGGCATCGGTTTTTAAGACATGTCCCTCGGGTGTGAGGTAGGAGCCGTCCTTTTGCCAGCCAGGGCTGCCATCTTTGATCTCCGCTCCCCCTCCGCCGGGATGCCGGTAGTCGACCGTCCACATATAAATTTCACCCAGTCCCGACGAAATCGGTCCCATCTTCGGTTCCGCCCCTTCCGGTAATTGGTCTTTGACTTCGCTGATACGTTCGTTGATCTGCTGCCTCGCGAAGTAGACATTGACCTCATCATCGAAGACGGCAGTGACCTGGGAGAAACCGTTACGAGAGATGGAGCGAGTCATTTGCAGGCCTGGGATTCCTCCAAGAGCTGTCTCGACCACATAGGTGACCTGCTTTTCCACCTGAAGGGGGGATAGCCCCTCCAGTACCGTGTTGATCTGCACCTGGTTGGTAGTGATATCGGGAACCGCGTCGATCGGCAGTCGGCTGAAGGAGTAGATTCCATAGGCTGCCACGATGGTGGTGACCAGCAATACTCCCAGCGGGTATTGCAGGGAAAAGCGTAAAATTTTTTCAATGCTCATGTTCGGCGCTATCCTTACCCAGTTCTGCTTTCAGTAAAAATGTGTTGGTTGCCGCATACTCTTCACCGGGCAGTAATCCCGACTTGATTTCGACCATGTCCTGATCACTCTCTCCCGTTTCCACGATACGCCTCTCGAATCCTTCCGGTTTGGCGACAAAAACAAATTCCTTTCCTTCTCCGCTTTGTACAGCACTTTTTGGAACAGTGATGGGGAAGGGCCGCTCTTCAGAGGGAATATTGACTTTCACAAAAACTCCGGGCCGGAAGAGGCCGTCTGCATTGTCCAGCTCGGCGATGGCGGTCGCTGTGATGGTATCTTCGTCGATGATCGGGCTGACATAGATCAGTCTGGCCTTGGCCCCTTTGTTTTCGAAGGGTATCACGATATCGACCCTCTGCCCCTCTTTTACCCGGTAGAGATCTTTGGGATAGATTCCGATCTCGACCCACACATGGCTTAAGTCTGCCACCTCATAGATCGTGGTCGTGTTTTCGATAAATTCTCCCTTGGTGATATGACGCAAGATGATGGTGCCGTCGATCGGTGAGCGAATATGGTAGAGTCTGAGCTGCGGTTCATCTTGCTTGGTTAAAAGGGAGATCTCCTCTCTATCAAGTCCAAATGCCTGCAGCTTCTCGGCGGCAAGTTGCAAGTTGAGGAGAGACTCTTCATACGCATTTTTCGAGCTGAGGAAGTCTTGACCGGCGGAGATCCTTTCTTTATAGAGCCGAGTTTCCCTCTCAAGCGCCGAGGCGGTGAGTTTTTCTTTGCTGAGAGCGGTAAGATAGGCGGCTTTGGTATCGGCCATCTCCCGGCTCTCCAAGACAGCGATGACTTCATCGGCTTTCACTTTGTCGCCGATGTTCATGGAAGCTTGCCTGGCAATGCCGGATATTTTGGGGATGATATGCGCCAGACGGTCGGGTTGGATGATGATTTTTCCACGTGCAGTGATGAGGGACTGGAGTGTACCCGGGCCCGCGCGCTTCACTTGAATTTTAAGTTTTTCAAGCTGCTCTTCTGTGAAGCTGACTAAATTTTCTTCTTCGTCGTGATCATGGTGATGATCTTCATCGTGGTCGTGATGCATGTGTTCATGAGATATTGCTCTCTCTTCGCCTGAGGAGGGGGAGAAGCCGACCAGTGTATTGAATTCATCCACATTTCGAGAATAGATGATTAAAAGGGTCGTGGCGGCTCCTACCAAGGCGGCAAGTCCGTATGAAAGCACGATTTTTGGGGACATATCCTAATCCGTCATACTGTTTAAATAGTCGATATCTGCTTGCCTTGTGTGATAGTTGACAAGCGATTGAATGTACCTTTCTTTCACGCCGAACAGTGTCCTTTCTGCATCCAGGACATCCAGATACTCAAATTTTCCTTCCTGATACCCTTTTTGAGCGAGCTCAAAGGATTTCGTGGCGGACGGCAGCGAGCGCTCCTTTATGCGTTTTGCCTCCAGATATGCCCGAGTGGCATCCTCGTGGGAAATCGACAGTCTCGATTCGAGCACAAGCCAAAGCTGCCTTCCTAAGTCGCCCGTCTTCAACATTTCATAGTAGGCGCTTTTGACATTCCCCTGGTTTTGATCGAACAGCGGAATCGGTATCGAGATGCCTGCCATCAGGCCGCGGTTACTCTCTTCGTAGTTTGCTTTATAGCCTATCTCAACAGTCACATCAGGAATTCTGCCCGCTTTTTCCAATTTCCAGCTCTTCTCAGCCTTCAGGGTTTGATAGAGCGATTGAATAATTTCGGGTTGATTGCAAAGATTCGCCAGGCATTGCTCAAAAGAAGGAAGCTCTTTAATTTCGTAAAAGGGAAAAACTACCCTGTCAAAGTCGGGGCAGGCGCTTGCAAAGAGAAGGGAGAGGCGCTTCTTGGAGTTGTTGAGCTCGACTTTGGCATTATCGACGGCGCTGAGGGCATCCGAGTAGGCCACTTCGGCTTTAGTTTGCTCGATGAAAGAGACTTTTCCCGTCTCGGCTTTTTTGGTCGCGATCTGGAGGACCTCTTCGGCGATGGAAGCTTGCTCTTCGGCTAGTTTCAGCAATTCCTGGCTCGCGGCCACATGGATGAACGCCCGGCTGAGCCGGTTTAAAACGACAAGTTTCGAGACATCATATCCGACAAGGGCGGCGTAGTATTGATACATCGATGCTTGGGAGCGATAGTCCCTTTTTCCTGCCGTTTCCACCTGCTGCGAGCAAAAAATGCGCTCCTCGCGGCTGTCCCACCCTTTCCAACGGTTGTTTCCCGCGAAGTTCTCCACCTCATAACCGGCGACAGGATTTGGCGCGAGCTGAGCTTGTCTCAGCTGATGACGGCTCATTTGTGCATCGTTGCAGGCAGACTTCAAGGTTAAAGAGTGTGTCAATACTCTGGAGACAGCCTGCTCCAGATCGAGCTCTTCGCTCGGTGAGAGGCTGCTATAACCGGTCCTTTCTGCATGCGCTTCCAAGGGAGCGGCGATACTCAGGATACAAAAATATAAAAGCAGATAATGAGACTTACCAACCATCTTGCGTATACCAAAACAAAGCGACAGGATCTTTTATACCGAAACAACTTGAAGAATTGGTCTTTGGCTTCGTCGGGTTTATACCGAAATTGTCTCAAAATTTGGGATTTTGGCTTTTAGAAAGCCAAAATCCCAAATTTTGAGACAATTTCGGTATATTTAAGAATTTTCGTTCTCACTCGCGCCTTGCCTCTCGGCAATGGTCGCTCGCTCTGGACAAAAATTCTTAAGGCCCTCCTGGCCAAATTTCCAATTCTTCAAGTTGTTCCGATATACTGTTTATAGAGAGCTTTTCTTCTTATCAAGAAAAAGCTTTGCGATAGAAGTAATTAAGTTTTTCTGCTAGATGAACTTTAATTATAGAAGAATAGTTCGATTGAATACCGAAAGGACCTCTGAATCTCGGGGGCCCTTTTGCAGAGCTGATTCAAGCTTTGCCGATCGCCTTTGCCATTTTCTGGAAGAGAAAGCAGTGTATGGGATAAAGGGAATACCAATAGAGATAACCCAGGATACCGCTGGGCTGGAAAAGCGCGGTCTGGACGAGGTAGGTGCCGGTTCCATTTTCTACGAGCTGAAAAGATAGCCAGGCCTTTCCGGGCACTTTCATATTTGACAGGAGCAAAAGACACCCCTTTTTCTTATCGGCAACCAGCACGCGCCAAAAATCGATGGAGTCTCCCACGTGAATTTCGGCAGGATCCCGCCGTCCGCGGTTGAGTCCGATGCCGCCTGCCATTTTGTCTAAAATCCCTCGTAAGTACCATGCCCAGTCGAAAACGTAATAGCCTGTCTCGCCCCCGATTCTCCAAATTCTATCGATGACTATATCCCGGGAGGCCTTGATCGGAACTCTCCTTTCATCTTTCAAACCGCCGTTTTTAGCTGTTTCGATATAATGGGCGATGTCAGGGTTTTCATCTTCTGTGTCCCAAGCATCCATCCATGTCGAGACCAGCTGGTGGCTTGATGTCTGCTCCATGGCCGAGATAATGGATTCCCGGTAGGTAAGGCAGGTGTGAGGAAGGATGGACTGGATTTCGTCAAGCCGCACCACCGTGCTGCTTTTCATGCTTTCCACAAGGTAATAACAGAGGGAAAAGCGCACCGAGGTCACAAAAAAGAGCCAGTAGCTGGATAGACGCGGTGACAAGAAGGGGACTTCCAGCATCCGTATTTTCCCCCCTCCGACTGCAGCGTAATTTTGCATCAGCTGCTTGAAATTGAGGACTTCAGGCCCACCGATGTCGAAGGTTTTATTATAGCAAGCTTCGTTGAGCAAAACTCCCGTCAGATAAAATAGAACATCTTGAACTCCAATAGGCTGACAAGGAGTTTTAACCCATTTGGGGACAACCATCCAGGGGAGTTTAGCGCAGAGGTCGCGGATGATTTCGAAGGAAGCGCTTCCTGCGCCGATGATCAGGCTAGCCCGCAAAATTGTGGTGGGGATTTTGCTTTCGTTCAGGATTGTCTCGACTAGCAACCTCGATTTTAGATGGGGAGAGAGCGCTCTTTCATCATTGATGATCCCTCCGAGATAGATGATTTGACGGACGCCGGTTTCCTTAATGCCATTGACAAAAGCCCTTGCGACTTGCTCTTCGGTGTCCGACAAATTCGCAACGATTCCCGACATCGAATGCACAAGGTAATAAGCGGCATCAATGCCTTGCGGTATCTCACGATAGGTGTCGGGGTTGCGCAAATCTCCCCAGATATAGAAGAGATTGGGTTTGTCGTCTGAAAAAACCCTTGTCCCCCGAATCCTGCAAATGGCGTAGACTTCATGCCCCCTTTCGAGTAAGGACAAAATGAGCTGCTTTCCCACAAACCCGGTAGCACCTGTCACTAAAATTTTGCTCATGAAACCGCGTCCTTTAGAGTTCTGCCGCTTCGTATCAGACAGCTCTTGCTTTTTTCCCCTCAGTGGCTTCATTTTAAAATTACCATGAAGCTGATAAGGTTACTCTATGTATAAGTTGCATTTTACACAAAAGCTTCCCCTATCTTTGGAAGAGGCATGGGATTTTTTTTCGTCTCCTGCCAATCTGGAGAAAATCACCCCTAAGAGCTTGGGGCTCAAAATCAAGCATCACCACGAAAACAAAAAAATGTACCCCGGGCAGATTCTCACCTATACTGTCTCACCTCTATGGGGTATCAAGATGGAATGGGTGACAGAAATCGTCGCTGCGGAAAAATTGCGCTATTTTATTGATGAACAGCGATTTGGCCCCTATGTTTTTTGGCATCATGAACATTGGTTCACCTCGATACCGGGAGGCGTGCTGATGGAAGATGTGGTCTATTATAAAGTGCCGTTTGGCATCCTGGGCAAAATTTTACACCGCTTTAAGATTAAGGATGATCTCGACACGATTTTTTTCTACCGAAGAGAAGTTTTGAAAGAGCTGTTTGGAGTGATCAGGCAAGATGCAATCGGACATGACTGACATCACACTTATTTTTCCCGATCAGCTGTTTGAGAATCATCCTGGAGTCGCTAAAGGCCGAACAGTCTGCCTTGCCGAAGAGTTTCTATTTTTCAAAGTCCAGCCGTTTCATAAACAGAGGCTAGTTTTACTTCGGGCGGCGATGCGCGCCTATGCTGAAAAACTTAAGAATGAGAAGCGGGAAGTCCTCTATATTCCGGCGCACGATCTCAATCAACGCGGCGAACTCTTCTCCCTCCTGGAAAAAAGGGGAGTTAAAAAAATTCACGTCGCAGAATTTGCCGATGAGTGGCTAAGCCAAGACCTGCAGGAGGCTGCTGACAAATGGGGCTGGGAAATCTCCTTTTACCCATCGCCCGGGTTCATCTGCTCAAATCAGGAGATAAAGACCTTCTTTGCCGGCAAGCAGCACTACTCCATGGCGCAGTTTTACGCCTATCAGCGCAAGCGATGTGATATTTTGATGAGCGGCCCAGGACCGGTGGGCGGTAAATACAGCTTTGATGCGGACAACAGAAAGAAAATCCCCAAAGGACTCCCGATCCCTCCTCCGTTCTTGGCATCCAAAAGCCGTGAGGTAGAGCAAGTCATCACTGGAGTGGAACAAGAGTTTCCTCATGCCATCGGCGAATCCTCTCCATTTAACTACCCGGTGACCCATGAAGAGGCGCGGGCCTCTCTTGGTGACTTTCTTAGGAGTAAATTTCTGCTCTATGGCGATTACCAAGACGCGCTTCAGCTCGGCGACTCGTTCCTCTTCCACAGCGTTCTATCCCCCCTTCTGAATATTGGGCTCTTAACTCCCATGGAAGTTGTAGAGTCGGCTCTCGAAGAAGCAAAGAAACGTTCAATCCCCTTAAATTCCCTGGAAGGCTTTATACGGCAAATCATCGGCTGGAGGGAGTTTGTAAGAGCCTCCTATTTTCTTAAGGGATCCTATCAGCGTTCATTGAACTTTTTTCACCATCGCGAGAAAATTCCAAAATGCTTCTGGAATGGATCTGTGGGTATTTTTCCGCTCGATGTGATCATTAAGAGAGCTTTGAAGACAGGGTATTGCAACCACATCGAACGTCTGATGGTGCTGGGGAATTTTCTTTTGCTGACGGAGAGCGCTCCAGACGAGGTTTACAGCTGGTTTATGGGCAATTTTGTGGATGCCTATGATTGGGTGATGGTGTCAAACGTCTACGGAATGAGCCAATATGCCGACGGAGGCAAGATAGTGACCAAACCCTATATTTCAGGCTCCAACTATCTTTTGAAAATGAGCAACTACCCCAAAGGGGAGTGGACTGAAATTTGGGATGGCCTCTTCTGGCGCTTCTTGAGCATCCACCGAGCGCTTTTTGCTTCCAACCAGCGCACGCAGAATATGGTCTACCTTCTGGATAAAAATGAACAATCGATCCATCCAAAAATCCAAAAAGCCGAGGGGTGGCTTCAGGACTACAGGAGAAGGTAACACCTTATAAAAAACTATATTGACTTGTCAGTGTGCTTTGGCTACCATCGCCAACTTTTTATTGGAAAGTGCTCATGGCTTGGCGAACGACTGTTTTTCTATTCTTACTCTCTTTTTCATTATTGAGTGCCAGTCAAGAAG